>CAXTOO010000103.1:0-12117 GCA_964245875.1 uncultured Fimbriimonas sp. | reverse complement strand
TAGGCCCAACCTGCGCGGAGGGTGGTTGACGGGTTTTCCACCGCAGAGGACACGGGGGGCGCGGAGGGCACGGAGGCGAGGGTCGCTCTTCCACCGCCCGCCCGCGGGAAAAAGTCAACCACGTCCGGCGGGTCGGCGGTGCGTCGGCCTTCTTTTGTCGGGCGGGCGGATCCCGCCGCGCGGGCCGCGGGCACCCGACGAGCCAGGGGTGGCGGGAGTGGCCGCGACATCCTATCGCAGGAACAGCCGACACGCCGGGTCGTCCGTCACCTCGGTCCACGCGAAGCCGAGTCGGGCGAGGAAACGCCCGAACTCGCCCTCGTCCTCCGGCGGAACCTGGATGCCCACCAGGACCCGGCCCACGTCCGAGCCGTGGTTCCGGTAGTGGAAGAGGCTGATGTTCCAGGGGTGCGCCATCGCGCCCAGGAAGCCGCCGAGCGCCCCCGTCCGCTCGGGAAACTCGAACGCGACCAGCCGCTCGCCGTCCACGGGGGCGCGGCCGCCCACCATGTGCCGGACGTGGAGCTTCGCCATCTCGTTGTCGGTGAGGTCGGTCGCCTCGTAGCCCGCCTCGCCCAGGGCGGCCAAGACCGCCGCGCCGTCGTCCGTCCGGACGCCCACGAAGACGTGCGCGGCGTCGCCGGGGGCGAGGCGGTAGTTGAACTCCGTCACCGCCAGCGGACCCAGCGCGGCGCAGAACGCGCGGAACGCGCCCGGACGCTCGGGGATCGCCGCCGCGAACACCGTCTCCCGCCGCTCGCCGATCTCCGCCCGCTCGCTCACGTGGCGCAGGGAGTCGAAGTTCAGGTTCGCGCCGCAGGCGATGGCGAGGTACTCGCCCGGCCCGTGGCTTTCCGCGTACGCCTTCAGCCCCGCCACCGAGAGGGCGCCGGCGGGTTCGAGGATCGCCCGCCGGTCCTCGAACACGTCCTTGATCGCGGCGCAGATCGCGTCGTTCGAGACGGTGACGCACTCGTCCACCACCCGCTGGGCGATCCGGAAGGGTCGCGCGCCGGGGCACCGCACGGCCACGCCGTCGGCGAACCGACCGACCCGGTCGAGGGTCACCGGCTTCCCGGCTTCCAGCGAGGCGGTCATCGACGCCGAGTCCTGGGCCTCCACGCAGACGACCTTGACCTCGGGCCTCAAGGCCTTGATCACCGCGCCGACGCCGGCGATCAGCCCGCCGCCGCCCACCGCGACGAACACCGCGTCGAGGGGTCCCGGATGCTGTCGGAGGATCTCCAGTCCGACCGTCGCCTGCCCCGCGATCACGTCCGGGTCGTCGTACGGATGCACGAGGCTGAGTTTTTCGAAGCTCGCCACGACCAGGGCGCGTTGCGCCGCGGCGTCGAAGTCGTCGCCGAAGAGCTCCACCTCCGCGCCGAACGCGCGCACGGCCTCGACCTTGATCGCGGGCGTGGTGCGGGGCATGACGACCACCGCGCGGCAGCCCAGCCGCTGCGCCGCCAGGGCCATGCCCTGCGCGTGGTTCCCCGCCGACGCGCAGATGACGCCCCGGGCCCGCTGCTCGCCGGAGAGCGACGCGACCTTGTTGTACGCCCCGCGGATCTTGAACGAGAACACCGGCTGCTCGTCCTCCCGCTTGATCCAGACGCCGCCCCCCAGCCGCGCCGCCAGCCGTGGCATGGCTTCGACGGGCGTTTCCCGGGCGACGTCGTACACCCGCGCGAGCAGCGCGCGTTTGAGAATCTCTTCGAGCATCGCGGGCCTATTGTGGCCTTTCCGATGCCCCCTCCTTGTTTCCTGCGGCGCGAAGGCATCGGACGCCGCTTGCCTGTCAACGCGAGGAAATGAGGAGAGGGTTGGGGGTGGAGCATCCATGCGACGGATTACGACTTGGCTCGGAACGACGCAGTCGGGACGCCCACGCCACAAAGCTCTTGCGCATTTCGTGTCTGCAAGAGGGACTTTCGGCCCGACACGGTGCTTTGGCCAATACAATGTGAGGCGATGCTCTCCCGTCACGCGCTCCTGGCCGCGCTCGCCGCCACCGCCGCTCTGGGCCACGCCCAGACCACGCCGCCTGTGACGGCGCCCCCCGCGGCGCCCGCCAAGCCCGTTGCGACGGCTCCTGCGCCCGAGCCCAAGAAGCCGGAGCCCGAGAAGCCCAAGACCATCGACGACATCACCAAGGAGTTCGTCAAGCAGGAGGGTCTCGTCACGGTCTACCGCCAGACGAAGGGCGGCACCGACACGATCCTCTTCGAGATCCCCGAGGCCAAGCTCGGCAAGCTGATGCTCCTCCAGGTCACGTCGGCCAGCGGCCTAGGCGACACGCTGGCCTCAGGCGTGTTCCACGGAATGCCCCTCGCCGACCTTCCGGTTCGATTCGAGATGAAGGGAGACACCAAGCTCCAGATGATCCAGCCGAATCTCTCGCACCGGGCAGACAACCCCGAGTCGATGCGCACGATCAAGCGCTCGTTCCCCGACGGCATCCTCGAGAACTTCGACATCAAGGCGCGCCAGCCCGAGCGCAAGAGCGTCCTCATCGATGTATCGAACTACTTCAAGTCCGACGTGGGCGAGATCTCCCAGGCGCTGTCGCAGCCTCCGTTCGGTGGCTACATGCTCAGCCCCTTCACGAGCAGCGTCGACACCGTCAAGAGCTTCCCGGACAACGTCGTCGTTCGCACGGTCTATACCCTTAATCGGGCGGGCATGCCCCTCGGACCCAAGGCCGTGCCTTGGGCCGTCTCCTTCAACCTTTCCCAGCTACCTGAGACGGGCTACACGCCCCGCCTCGGCGACCCGCGCGTCGGGTACTTCACCGTAAGCTACGACGACCTCACCGACCAGAGCAAGGTCGATCCCAACGTCAACCTCATCCAGCGCTGGAACCTCGTCAAGAAGGACCCGGGCGCCGCCGTGTCCGAGCCGGTAAAGCCCATCGTCTTCTGGATCGACAACGCTACGCCCAAGGAGTACCGGGAGGCCGTTCGGAAGGGCGCGCTGATGTACAACGAGGCGTTCGAGAAGGTCGGCTTCAAGGACGCCATCGTCGTGAAGCAGATGCCCGACGACGCCGACTGGGACATCGCCGACCTGCGCTACAACGTGATCCGCTGGACCACCGGCATGCCGTTCGCCATCGCGCTGTTCCGCGCGAATCCTCTGACCGGCGAGATCCTCAACGCCTCGCTGAACATGGACGGCGTCTTCGCCGCCGGCGCCCACGCCGACTTCGACCACGTCCTCGATCCCGGCTCCTACGCCCACCCGCGCGAGATCGGCGCGGTCGCGAAGAAGTCCGACCCGCGCCTGTGCGATCTGACCCAGGCGGGCGCGATGGACCACTCGAACGGCCTGGAGGCGATCGAGGCAATGAACCCCACGATGGCTCCGGAGGAGCGCAAGAAGTTTATCGACGAGTACGTCACCGAGACCGTGGCGCACGAGATGGGACACTGCATGGGCCTGCGCCACAACTTCGCGGCGAGCACCCAGTTCGGCCCCGCGCAGCTGTCCGACCCCGCCATCGTCGCCGCCCACGGCATCGGCGGCACGGTGATGGACTACAACCCCTACAACGTGTTCGCGATCGGCAAGAAGGGGGTCGACTACTACTCGCAGCGAGTCGGCGACTACGACCTTTGGGCGATCGACTACGGCTACCACGTCTATCCCGGCGCGACCACGGCGGGCGAGGTGCCCATGCTCCGCTTGATCGCGAAGATGAGCGGCGTCAACGGCCACCAGTACCAGAGCGACAAGTCCGCCGACGACTTCGACCCGTACGTCGAGAGCTTCGACCTCGGCAAGGAGCCGATCGACCGGCTAGAGAGGCTCGGCGACCTCGGTCGCAAGATGCGCGCCATCGCCCGTCGCAAGCTGGTGCCCGGATCGAGCTACTACGAGTTCACCCAGTCGTACATGAGGGGCCTTAACACCCAGCTCCAAGCGGCCTTCAGCGCGACGAACTACCTCGGCGCGGGCCGGCTCGGCTCCGGCTTCATCGGCGACGCCGGCGCCGCTGCCCCCTACAGCGCCGTCGCCTCCGCCCAGCAGCGTCGCGCCCTGCGCCTGCTCGTGTCCAGCCTTCTCGCCGACGGCGCGCTCGACCTCAAGCGCGAGGACATCGCCCGTCTCTCGTTCAACCCGAACGCTCCGATGAACGAGGCCGACGGACGCGCGCGCCTCTTCCCGATGCGCGACCGCATCGTGAACCTCCAGCGGGCGGCCGTGCTCTCGACCTTCAGCCCGGACGTGCTCGACCGGATGCAGAACAACGAGTTCAAGGTCGGTCCCAAGGGCGACACCCTCACCATGGCCGAGCTGTTCCGCACCGCGAACGACACGGTCTGGTCCGAGGTGGCCGCCAAGAAGCCGATTTCGGACATGCGGCGCGAGCTCCAGCGCGCCCATCTCGACGCCCTCTGCGCCCTTGCGCTCGGCCAGACGCGCGCTCCGGCCGACGCGAAGACCCTCGCGATCGCGAACCTGAAGAGCCTTCGCAACCGCATCGCCGCCGCCGTCCCGACGGCCGCGCCGGAGTACACGAAGCCGCACCTCCAGGAGTGCCTGATGCGCATCGACCGCACCCTCGACCCCAAGGTCAGCGTCGTGCGGTAAAGCCAAAAGATGGTTCCCCTTGAAACGAGGCACGAGCGAAAGGGGAAACCGTGGGGGAGGGGGTTCAAAGCCATATGAACCCCCTCCCAATCCTCGCAGCCTTCCGCCACGAGCTTCGCACCGTCCTCTGGCCCGGCGAGACCCTGGAGACGTTGCCCCGCTTCACCCGCCGCTCGCATGGTGAGGAGACCACCGTCACCGCCCACGCGCTCGATGAGGCGAGCGCCGACATTGCCATTCAGGAGGAGATCGCGCGCGGGAAGCCCTTCGAGTGGAAGGCCTTCTCCTTCGACCGCCCGCCGGACCTGATCGAACGCCTCGCCAGAGCGGGCTTCGAGATCGGCAAACCCGAGGCCCTCGTCGTCTACGACCTTGCCCAAGGCCTCGAACCCTTTGCGTCCGACCTGGACGTCCGTCCCGTCACCCTCGCGAACCTGGACGACTACCGGCTCACCGCCGAGGCCGCCTTCGGCAAGGACCACGCGTCTACGACTGCCGCCCTCGCCAGGGACTTGGCCGAAACCGACGAGAGCCACCAGGCCTTCGTGGCCTACCTCGACGGCCTTCCCGCCGCCGTCGGAAGGCTCTACACCCACCCCGAAAGCCGGTTCGCCGGGCTGTACGGCGGCGGCACCCGCCCGGAGTTCCGTGGCCACGGCCTCTACCGGGCGGTCGTCGCCGCCCGCGCCCATGTCGCCGCCGCGCGGGGCGCCCGCTACCTCCAGGTCGACGCCATGCCGACGAGCCTCCCGACCCTCCAACGCATCGGCTTCGTCAAGGTCGCCGAGTCCCGTCCCTGCACGTTCACGCAGAACCTTAGAAAAGTGGCCTTGGAGTAGGATAAACGGTGCCGATCACCGTTCGCGACATGATTCGGCGTCTGAACAAGGACGGTTGGTCGCTCGTGAACACGGTAGGAAGCCACCGGCAGTTCAAGCACCCGGATAAGCCAGGGCGCGTACCGTTCCCGGCCATTTCGGTGACGAACTCCCGCCGGGCTCGAAGCCAGTATCAAGCGGCAGGCAGGTTGGAAGCGATGAACGAATATCTCGTTGTCTACGAACGAACCCCGAAAAGCTGGGGCGCCTACGTTCCCGATCTTCCGGGCTGCGTCACCACCGGACCCTCCCGCGAGGCCTGCGAGATCGGAATTCAGGAGGCGATCGCCCTCCACCTCGCAGGGATGCGCGAGGACGGCGACCCCATTCCGCCGCCCAGCGCCCAGGCCGGTCTCGTCAAGGCCGCGGCGTAGAGGCGTGACCCGCGTCGTCGACGTCGCCCTCGACCCGCGCAACGGCGGGGCCGAGGCGGTCTACACCTACCGCGGCGCGCCCGGGCTGGGCGTCGGCGAGGCCGTCTTCGTGCCCCTCGGCCCGCGAATCGCCCTTGGCTTCGTCGTCGCCGAGCGCACCGTCGAGGAGGACGACCTCCCCTTCAAGCTCAAGGCCGTCGCGGGCCGCGTCGAGGGATTGAAGCTCCCCAAGCCCCTCGTCCAGCTCTGCCGCGAGGTCGCCGACGAGACCCTCTCCCCTCTGCCCGTCGCCCTCTCCGCCGCCACCCCGCCCGGCGTCCGCGAGCGCCTCGTCGCCCACTGGGAGGCCACCCCTGGAACGACGCCCGCCGACCTCACCCCCCTCGAACGCGAGACCCTCCGCACCCTGCGCGAGACCGGCCCTCGCAAGGAGACCAAGGGCAAGAAGCTCGAGCCCGGCGTCGCCCGCGCCCTCAAGAGCCTCCGCAAGCTCGGCCTCGTCCGCCACACCCTCCGCCTCCAGGACGCCGCCGAGCGCCGCAAGGCCCCCGACGTCCTGCGCCTCACCGCCGACGGTGCGCGGGTCGAAGCCTTCCTGAAGAAGGAGGGACGGCGCAAGCCCGCCCAGGCCCTCGTCCTCATGAAGATGCAGGAGGCCGAGCACATCGGCCTCACCGCGGGCGAGATCAAGGCGATGGCCGGCGTCACCGACGCCACCCTCAAGGCCCTCGTCGACCACGCTCTCCTCGAACGAGCCGAAGAGACCAACGACGGACAACCCACAACCCCGCCCACCCCCAACCGCGCCCAGGCCCTCGCCATCGACGCCGTCGTCGAGTCCATCAGAACGCGAGAAAGCCGCGACTTTCTTCTCTTCGGCGTCACCGGCAGCGGAAAAACGGAAGTCTATTTAAGAGCCGCCGCCGAGGCCCTGCGCATGGGACGGCAGGTCCTCTACGTCGTCCCCGAGATCGCCCTCGCCGCCCAGGCGATCAGCCGATTGAGAGAGCGCTTCGGCGCAAAGGTCGCCATCCTCCACTCCGACCTCGCCGACGCCGAGCGCCTCGCCACATGGCGGCGCGTCCAGAGCGGCGAGGTCTCCATCGTCCTCGGCGCCCGCTCCGCCCTGTTTGCCCCCCTGTCCGACGTCGGCCTCGTCGTCGTCGACGAGGAGCACGAGCAGTCCTACAAGCAGGAGACCGCCCCCCGCTACCACGCCAAGCGCGTCGCCCTCGCCCTCGGAAGGCTCCACGCCTGCCCCGTTGTCCTCGGCTCTGCCACCCCCAGCGTCGAGAGCTATGCGGAGAGCGAGCGGGACGTCCTCACCCTCCTTTCCCTTCCCGAGCGCGCCGCCGAGGCCAAGCTCCCCGAGGTGTTCGTCCGCGACCTCACGGAAGGGTATCGCGAGGGCCGCCCCAGCATCCTCTGCGACGACCTCCGCGAGCGCATGGTCGGCACCTTGGAGCGAGGAGAGCAGGCCATCCTCTTCCTCAACCGCCGCGCCTACGCCCCCTTCCTCGTCTGCCGCGACTGCGGCCACCAGTTCGGCTGTCCCAACTGCAGCGTCTCCCTCGCCTTTCACCGCAAGGACCGCCGCCTCCGCTGCCACCACTGCGGCCACCACGAGACCCCGCCGGAGTGCTGCCCCAGCTGCCTCGGCGTCCGCATCGCCCCCTTCGGCATCGGCACCGAGAAGATCGAGGAGGCCGTCGCGGCGGAGTTCCCGAACACCAAGGTCGCTCGCCTCGACCGCGACGTCACCCGCCGCAAGGGCGCCCTGGAGGAGACCCTCGCCGCCTTCCGCGCCGGCGACACCGGCATCCTCGTCGGTACCCAGATGGTCGCCAAGGGCCTCGACTTTCCCAACGTCACCCTCGTCGGCGTCGTCGCCGCCGACCTCTCCCTCAACATGCCCGACTTCCGCGCGGGCGAGCGCACCTTCCAGCTCGTGAGCCAGGTCGCGGGCCGCGCGGGCCGCGGACGCCGCCCCGGCGTCGTCGTCGTCCAGACCTTCAACCCCGGCCACCCCGCCATCGAGCACGCCCGCCGCCACGACTACGTGGGCTACTACGAGAACCTCCGCGCCGAGCGCGACGAGGCGGGCTATCCCCCCTTCCGCCGCCTCGTGAACGTCGTCGCCTCCGGCGAGAACCGCGACGCCGTGGTCGCAGCCGTCGCCGAGGCGGCCAAGCGCCTGCGCGGTGTCGAGGGCGCAGAGGTCCTCGGTCCCGTCGCCTGCGCCGTCGAGCGGGCGGTGGGGCGTTGGCGCCACCACGTCCTCGTCAAGCTCGACCCCGCCGCCTCTCCCAAGCCCCTCGCCGCCGCCCTCAAGGACCTCGCCCCGGACGGCGTCCTCCTCACCCTCGACGTCGACCCCTACCAAATGATGTAGAGCTCCGGAGAGGGTTCCCCTTGCGTGGCGATGGTCTCCAGACCATCGTGCTCCCTGTCGAGCGCAAGGGTGGCTCCGCTCAGGCATGAAGGGGTCCGCCGCAGGAGGCGACGCAAAGACCGACGTGCAGACATCCTCTGGCGTCCCCTACCCGGTTGAGGGGGTGGTCGTGCCTCCTGCCCGCCCAGGCCCAAAACGAACCGACCTAATCCCCAAATAGATCGCGCACCGACACCGAGCCGCTCGCCCCCGAAGGCCTGAACGCCTCGCCCTCGCCCAGCACGAACGTCTCGCGCCATCCCTCGCCGTCCGGACCACGTCGTACCTCAAGCCGCCGTCCTACCACGTCGAGGATCAGGTACTCGGCGATGCCGTGCCGAGCGTACAGCGCCGCCTTCGTCGTGCGATCCGTACGCAGGGAACTCTCCGAAACCTCCGCCACAAGCCGGACGTCCTCTGCCCGCGCCTTGCGCCGCAGGCCCGGCACCACCACCATCGCGTCCGGTTCAGGCTCGTCCCGCTCCGTGAGCGCCAGCGGAACCCCGGCCGTCACCGTCGCGACTCCGTCGAACACCGCCCGGAGAGCTTCGAGAAGCAGGGTGACACTCACGGCGTGCGGTTCGTTCTGCCCCATCTTCTCTAGGATGTACCCGTCAACGAGCTCCAGCCGTTCGGGCCGCTCCAGCGCTCCCGAGTCGACCAAGCGAATCACCTCGTCGATGGTCCAACGCTTTAGACTCTCCTGCGGAACGGTCGCCATCCTATCCCCATTGTACGCCCGGATGGATCGCCATCACCGCCAGCGGTTCCGCTTGCACAGCCAGTGCGTGAACCCCATCGCCGCCCCCAGCGACAGCGACCCGATCAGGATCGTCCATCCGATCGCGTCGCTGCCCGCGCCCGCGCGGAGCTCCAGCAACCCGAACGCCCCGACCCCGAACGCCACCAACACGCCTGCCCAGTGTAGCAACGGGCTAATCTCCCCCCGAAAGGCTCTGCATGGAACGCTAAGCCTACGCGATGGACCGGGGCCGGAGTTCCGACCGAAACTACGCCTCCCGGAGTCCGTTGAACGCCGACGGCAAGGGCGCGAGCACCCCGTCCAATCGCGCCAGCGCCGCGTCGATCTGGGACGCGTGCGGACGCGGCCCCAGCATCTCCACCACGAGCCGCCGGGTTTCCAGCACCACCCCCGCCAACGCCGCGAGCCGCATCAGCGTGAGCAGCCGCCGCGACTCCAACGCGTGCGGCTTCGTGTCCAGCACACACAGGCTTCCCAGCGGCAGCCCGCGCCGATCCCGGATCGGCGCGCCCGCGTAGAACCGCACGAAGGGTGGCCTCGTCGCGATCGGCAGGCCCGCGAACCGCGCGTCCAGGAGCAGGTCGTCCACCACGAACGTCTCGTCCTGGAGGATCGTGTGGGCGCAGATCGCCTCGTCCCGCGGCGTCAATCGGCCGTCGATCCCCGCTCGGCCTAGAAAGACCTGCTCGTGCTCCCGGACGAGGGTCACCAGCCCGTACGGGGCGCTGCACAAGGCCGCCGCCTGCCGCGCCACCTCGTCCAAGGTCGGATCGAAGCCCTGCTCGAAGACCGTCAGCCCGCACACCGACGCGAGCCGGTCGAACTCCTCCGGGTGGGCCGGAGCCGCGGACGCGGGCCGCCCGTCGTGGAGACCGTTCTGAAGAGAATCGTCAAGCTTCATTGCCCTACTGGAAGGACCCGAGTTGGCGGCAACATGTTCGGACACCTCGACAAAAAAGGTACCCCCCGAAAGACCGCCCTCCCCCGAAACGCCCTTCGCAACTTTGTGCGACACCTGTGCTCCGACCGTCCCGGTGGGGATTGTCGCCTCATGGTTGACGAAAGCGCCCCTGGCCGCGCATCGCAGTACCGCACACCACTCCAGAAAGCAGCGCCAGACAAGCCGCAGAATCGACCCTGAAGCGTCCTCGTTTCTCCTTCCCGCCTTCGTGTTCCGGCCCGAGGAAAAGTCAACCATCCTCCCACTGAAATGGGGCCTTCTCCCCAACCGATTCGGCACCAAAACGAAATGGGAAAAACGCGGGTCGAAAACTCCTGCCGTGCCGCAAAAAACTCACGGTGCGGGAGAACTTCGGGGAGTTTCCTGCGTAATACCCCTTGCTATGAAGCTCAAAGTTTCGCTGGTCGTGGTGGCCATGATGGCCCTCGCAAGCATCGGTTCGGCCCAACAGGGCGGAGGACGCCGCCAGGGTGGCCGCGGCCAGCAGGGCGTCCAGCGTCTCACGCAGCTCCTGCGCAACCCCCAGGTTCAGGAAGAGCTCAAGGTCACCGACGACGAGAAGGCCAAGATCGAGGAGCTTCCCCGTCCGCAGCGCGCCCAGGGCGGGGGCGGTGGCGGCGGCTACACCCCCCCGACCTCCGAGGAGCTGACGAAGCAGTTCGCGGAAGACAAGGCCGCGACCTCCGCCATCCTCACCCCCGATCAGGAGAAGCGACTCGAGGAGCTTCGCATCCAGTGGGGCGGTCCGAGCGCCGTCTTCGCCCCGGACGTTCAGGCGAGCCTCGGCTTGACCGAGGACCAGAAGACCAAGCTCGCGACCCTCCAAACCCAGCAGCGCACGGCCACGCGCAGCGCCATGCAGGACGCTGCGGGCGACCGCGAGGCCATGGCCGCGACGATGACGAAGATGCAGGAGACCATGAAGACCGAGGTCGAAAAGGTGCTCACCGACGACCAGAAGGCCAAGCTCAAGGCCCTCGGCGGCGCCGAGCTCAGGCAGGTGCGCCAGCAGCGCCCCGGTGGTGCCGCCTTCTAGGCGGCATCTCCGGCTCCTCGTCGCCCCGGCATCCTGCCGGGGCTTTCCGTCGTCAAAAGCCCGTGACCAAGCGTCCCTTCGACGTCGGCGAGGCGTTCCACCGCCTCCGCGAGGCCACCGGGCCGCTTCCGAAGGCCGAGATGTTCGCCCTGCGGGACGCGGGCTACACGAGCGTCTTCGAGCAGCTGGTCTCCTGCATCCTCTCGATCCGGACCCTGGACGAGGTCTCCGGTCCCGCCGCCCTCCGGCTGTTCGAGGTCGCCCGACTCCCCGCCGAGATCGCCTCCCTGCCGGTCGAGGCGATTCTGGACCGAATCGCCGCCGTCGCCTTCGCGCCCGCCAAGGCCACCCAGATCCGCGAGATCGCCCGCCGCACCGCCGAGGAGTTCGGCGGCGAGCTGCCCGCCGACTTCGCGGTCCTCACCTCGCTCAAGGGCGTCGGCCCGAAGTGCGCCAACCTCACCCTCGGCGTCGCGCGGGGCATCCCGGCCATCGCGGTCGACGTCCACGTCCACCGGGTCACCAACCGCTGGGGCGTCGTCGAAGCGCCCACGCCCGAGACGACCCTCGCGCAGCTCGAAGCTTGGCTTCCCCACTCCTATTGGGTCGAGATCAACGAGCGCCTCGTGCCCTTCGGCAAGTGGATCTGCACCGGCCGCAAGCCCAGATGCTCCCTCTGCCCGCTCTTGGAGATGTGCGCCCAAGTGGGCGTCACAGACCCGCGCTGACGGCGTCATAATAGACATCGCATTGCCTGATCGTCCAATGGCAGGACAACAGACTTTGAATCTGTGAATCTAGGTTCGAATCCTAGTCGGGCAACCAGTTTAGAAGGCTCAGGGAACCTAAAGTGTGGATCCTAGAGCAATCTGTCCCCAGATTATAGCCGAATATCTGTCCCCAATCTGTCCCCTAAGGACAGTAGACTACTAGGGTGGGCAGGCCCCGCCAAACCAAGGTGGACGCGATCCGATTCGTCGCTTACCGCGACAACGAGTCGAAAGAGTTCGAGTCAAAACGTGCCGCCAACTTTTTTGCGAGCACGGCAAGACGGAGCAGCCGCGTTGACCCTATCTAC
>CAXTOO010000102.1:0-12304 GCA_964245875.1 uncultured Fimbriimonas sp. | reverse complement strand
GAGAGAGGAGGTGAGAGGGATGCGCTCCGGCGCGCCCCAGGTGGAAGGGGGTGAGGGAGCGGTCGAACCCGGGGCGGATGGGTCGAAAGAGTGGCCAGCCCTTGCGCGAACGTACGGAAGGGGTTTGTTAGATGCTCTTAATCGTTTGAATGAGGAAAATACCCTCATTTTCACTGTCTTGGCACACGAGGTATATGTTAACCTCTTCGACAGTGAGGGGAGTGGACAACACCCGGACGACCGAGGGCGGAACGATCGCAGGCTATGAGGTGGCCGAACGGGGCTACCGAGGCTCTCGCTCGCGCGTCCTGCCCGCCACCGACCCCCACGACCGGCGCCGGGTCGTCCTGAAGCTTCCGGCAAGCGACTACCCCACCGAAGACGACCTACGCCGCCTGAGGCTGGAGCACGATCTCCTTGCGGCTGTCGACCATCCTGGCGTGGTACGACCCCTTGCCCTGCGGACGATGGGGGCAAGCCTCGCGCTCGTGCTGGAGCACGTTCCAGGGATAACGCTCGCCGAGCACATCGATGGAAAGCCCCTGCCGGTCGCCGAGGCGCTTCGGATCGCGCGGGGACTCGCGGAGGCCCTGGAGGCCATCCATGCGAAGGGGATCGTGCATCGCGACGTGTCCACGGCGAATGCCATCGTCCAGCCAAAGACGGGCATGGTCCGGCTCATCGATTTCGACAACGCCGCGATCGTCGCACGGCGAGTGGCCGCCACCCGCGATCCAGGCGGGTTGCGGGGCACCCTCGCCTACATCGCGCCCGAAGCGACGGGCCGCCTCAACAGACTCGTCGACTACCGAGCCGACCTCTACTCCCTCGGCGCGGTGTTGCACCACCTCGTCACCGGCACATCCCCCTTCCCATCGGCGGACCCGCTGGAGCTGATCCATCGTCACCTCGCGCACGAGCCGCCTGCCTGCCACGCCCTCGTTCCAACCGTACCACCCCTCCTCTCCGCCCTCGTGCGCCGGCTTCTCGCCAAGAGTCCGGAGGACCGTTACCAGAGCGCGAGTGGTCTGCGGGCAGACCTAGAGGAGATGGAGAGGCGTCTGAAAGCGGGCGAACCGCTGGACTTCGAGCTTCTCTCGCGCGACGTCTCGGCCATCTTCCGGTTGCCCGAAGGCCTTTACGGCCGCGAGGCAGAGGCCGCGCGCCTTGTGGAGTCTTTCGAGCGCAGTTCGAAAGCCGCGAGGCTCCTCCTCATCGGCGGCTATCCCGGCGTCGGGAAGTCGCGCCTCGTTCGCTCGCTCCAAGAGCGGGTCGTCGCACGGGGTGGCTTCTTTGTGGCGGGCAAGTTCGACGCACTCAACCGCGACGTGCCGTTCGCCTCCCTTCACGAGGCGTTCCGAGACCTTGTGCGGCAGGTGATGACGGAGGACGAGGAGCGCGCGGCGGACTGGCGAACGCGCCTCCAGGACGCCTTGGGACCCAACGGACGCTTGGTGGCGGACGTTGTGCCCGAGCTGGAGCGGCTCATCGGGGAGACGCCGCCCGTTCCCGATCTTCCCGCGCGCGAAACCCGCAATCGGTTCAATCTCGCATTCGGAGCGTTCGTCAAGACGTTCTGCGCCCCGGAGCATCCGCTTTGCCTTTTCCTAGACGATCTCCAATGGGCGGACTCGGCCACCCTCGCTTGGATCGAGGCGACCCTCGCCGAGGGAACGGGCTCCTTGCACCTCGTCGGTGCGTACCGCGACAATGAGGTGCCTCTCTCCCATCCTCTTGCCGTCATGCTCCAGCGTTTGGAGGCGGGCGGGGGGCCTCTCGATCTCGTCACCCTGTCGCCGCTGGCCGAAGCGCCTCTTGAGCGGTTCGTCGCCGACGCGGTGCGCGACGACGTCGACTCGGCGCGTCCGTTCGCGAACCTCGTGCGCCGCGCGACGGGAGGCAACCCGTTTTTCGTGAATCAGCTCCTGCTCGCGTTGCACGAGGAGGGCGAGCTTCGGCTCGATCCCCAGCGCCTCGCCTGGACCCTCGATCTGGACCGTGTCGAACGACGCGGCGTCGCGGACGACGTGGTCGACCTCTTGCTCGGCCGCATCGAACGGTTGCGCGAACCAGCCCGCAGGGCGCTCAAGGGGGCGGCCTGCGTAGGCCATGCGTTCTCGACCGAGGTGGTGGCCGAGATCCTGGGGTGCGAGACGGCGGAGCTTGAGGAGTACATGGACGAGGCGGTCGAGGCCGGATTGCTCCAGACCGACGCGTCGGGCGAGTACGCGTTCCGCCACGACCGCGTACAGAGCGCGGCGCTCGAGATGCTAGGAGAAAAGGAGGTTCAGGCGACCCGCCTCCGGCTTGGACGGCGGCTAAAGGGGCACAAAGGGCGCCTCTTCGAGGCGCTCGGCCACCTTCAGGCGGCCGAGCCTCTCATCGACGATCCCGCGGAGCGGCTCGACCTTGCCCGCCTCAACCTCGCGGCGGCCGAACGGGCCCGACGGTCGACGGCCTACGCACAGGCTTTAGGCCACGCGAAGGCCGCCGCGCGACTTCTTCCCGACGACGCGCCCGACGGTCTAAGATTCGGCGTCGCGATGGAGCAGGCCCACGGAAGCCATCACCTGGGCGACGACGAGTCGGCGGCGCGGCTCTACGAAGAGGCCCTGAGCCTCGCGCGGGAGGATGGCGAGCGCGCCGAGGTCTTTGAAAGCCAAGTCCATTTCCTCACGAACCGCGCCGAGTTCGCGCAGGCCTACGAGACGGGGCGGATGGGTGCCGCAAGCTTCGGTGTGCGCCTGCCCGCTCGCTTCGCGCCGCCGCTCCTCCTGCGCGACCTCGGAGCCATCGAAGCCGCGATGCGCGGGAAAACGGTGGCGAGCCTGGTCGATCTTCCTGCGATGTCCGACGCGCGCCTCCTCGTTGGCAGTCGGCTCGCGACGGCCTCCCTCAAGGCCGCCTATCAGGTGCGGCCCGAACTGTGCGTCGCGGGGGCGGCGGCGCTCGTGCGAGTCTGCCTCAAAAGCGGCAACTTCGAGGACTGCGCGGTCGCGTACCTGCCCGTGGGGCCGATCTTCCGATCCGGCGTGCTGGGAAGACACGAGAGCGGCTTCGAATGGGGCAAGCTCTGTCTCGCCCTCCAGGAACGCTTCGATAGCGCGCGGCTAAGGTCGGAGGTCAACTTCGTCTACGCCTACTTTTCGCATTCCTGGATGCGCCCTCTGGAAACCACTGAGGCGTATTTCCGCGCGGCCTACGTCGCGGGCATCGAGTCAGGCGACGTGTTCCACGCGAGCTGCGCGTGCAGCGGACTGACGCAGAGCCTCCTGATGCGCGGCGTCTCCCTGCCCGAGGTGACCGCCGAGTGCGACCGATACCTGGGCTTCCTCCGAAGCGTGGGCAACGCGGAGAACCTCGGCACGGTTCTCGCCCTTCGGCAGCTTGCTGCGAACCTGCGCGGGACGACCCTTGGACGAACGAGCTTTGGAGATTCGGAATTTGACGAGGTCGCCTTCGAGCGGGAGATCGAGGACTACGGCTCCCGGCACTTCGCCCATTTCTACTGGGTCGACCGGCTCCTCGCGGCGGTTCTGTGGGGAGATCTCGATGAGGCGGTTCGAGCAGCGTCCCGTTCGGAGGGCTACCTCAAGGACTCTCTCGGCATGCAGCACGCAGCCGAGCACGTCTTCCTCGCGGGACTGTTGGGGAGCGACCTGCTTGCCTCGGGCCGCCCTGGGCCTCGCCGGGCTTGGCTGCGCACCTTGCGCCGGGCGGCGATGCGCTTCCGCCGTTGGGCGCGGCGTTGCCCCGAGAACTTCGCGTCCAAGGCGGCGCTGCTGGGGGCCGAGTCGTCCCGCGCGATGGGCCGCCGGGACACGGCCAAGCTCTACGACGAGGCGATCGAACTCGCCGCGAAGTACGGCATGGGCTACGTCGAGGCCCTGGCCGCAGAGAGGGCCGCGCGCCATCATGCCGCCACCGGCCACGCTCGCGCGGCCCGGTTCTACGCCCGCGACGCCGTCTACGCTTTTCGCCGTTGGGGAGCGGCCGCCGTCGCCGACGCGGTTTCCGCCCGCCATTGCGACCTGCCGTCGAACGCTCCCGAGGGTTTGGGCACGAGATCGGTCGGCGTGACCACCGAGCCGATGTCGAACCTCGACGTGGAGTCGATGCTGAAGTCGGCCCGCGCCATCGCGGCGGAGGTCCGGCTTCCATCGCTGCTCGCGATGCTTTTGGAGATCGTCATGGAGAACGCCGGGGCCGACCGAGGGTTGCTCCTCCTTCCACAAGGAGGTGCCTACGTCGTGCAGGCGGAGGGTACCCCCGCGGGCACCACGGTCATGGAAGGCGTGGCGCTCGCCGACCACCCCACGATCGCGCGATCGGTGGTCAACTACGTCGTCCGGAGCCGCGAGACCGTGGTGCTGAACGGAGCGACGGGACGGTTCGCCGCCGACCCTCACCTTACGGGCGCGCGCGCTCCTCGTTCGCTCCTTTGCGCGCCGCTCGTCAACCGAGGCGGTCTGAGCGGGGTGCTGTACCTCGAAAACGGCCACACGGGCGATGTCTTCACCGAAGCCCGACAAGAGCTTCTGACGCTCCTCTCGGGCCAGTTCGCGATCTCCATCGAGAACGCCCTGAGCTACGAGACCCTCGAAGGGAAGGTTCGCGAGCGAACGGAGGAACTGCGCTCGCGCAACGATCTCATCCGGCGCATCTTTGGCCGCTACAACTCCGACGATGTGGTCGATCGGCTCCTTGAGGAGCCCGAAGGACTTCAGATGGGCGGCGAACTGCGTGAGATCACCGTCCTCTCGTCCGACATGCGAGGCTTCACCGCCAAAACCGGCACTCTCCCCGCCGAGTCGGTCGTCCGGCTTGTGAACAACTACTGCGAAGCGATGACCGAGGTCGTGACCCGGTACGGCGGCATGGTGAACGAGCTGACGGGCGACGGGATGCTCGTGATGTTCGGCGCGCCGAACGAACTCGAGGACCACGCCGCGCGGGGCGTCGCCTGCGCGATCGCGATGCAAGAGGCGATGCGGAAGGCCAACCGCCGGAACGTCGATGAGGGACTGCCCGAGATGGGCATGGGCGTGGGCGTCTGCACGGGCGCGGTCGTCGTGGGCAACATCGGCTCGCTCCAGCGAACGAAGTACTCGGCGATCGGCATGGCGGTGAACCTCGCCTGCCGTATCGAGTCGTACACCTCCGCAGGACAGGTGATGATCTCGGAGCGGACGCGCACGATCGTCGGCGACGCGGTCTCGGTGAGAGACCGCATGGAGGTCGAGCCCAAGGGGGCGGGAAAGGTCGCGATCTACGAGATCGACGGCATCGCGGGAGAGTTCAACCTCTCGTTGCCCGTCGTCTCGTCCGAAACGACGCCCGTTCGCGGCAGAGTCGAGATGCGCCTGATCGTGCTCAAGAACAAGCAGGCGCTCGGCGACCCGATTTCCGCGCGCGTCCTGCGACTCTCCGCGACCGAGGCCGTCCTCCAGTCCGACGCCTGCCCCCCACCCATGACCGACGTGACCCTGCGCGCGTCCATCGAGGGTCTGGACCTGCTCGAGGTGGGTTTCGCGAAGGTCGTGGCGGGAGAACCGACGAATGGGGCAAACTTGCGTCTGCGCTTTACCCTCCTGCCCGACGCCGTCGCGCGCGCGTTGCGAGAAACCATGGAAACCAAACCCGAATGAGCTACCTCGACGTGCCTCGTCTGTATCTGGGCGGGTCGTTCTACACCGACCCTTCGACCGTCAACAACGATCCCAACCATTACAATCCGAAGAACGGCCCGCCCTCGCCCTGGCAGTCGCCCCAAGGACAACACCACTTCAAGCTCGTGGGCTGCAACGTCGTCGGTGGCGTGAACGAGGCGGGCGAAGCCCCGGACAGCGACCCGGCGATCGGAGTGGCGTTCGCCAGCACCGACGTCTACACGGCGCTCCCGGCGGTCGAGCCGGGACCGACCGTATCGCCCGCGAAGATCGTCGACCTCGACGTCTACCAGCAGGCGGTCTCGACGATCTACGGCCTTCAGGTCACGATGACCGTGGGCGACGCGACGCTCACCGGCGACGTCTATCCGCCGCCCGTGCTCAACAGCACTTGGTTTGGCCGCGTCCTGCCGACCCGGGCATGGGGAGATTCAGGCGGCAACTTGGGCTACGGCGACGACTCGAACGCGGTCGGAACCTTCCAGTCCCAGATCCGGATCCCCCTCGCTTGCTGGCCGGCGTCGGTCTCGCCGCTCGTCGACGCGCTCCGGAAGGCGACCTACGCCGACGCGGAATACGTCTACCTTTCGATCAAGATCGTTCTCGACTCCTACGTGAACGCGAATTTCGACGGTTCGAACGCCTCGTACTTCACTGGACGTCTGGTCGGAGCGATCGGGCCGGTGCGCGACGAGTTCGAGCCTGCCCAGACGCCCGCCGCGCGGTGGCTCACCCCCCGCCCCGCCCCCGATCGCCCCAAGAAGAAGCCCGACCCTTGGTTCTATCCGAAGTTCTACGGCGCCCCTTTCAAGATCGACGACGCGCGAAAGACCCTCGTGATCGACCTCGCGGCCAGTCTCACCACGCAGTCCGTCAACGGCCCGCCGGTCGATCTCGGCACGCTCTCGGCGATCGTCCAGCGAGTCGACGGGAACATCGGGAGCGTGGCCTACAACGCCTTCGCCTACGCCACGACCGCGGGCATCGCGGAACTGCCCCTCACCGACGTTCAGTACGGAATGCTGCTGACGTCCCCCCTCGTACTCCGCACCTCCCGAACGGACATCGGCCCCGTCGACATCCTCACCGAGAAAAGGGACGGAATCTGGTGGGCCGCCGATTCCCGCGTCTGCCGAATGCCGAGCGACCCCGAGCGAAGAGCGCCCTCCGTGTCGAAGGTCCACCTCACCCGATGGGGTCGTCCTATGGAGGGCGTGACCCTGATGGCGACGGTCGTGAGCGTCCACGGCGACACGCCCGGCGCGACCGTGCCGTCGTTCTATCGGGGCGACATGCCCTCGGCCGACGGGAAACTGGTGGCGACGATCGCCCCGACCGACGCCCGGGGCATCGCGACCCTCACCCTCGAAGTTCTGGGCGACCCCGGCGCGCGCGCCACGTACCTCGACAGCCAGCTCTACTTCGTCAACCTCTACTACCCAAACCGTACCGCCTCGTTGCTCCAGGTTCAAGAGCAGCAGCTCTCGGTCGTCGTTTGGGAAAGCTATCCGACGATCGCGAAGCCCTCATGGAGCGACGTGGCGGCGATCATGGCCCGCTACGACGCGCTCTTCCCCGCGATGCGAGAAAAGATCACGCTCAGCGATCGGCACTCCTTTTCCGTCTTCGCTTGGAACCCGCCTTTCGGGGCGGTCGGCTATCCTGCGCTGGCCATCCCGGTCGAAGACGGCCCTGCCCTTACGGGAGGCTCGATTCCGCTCTACCTCTGGATGCCCGAGGACGATCCCCGCAAAATGCCCCTGACCCGAGACCTCTCTCCGAACAAAATCGAAACCGTGCTGAACTGGATCGCTCAGAATCCCCCATCGACCGCCGCGGAAGAGGGATCCAAGTGAGCCTGCTCGCCGCGCTCGCGCTCGCGGCCCACGGCCAAGCCCCGCCGATCACGCCGAACGCTTTGCCCTACACGCTGACGTTCGAGGAGATCGCGCCGACGAGCAAGCCGCTGCCCGGCTGCCACTCGTACGCCGCCGCGATGATCGCCCCGAATCGGATGCTGGTTCTCGGCGGCCGTTCCCTCCTGGCGGGACTCCACACATTCGAAACCAACGCGAACAACTTCCCCAGCCCCAACAGGACGATGATGGTCATCGATCCCACCCAGGGGACGTGGACGGGGTTCGACGTGACGACGCTGCCTTGGCACCTCGCGCGAGTCATGATGTCCGCGAACGCGGGGGGCTACTACGACCCGAGCGACGGCTATTTCTACCTTCTCGGCGGCTACGGCCCCGGTACGGCCGACATGGCCCGCGCGAACTACGCGACTTTCGGGACGATCCTGCGGTTCAAAGCGGCGAGCGTGGTCCAAACCATCCTCCTGACGAACAAGACCGACGCGCAGAAGGCGGCGATCATCGCGCCCATGATCCAGTGGTTCGACGACGAGCGCCTCGCGGTGACCGGCGCGAACCTCTTCCGGGCGAAAGGGAACTTCTACCTCATGTTCGGGCAGACGGCGAGCGGGATGTACGAAGCGTTCGGTGGGGGCAACTTCCAGCAGTCGTACAACTGCCAGGTCGTGGCCTTCAAGACGGACAGTCTTTTCACGAAGCTGCTCACCTACGGAGCCATCGCGACGAACCCCGACTTCCATCGGCGCGACGGGAACTCCGTGCTCAGCGTTGATCCCACCACCGAAAGTTCGATCATCGCGGCGTTCGGCGGAGTCTTCCCTCCCGGGATCATCGGTGCCTACCCGCGTCCCGTCTACGTCGCTCCCACCCTATCGGGAGGGAACGTCGTCGAAGCCTCGGTCTCAGCCCGGTTTGGAAGCTACGAGTGCCCCATGGTCGTCGCCTACTCGGCGAACGACCGGGCGACCTACCATAATTTCTTCGGCGGCATCGGCCACTACTTCTTCCACCAAACCTACGCCCATGCGGGCGTCTACACGACGGTCACGAAGGAAGGCCGGAACGACGGCCTGCCTTTCATCGAAGACGTGACCGCCTTCGTGCGCAAGCGCGACGGCTCGAGCCAGGAGTGGATCCTGACGAAGCCGATCGCCGCCGCCTATCCTCCCCCCGCCGGTGGCCCGCCGAGCAACCTTCGGGGCACCGGCGCCCTGTTCTTCCCCAACCCGGCGCCTGGAGGACCCATCGACGGCAACGGGATCGTGCTGCTCGATAGACTTCCGGCGAACTCGAAGAGCCTCGTCGGCTACATCTACGGCGGAATCGAGGCCCAGAACCCGCTTCCGGTCAAGCCGAACTCCGGCACCACGGCTTCGAACGCCCTCTACCGCGTGTGGATCACCAACGTGTCCTCGGGCGCCATCGACGCCAAGTACGCGCGTCCTGCCGGCGCTTTCCAGACGCCGGCGACGAAGGAGAAGACGTCTGGAAAGCCGCCCATCAAGAGATAGGCGGCATCACGGCGCGCGAAGCGTGAAGTATCGGTCGGCTGGCTCCTGTCCCTTGTAGAACCGCCCGAGGGCAAGACGCTTCGCGTGACCGTCGATCCAGGCGACAGGGACGGTCTCCTGGATCACCGGGTCGGGTCGGCCAAGGCAGTCTCCGCTGGGCGAGCTCGGCGGCAGGAGTAGCTTGCCGTCGTCGCCGCACCAACTCCTCTCGACGGACGCCCTTGCGGCGGCGAACACGATCGTCTCCGAAGGCCTGTCGGCCTCCGTGGCGCTGTAGGCGGTGGCCGTGTTGGCGTTCGAGAAGTCGGGCTGGAAATCAGTAAGGTAGCGGAAGTTGTAGCCCCAGTGCGAAGTGATCGCACCGCTCGTCTCAACGATCTTGACCTTGCTGCCGGGACAGTGCCACACGTCCTTGTTCTTGATGTACGGGTCGAGGATGTCGTGCCAGAGCTTGTACCCCGTGGCGTAGGAGCCGTAGGCGGTGAGCGGAAACCGGTCGTCGGCGTCGGCCTGATAGAGAAGCGTCCCAAGGCCCATCTGGTGGACGTTCGAAACCGCCACGGAGCCTTTCGCCGCCACTTTGACAGAGGCGAACACGGGGAAGAGGATGGCGGCGAGGATCGCGACGATGGCGATCACGACGAGGAGCTCGATGAGGGTGAACGCCTTTTTCATTCGCCTTCCATTGTAATGCAAAGTGCCTTGTTTCCGAGAACGTCGGCGGTTGCGCGGCCCGAACCTCGCAGGTTGCGCCAGATCGGATCAATGCAGACCACGCCTTGGACGATCTCGGCAAAACGAGGGGCGAGCCTGAAGAGCCGGCGCGCGGCAAGGATTCGGCTGGTCTCTCATCAGTCGCTCATGTCCCAGAGCGGGAATGGGATCGAGGGAGACGTCCGTAGACTCGAGCTCCTGCCGTTGTGCCCGCAACTTCCTCCACGGGCTGGAAAAGGTAGCCGGGGGTCGGAGACCCCCGGCGAAGGCCGACGCGCCACGGGTGGAGCGTCGACCCAGAACGATCGGGTTCCCGTAGTCGCGGGAGGGTTCGTGCCCGCGCCGCGAAGCGGTCCCCTCTCCTGTCTAGGCGATCTCTTCCGGAACCCCGCGTCGTGGCACAGGCCTCCGTGCGGCGAAAGGAGCCACTTTAGAGCGCGGGCGCGGGCGACCGCTTTCCCCAGCGAGCCCGGGAGTCTCGGGTCCCGACGAAGGCCCCGTCTGGCAGAGGGCGCGGTGAGACGCCCCTAGACCGCCGAGGGCCGCATCGTGGGCAGGGGTCTCCTCGTGCCTGCGTGGTCTATCCGTGCGGGGCTAGGAGGCTGAGGGCGGGGAGGCCGAAAGCGGCCGCGGGGCAACGACCGCGCGCGTCGTTGCGAGGGCCTCTGGCGCCCAAGGCGATTCAACCGGACGGGGACGATCGCCATTTGCGACACCGGCTCTGAGCGATTTGGGCCTAAGGCGGGCGTGGTGGTTGACTTTTTGCCCACCGGTCGCCGTGGAGACGAATCCCCATCGTGTCTTCGCGCGCTTCGCGACCGTGCGCTTCTTCCGAAAAACGGCGTCAACCATCCCTTTCGCCGGTTGGGCCTAAAGCCCCAACCTGCGAAAGGGAAATATTTTCCGGCCCCGAAAAGTACACTCCGCAACACCCAATGGACTACCGCCGCACCTACGTCCGCGACCTGTTCGAACTCGCCCCCGGCACCGAGGCGAGCGCCTACGGCTGGGTCAAGACCCGGCGCGACAGCAAGGGCGTCTCCTTCGTCCAGCTCTCCGACGGCTCCTGCTTCCAAGACCTCCAGGTGGTCATTCCGGTCGGCACCCTCCCCGACGAAGGGCTGAGGAGCCTCACCACCGGCGCCTGCGTCCGCTTCGACGGAAGCATCGTCGAGAGTCCCAAGGCGGGGCAGGCCGTCGAGATGCAGGCGACCGCCGTCCACCTCTTCGGCGCCGCCGACCCCGAGCGGTACCCCCTCCAGAAGAAGGGCGCGACGATGGAGTTCCTGCGCGAGATCGCCCACCTCAAGGCGCGCGGCAACACCTTCGGCGCGGTCTACCGCGTCCGCAACCAGGCCGCGTGGGCCGTCCACAAGTTCTTCCAGGATCGCGGCTTCCACTACGCCAACACCCCCATCATCACCGCCAGCGACGCCGAGGGCGCGGGCGCGATGTTCCAGGTCACCACGAGCATGGAGACCATCTCGCCCCTGGAGGGCGACGACGGCCAGCTCACCTACCGGGTGAAGGACGGCGACCCGTCGAACGACTTCTTCGGCAAGCCCGCCTTCCTCACCGTCAGCGGCCAGCTCGAGGCGGAGACCCTCGCCCTGGGCATGACCAACGTCTACACCTTCGGTCCCACCTTCCGCGCCGAGAACAGCGCGACCTCGCGCCACCTCGCCGAGTTCTGGATGGTCGAGCCCGAGATGGCCTTCTGCGACCTGGAGGGCGACATGAACCTCGCCGAGGAGTTCCTCAAGGAGGTCATCGGCCACGTCCTCGACCAGTGCGGCGGCGACCTGAGCTTCTTCAACCAGCGCGTCGAGCCCGCGCTTCTGGAGACCCTGGAGCACGTCGTCACCTCGCCCTTCGAGCGCATGACCTACACCGAGGCCGTCAGGCACCTCGTCGAAAGCGGCGAGTCGTTCGAGTACCCCGTCGCCTGGGGCGACGACCTCCAGAGCGAGCACGAACGGTGGCTCACCGAGACCAAGGTGGGCCGCCCGGTCATCCTCACCGACTATCCGAAGGACATCAAGGCGTTCTACATGAGGGCCAACGACGACGGCAAGACGGTCCGCGCGATGGACGTCCTCGCCCCCCGAATCGGCGAGATCATCGGCGGCTCCCAGCGCGAGGAGCGGCTCGACCGCCTCGAAGCCCGCATCCGCGAGATGGGCCTTCCCTTGGAACCCTACTGGTGGTACCTCGACCTCCGCCGCTTCGGCTCCGCCCCCCACGCGGGCTTCGGCCTCGGCTTCGAGCGGCTGCTGATGTACATCACCGGCATGAAGAACATCCGCGACGTCATCCCCTTCCACCGCACCCCCGGCCACGCGGAGTTCTAATTCGAGATGGTTCCCCTTGCCGCCGCGGCGCGGGTGTCGCGTACGACGACGCAGCACGACGTGAGCGGCAGGGGGAACCGTGGGGGAGGGGGTGTCCTCAATCGACAACGGCCTCTCGTCGGTCGCACTAAGAGGTCGTTTCACAACTTGGCTTTGTGCCTCCCCCTTGCGTCTTCGCGCCT
>CAXTOO010000101.1:0-12475 GCA_964245875.1 uncultured Fimbriimonas sp. | reverse complement strand
CAGGGCTTGCCCTGCGACGGACTACCGATACGTCGCTTGTTCGGTCCAGGCGAAAACCTCCAGCCGGGCAAGCCCTGCCGCTAAGGGGAAGGCCACTCCGTCGCCCAATCTGGCGGCGCGAGGGAGCGGAACTCGAACGGATTGAGGTCGATCAATTCCCGCTCCCCGTCCGCGCCGCGGACGAAGACCCGCCCCTCGCGGGCGAACAGAAGCCGACCCCGGCGGTCCACGTCGGCCCAAGTGGCGCGGAGAGGGGCGCCGTTCAAGCGGTATGGCCTGTAGCCCGATCCCTTGAACGTCAGCCCGGAACGACCGGCCTGCGCCGCTCGCGCCTTCCACCGCTCACGTTCCCCTTCGTCGTATTCGGCGAAGGTGAACGAACGGATCGCGAACCCCTGCGGCACCTGCCCAATGGTCGGTCGTTCCTCGTGCGGCACGTCGATCCACAACTCACGGGGTCCTTCCCATCTTGCCCCGGCGGTGTGCGCGCCGAACACTCGCCAGAGGGCAAGGGCGGTGAAGAACGGCGGTCGGCTCACCGCAACGTAGGGGCCGACGGGATCGTTGGGACGGTAGTCGAGCGCGTTGGTTGCGAATAGAAGCCCATCCGGTGAGAGGTCGCACCGCTCCGGAAAGACGGCGAGCTTGAGCCACTGCCCAATCTCGAACTCGTCCGTCGCGAGGTCCCAGCGCACCATCAGCACCCGTCTCGACGGCCCACGCCGCAGGAGCACGCACACGTCCGCCTCGGTGGCGACAAAGCCGAACACGCGGGCCGGGGCGGGCGGAGTGCTCACGCGGCCTTCGCGGCGGAATGGACCAGGGGGATGATCTGACGCGACTGGAGCGTCGTCAGCGCGTAGGTCGATCCCTGCGGATCGACGAACTCGACCTCGAAGTGGTCCGCGTCGTGCGTCTCCACGATGGTGCCGACCTGACCCCGGACGAGTCCCTCGGCGGGAACGTCCTCGAGCAGCGCGACCGGGCTTAGAAGCTCCATGCCTACAGTATAAAGCAGGTCGTCAGGTCGGGCGGACCACCGTTGCGGACGATCCAAGCCGAGCGCACGATCACCATGTTGCCGTTCGGACCGACCATTTCGAAGTCGACGGTGTACCGCTGCCCAAACGCGTCCTCGCGCCCGAGTTCCGCCTCATCCGACGAGGCGGCCCGACGGAGCGCCATGATCAAGAGGTTGGTGTGTTCCAAGGAAAGCCCGCACAGGAGCCTGAAGAGGCGAGCCTTGTGCTTGCCGACGGGATGGTCAGGGTTGAGAGCATACGCCTCGATCTTGTCGCGGCGAATCGTGGCCTCATCCCCGCGGGGCAGCCTCACGTCGGCCACTCCGTCGCCCAATCCGGCGGCGCGAGCGGGCAGAACTCGCATAAATTCAAGTTTATGAGTTCTCGCTCTTGTTGCCCATCGTGGACGAAGACTCGACCCTCCCGTGCGAGAAGCAGACGGCCAAGATGATCGACGTCTGCCCATTCGAAATAGGGGAATCGGTGGACGAAGACCTCCTTGAGGAATGGATTGCCCTGTATCTTCGCCACCTTTGCCTCAAGGCGTCTCTCATCGTATGGCCAGACGTATCGCGGGTACCAGATTTCCTTTTCGTCGGGCTCGCAAAGCCTAATGTCACCGAGGTGGCCCTTGTCGGGCTCCATCCTTACATTCTTGCCCACCGCGAGTTGGCGAGGCCCCCTCCAGATCACGCGGTCGGCTTGCTTCCCGCCGGTCCACCAAAGGGCTAGAGCGGTGAAGAAAGGTGGTCGGCAAA
The DNA here is from genome assembly GCA_964245875.1 of uncultured Fimbriimonas sp. Lineage (GTDB taxonomy): Bacteria > Armatimonadota > Fimbriimonadia > Fimbriimonadales > Fimbriimonadaceae > Fimbriimonas. The sequence goes on along the minus strand of CAXTOO010000101.1, from coordinate 10,695 downwards.
GGGCGATGTAGTGGCCGGGATGTGGGCCTCCGCTGGGCTTCTTCTCGTTGTTGAGGGCATAGTAACCAAACAGCCGCCCATCAGGAGAAACGTCAGAGCGCTCGAAGTCGATCTGCCGAGCGAGCCACATGTCCGGGCTCGAACGAATCCTTCGAAAGATCCCACCGAACCATCAGATTCAGATACTTCGAGCGTCGAACGATCAAAACCGCGATGTCCGCCTCCGCCGCCACGAAGCCGAACACGCGGGCCGGGGCGGGCGGGGTGCTCATCGTCCAAGCATAGCCGCGTCATGACTCCGTGCTCCGGTTTTCCAACCGCGTCTCACCGAACATCATCGCACGGGATGGTTGACGAAATCGTCTCCCAGCGCCTTTGTCCATACCCAACTTGGAAATTCCAGGGGCGAGAGACTGTGGAAAAGGCGTCAACCATCCCTTTCGCAGGTTAGGCGTAAAGACCCAACCTGCGAAAGGAAAATATTTCTGGCCTCCCTTGAGCTTGGACAAGGCCGAACCGAAAACCAACAACCCGCGCGCCAACTACGTAGAACATAGCGTGAGCGAGTTCGCGACCATCGACGAGGCCTTGGAAGAGCTGAGGCGCGGCCGGATGGTCGTCGTGGTCGACGATCCCGACCGCGAGAACGAGGGCGACCTCGTGATGGCCGCCGAGGCCTGCACCGTCGAGGCGATGAACTTCATGATCCTCCACGGGCGCGGCGTACCGTTCGTCGCCGCGAGCGCCGAAAGGTTCGAGGAGCTGGGCATCCCGATGATGACCAAGACGAACTCCGCGCGCCACGCGACGCCCATGGGCGAGACCGTCGACGCCCTCGTCGGAACGAGCACCGGCATCTCCGCGAGCGACCGCGCAAAGACAGTGGCCGTGTTCGTCGACCCGAAGGCGAAGCCCACCGACCTCGGGCGACCGGGCCACGTCCTCACCCTCCGGGCCACCGCGGGCGGCGTCCTAAAGCGCGCGGGCCACACCGAGGCGATCACCGACCTCTGCCGCCTCGCGGGCTTCGCCGGGCCCGGCGTCGGCTGCGAGATCATCGGCGATGACGGCGAGATGCTCCGCCTCGACGGCGGGCTGTTCGACTACGCGCGAAAGCACGGCCTGAAGGTCGTGACCATCGCCGACCTCATCGCCCACCGTCGCCGCAACGAGCACCTGATCCACCGCGCCGCCGGGCCGATCGACTTCCCGACCGTCCACGGTCACTTCACGCTCTACGCCTACGAGACCGACGTGGAGCCGAACCCGTACCTCGCGATCGTTAAGGGCGACGTCGCGGGAGGCGAGCCCGTCCTGACCCGCGTCCACTCGTCGTGCGTCACGGGCGACCTGCTCGGCTCGCTCCGGTGCGACTGCGGCGACCAGCTCGCGATGGCCCTCGACGCCATCGAAAAAGAGGGGCGCGGCGTGGTGCTGTACATCGCCCAGGAGGGGCGCGGCATCGGACTGGTGAACAAGCTGCGGGCCTACGAGCTCCAGGACACCGGCCTCGACACCGTGGAGGCGAACGTCGCGCTGGGCTTCAAGCCCGACCTGCGCGACTACGGCCTCGGGGCGCAGGTCTTGGCCGACCTCGGCCTCTCGAAGCTGCGGCTGATGACGAACAACCCGAAGAAGCTCTCGGCACTCGACGGCTACGGCCTGGAGATCGTCGAGCACGTCCCCCTCATCGCCCCCCACGCCGAGGAGCGAACGCGGTACCTCGGCGCGAAGCGGGACAAGTTCGGCCACATGCTGCCGGGCTAGGGCCACAATAGGACAATGCTGCTCTTCGCTGCCCTCGTCCTCGCCCGCCCCGAATCGATCCTCGTCGTCGACAACATGGTCGTCGGCTCCCGCGTCGGAAAGAGGTGGTCGGAGACGGACGTGACCTTCGCGAAGCGCCACAAGGCGGCCGAGTCGTTCCGCGTGTTCGGGATCGGGACGGTGGACAAGGGGCCGGTCTTCTACGGCTTCGGCCAGGACCAGCCCGACGGCCCGACCTTCATCTCCGGGGAGGATGCGAGCGACGAGAAGTCCGACCGAAAGCCGATGGTCAGCGGCGTGGTGCCGCGGGTGCCCCGGCCGGTACGGACGCTGCCCAGCGCGGGGCCGTACGTCGCGATCGCCAAGGCCTACGCGGGAGGGCGCGGCCTCTCGACCGCCGGGTTGCGCCTCACCGGCGTCTACCGGACGGATCTCGACGGAGACGGCACCAACGAGGTGCTGCTCTCCGCGACCAGCGGAAAGCCGGGCGACGCGGGTTGGCCCAAGGGGTCGTACTCCTTCGTCCTGCTCCGGTTCGTGGGAGGGCGGACGGCGCTGGAGTTCACGTCGATCCCGCAGGGCGGCCTGATGGACGTGAAGGCCGTGCGCGCGGTCGCCGACCTGGACGGCGACGCACGGATGGAGGTGCTGACCACCGGCAACGCGGAGGAGTTCAACAAGGCCACCCTCTGGAGCTACCGGGCGGGCGTGGCGCGCAAGCTCGTTGAGGGCGCGGCGGGCCACTGACGTGGCGCCTCCTTCCAGGAGGCGTCTCCGGCTCCTCGTCGGTCCGGCTTCCAGCCGGACCCGTGCGCCGCGTTGGCGGCGTCGATGCTATAATTGAACACGCGAGATAAGGCGTAACGGCCCACAGGGTCGGCGGATCCTCGACACAGGGAGGATCAGCATATGCCAACACTCGTGATCGTCGGCGCCCAGTGGGGCGACGAAGCCAAAGGAAAGCTCGTCGACGTCTTCGGCGGCCAAGCCGAGCTCGTGGTCCGCTACGCGGGCGGGAACAACGCGGGCCACACCGTCATCGTCGGCGGCAAGACCTTCAAGTTCCAGCTCATTCCCGCCTCCGTGCTGCACAAGGGGACGACCGCCATCGTCGGCGGCGGGATGGTGGTCGACCCCAAGGGCCTTCTGGACGAGATCGACCGCACCCTCGCCCAGCAGCCGGAGATCGGCGCCCTCCGCATCTCCGGCGCGGCGCACGTCGTCTTCCCCTACCACCGCCAGCTCGACGAGCTGGAGGAGTCCGCGCGCGGCGAGGGCGCGATCGGCACGACCAAGCGCGGGATCGGCCCGGCCTACCAGGACAAGGTCGCGCGCAACGGCATCCGCATGGGCGAGCTCGTCGACCCCGTCCGCTTCGGCCCGCGCCTGCGAGAGGCCCTGGAGACCAAGAACCGGGTGATCGTCGCCCTCGGCGGCGAGCCCGCGTCGTACGACGCGATCATGGCGGAGTACGTGCCCTATGCCGACCGCCTGCGGCCCTACGTGTCCGACATCGAGGCCGATGTGGCCGACGCGGTGGCGGCCGGCAAGCAGGTGATGCTGGAGGGTGCGCAGGGCACGTTCCTCGACCTCGATTCGGGCACCTACCCCTACGTCACCTCGTCGCACCCCATCGCGGGCGGCGCGTGCCTCGGCACCGGCGTAGGCCCTCGCGCGATCGACAACGTGCTGGGCGTCTGCAAGGCGTACACCACGCGAGTCGGCGGCGGCCCGTTCCTCACGGAGCTGCTCGACGAGACCGGCGAGTTCATCCGCCAGGCGGGCCAGGAGTTCGGCACCGTCACCGGCCGCTCGCGGCGCTGCGGCTGGCTCGATCTCGTGGCCCTGAAGCACTCGGCCCGGCTGAACTCCCTGAGCGGCCTCGCAGTGACGCGGCTCGACGTCCTGAGCGGTCTCGGCGAGGTGAAGGTCTGCACGGGCTACACGCTCGACGGCAAGAGCATCTCCTACCCGCCGGGCGACCTCGAGACCCTCGGCCGCGTCGTGCCGTCGTTCGAGACGCTACCGGGCTGGAGCGGCGACCTGCGGTCGGTCCGTTCGCTCGACGACCTGCCGGAGAACGCCCGCGCCTACCTGCGCTTCGTCGAAGAGCGAACGGGCGTCCCCGTGGCCCTCGTCTCCATCGGTCCCGACCGCGAGGAGACGATCGTCGTCCGACCAGACCTCATCTGGAAGGGATCCGAGACGGTTCCCCTTGCCGCCGCGGCGCGGATGTGACGTCTCGGACTCCCTATCGCCGGGAGCGGCAGGGGGGAACCGTGGGAGAGGGGTGGTGGTTGGCGCGGCGCTCCCAACCACCACCCCCCGGCCCCTCCTGCCTCCCGCCCACGGTGAGAGGCTGCCCTCCTCGGGGCCTTGCGCGCCGCGGCGGCAAGAGGAGGGGAGCCGGAGCTACTGCGCCGCCGCCCCGACCCGCGCCCGCACGAGGCGGTACGGCGGCGCGCGCTCGTCCTTCACGCGGTAAGCCTTCTGCCGCTGGAGCTGGTTCGCGACCACGTACAGCCACCCGCCAGGGCCGACGCTCAGCGTGTCCGGCCACTCGTAGGGCCTGAGCTGGATCACCGGCGTGTAGGCGCCATCGACGCCACGCCGCTTCACCTGGTTGCGCTCGAAGTCGGTCACGAACAGTGTGCCGTCCGCCGAGCACACCAGGCCGTCGCTCGCCCCCTTCACGCCCTCGTCCCGCACCGCGGCCGCCACGTCCTCCGGCTTGCTCGCCCGATTCTCCAGCGCCGCGAGGGACACCGAGTACAGCTTGCGCGACACGAGCGGGCAGTAGTAAAGCCGGCCCTGCCTCACGTCGATGGCGATGCCGTCCGCGCCCACCGAGGGCTTCGCGGGACTGCCGAACCGCTTGCGCGTCAAGAGCTTCTGCCTCTCGACCACGAGCGCAATGCTCTTGTCGGCCTTGGTCGAAGGATGGTCGTTCAGCTTGCGCCACGACTCGCCGCTCGCGAGGTCGAGCACCACGATGGCGTTCGAGCCGCGCGAAGACGAGTCGGTGATGAGGGCGTAGCCCGCTCGGCCGTGGGTGAGGTCGAAGCGCACGTCGTTGAGGTAGCTGGAGCCGCCCGCCACCTTCTCGGGAAAGCGGTAGGTCCGCACGACGCGGTTCGTCCGTAGGTCGATGCACACGAGCTTGGGCGCGCCGGGCAGGGTGTCCTGGAGCAGCGGCGCGGCGGGGTCCAGCACCCACAGCCGGTCCTTGGGGTCCACCACCACGCTCTGCACGCACACGAACCGATTGGGGTTCTTGTCCGGCAGGCGGTTGACCGCGGCGTTGGGATACGGGATCTCCTTTCCGCCCTTGATCTCCACCACCGCGCTCGTCACGCGGTCGCCCCAGCGCGGAAAGTTGGCGAAGATCCGGCCCGTCTTCGAGACGGCGACGCCGGTCGGCATCGGGCCGCGGAACTCGTGGACGGTCTGCGCCGAAGCGAGCGCGGCGGTCGCCGCAATGAGTGCGATCATGGCCCCTTTGGGCGAGGAGATCCGGCCGCAGGTTCGCCGAAAAGTCGCGACGACGACCCGCATGCCCGGCGCGCTATGGCCCGTTAGAGGGCGGAACGCCGCTTGGATCGCCGGTCGACGCCGCACCGCCCGTAGTCGGCTCCGCAGACGGCGGGTTCTCGTTGGGCGTCGGGGCCTGCTCTTCAGCAGGACTCGAGGGAGGCGGCATGGGCTCGCTTTGAGGAGGGCCTTGTGGATTCGGCAAGGGATCCGAGGGTAAGACGGGGATCGTGGAAGGAGACGTCGGACCTGTGGGGGGCACCGTGTTGGGGTTAACGGACCCGCTGAAGGACGGGGGCGGGAACGTCGATTGGGAGAAGTGGGCGGTGGCGGGGATCTGGACCATGCCGTCCTTCTTCGGTAGGAACAGCCTCATGGTCCGGACGATCGCGTCGAGCGTCGGCCGGTACTCGGCCTCCTTCGCGGTCGGATAGCCGTATACCACCATGAAAGGCCGGAGAGCGGTGGCGAACACCACCATGTGGGACGTGAGCCGCTCCCGCCTTCCATCGGCGTGGACCTTGTCCATGGTGCCCCAGACGTGCTCTGCGGCCCCGATCGGCAGGGCGAGGCGCTCGTGCTTGGCGTCTGGCATATTCAGGCTCATCCCCTTCAGCGCCTTCTTGCCGTATTCATCGAGGTTCATGACCTTGAGCTCGTCGTCGGCGGGGAACGACAGGCGTGTCACGGTGAAGGTCACCATGTCGCCCTTGCGGCCCGCGTCGAGGTCGGCGATCCTCAGCCAGAGGTTCAGGTCGCTCTTCGTCCGGGCCATGAGTTGGAGAGCCTCCGGCTGGGAGTCGACGACCCACGAACTAGGCGCCTGGAAGGCGTAGCCGCCCGGTTCGTGGCGGAACTGGACCCATCCGGGCGCAAGGGCTGGGTCGGCGATGTCGAGGGTCGCGTAGTCCTTGGCCGGGCCGTGGCAGCCGACTAGAAGGACGAGCGAAAGTCCGAGTGCGCGCCGGATCATCGGGCGCATTGTACACCTACTGCGTTATAGGGAGCTGACGGTCGCCTACGATAGCGAACAGCGGCTTACGGCGTCTCGGAGGCGTGCAGGACATGGTGTGTGCGTGCCGAAGACCGCTCGGGACATGGTCCGGAAGGCCAAAAGGGCTGGCTGGCGGCTGATCCGCACACGAGGGAGCCACCGTCAGTTCAAGCATCCGACGAAGGCGGGCAAGGTGACCATCGCGGGCCACCCGAGCGACGACCTCGATCCCCGCACGGGAAGAGCATCCGGAACCAGGCAGGAATCCCATGAGCAAGTACGCCGTCGTCATCTTCGAGGGGATGCGCGAGGATGGCGACCCTGTCCCTGCGCCCGCGACCTTCGCGGGGATGCTCGAAGTGGCGGCGTAGCCCCCTCTCCCCGGAGGGGAGAGGGGGCGCCGGGAGCTACCCGCCCCGGCGTCCGGTCGGAAGGACCGCTGGCGCGGCGGTCTCCGTCACCACCACGGGCGGCGTGAGGATGCGGTCGATGGTCGTGCGGGCGTCCATGAGGTGGTTCTTCGTCGATTCGTCCGTGGTCTTCAGGAGCGCCCGGCCGATCGTCGCGCGGAGCTCGCGAAGATTGCCCGTGGCGACCGCGCGCAGGTCGGAAGGCGTGGCCGAGGCGTCCTCCGCCCGAAGCCGAGCCTGGACGAACTCCAAATAGGCCCGCTGGAGGTTGCGGCGGTAAGGGTCGACCTTCGGCGACGGACTCGTGAGCTCGCTCCACACGCCGGTCTGGACGTCGTGGACGAGCCGGTCGAGGGTGTACGCGCCGGGGTTGATCGACGCCGCGTCCTGGAGCCGCGCGACCTTGTCCGCGCTCATGAGCTGCGCAAGCACCGACCGCTGGCCTTGCAGCACCTGCGCCTGTCCGCCACTCGGGCCGACGCGGTACAGAACCTCGGGGAGGATGAGCGAGGTCGGCGTGGCGAAGGCGTTCTTCACGAGGAACGCCACCGCCGCCGCCTGCCGCGCCGCCGGGACGGGCGCGAACGTCGCGCCGCCGCGGCCCGCGTGGGTGCGGTTCTCGACGACGCCGCCCACGAGCTTCGTCACGTGGACGAGCTCGCGCGAGCGCTGCGCAAGCAGGGCCGCGTACATCTCGCCCAGCTCGTCGTAGTCCTCGCCGTAGGTCGTGGTCGCGGGGATGAGCATCCGCGCGATCCGGTCGATGTTCAGAAGGCCGAGGCGCGTCGCCTCGATGGGGTCGGAGCCCAGGTCCTCGGTCTGCACCGTCGGGTCGGACGAGGCCGCCTGGTCCTCGCCGCCGAAGCGCAGCAGTGGATCGCTCACGCCGCGCGAGGCGATGAGGTCGAGCGCCGACTTCTCGGCGTCCGGCGTTCCGCCGGACAGGGGCTTGTAGCCCCACTCGATCGCGAACTTGTCGTAGGGCGCGAGGATGGGGATGAGGTTCGCGCCGTCGCCGGGCTGGGCCACGTAGTTGAAGCGGCCGTAGTCCATGATGGAGGCCTCGTCGCCGTACTTGTCGGTGAACGCCTTGTCGCGGAGCTGGGCGACGGTGTAGGACGAGCTGGCCTTGTGGTTGTGGCGCAGGCCGAGGGTGTGGCCCACCTCGTGGCACACGACGTACTGCATGATGCGGCCGAGGAGCGGCTCGGGCAGGGGCAGCTTCGCGGCGCGCGGGTCGAGGTCGCCGACCTGCGTGAAGTACCACGTCTGGCCGAGCTTCATGACGTTGTGCCACACGATGATGTGGGCCGAGAGGATCTCGCCCGTGCGCGGGTCGGAGAGGTGCGGCCCCATCGCGTTCTCGGTGGGCGTGGGTGCCCAGCGGATCACGCTGTAGCGGGCGTCCTCCGGGTCCCAGTTCGGATCGTCGGGCGCGTCCTTGCAGACGATGGCGTTCTTGAACCCAGCCTGCTCGAAGGCGGGGTTCCAGTCCTCGACCGCCTTCTTCATGTAGGGGTGCAGCCACTCGGGCACTTCGCGGGAGATGTAGTAGACGATGGGCTTCACCGGCTCGGAGAGGGCGGCGCCCGGGTCCTTCTTCTCCAGCCGGTAGCGGGCGATGTAGCTTTTGTCTACAACCTCGTTGCGGGGGTCGCCGTAGAGCGAGAAGTCCTCGGTGAAGTAGCCCACGCGCGAGTCGGCCATGCGGGGCATCATGGGCTTTTCGGGCAGGAGGAGGAGGCTGTAGTGGACCATCGCGGTCACCGCGCCGCCCGCGCCGCCGCGGCCAGGAGTCGGTCCGCCGGGGCCGCCGATGCCGCCGCCCGTGCCGCCGGCGAAGGTGAGGGTGGAGGTCAGCTCGACGTTCGTGGGGAACGACTTCACCCGCTCCACGTACGAGCGCGTCGCGTCGACCGCGCCGCCGCCCACCGCCGCGCGCACGCTGAACTCCGCCGGGTCGCTCGTGAAGAAGCGGGTCACGTCGATCACCACCGAGCCTTCCTTGCCCTCGGTCTCGACGGGGAACGCGGTCACGATCGGCTCAACGTTCGCCGACTGCACGGCGCGGGCGATCGCGCCCGTGCCCAGCGCACGGTTGGAGTAGTCCGGCGCCCTCATGTAGATCGTGTTGCCACGCCGCGAGAAGCGGACGACCTTGTGGCCGGTGGCGGTGCCGCCGTAGCCGCCCGCGCCGGCGGGCGTACCCGCGACCTCGGTGGCGAGCACCATCTCCTTCTCTATCGCCGACTTGGGGATCTCGAAGAGGATCTGGTCGTTGATGCGGTGGACGGTGAAGATGCCCGCGTCGGACTTCGCCTCCTTCGTGACCACCTCGTCGTAGGGCCGCGGCCCGGCGCTGGGGCGGGTGCCGCGGCCGTTACCGCCGCCGGTGCCCTGGCCGCCGCTGGGGTCCACCGGCGGTGTGTTCGGTCCCTGCGGATTGTTGGGTCGCTGGCGGCGCGGCGTCTGGGGGGTCTGCGGGAGCGGGTTCTGGGCCAGGGCGAACGGCGCGACGGCGAGGGCGGCCAAAAGGGGCAGCATCCGGATCTTGGAGGGCAACATGGGATGGGGTGCGTCCCCGCGAAATTCGCAGGTTTCACCGCCAATCTTACCGCGAACGGGTGCCTCCTCCTCGTGGGACGCCTTTACTCTCAACGTCAGTGTCCTTGGCGCCACTCACTGAGGCGATGAGGGGCGCGTTTTTTATGGAAACGGAGGATTTTCGGCTCGCACCGGGCGGAGACCTTTCGTCCTTCTGAACCTGGAACGGCCCATTGCGGGGCGTTTTTCTTGTGGATTCCGTGAAAAGCGAATTCATGTGCGCTTTTGGCTCTTTTTCGAGGGTCGGGGCGTTGCAGGATGTCTCGATAGGGAGGGCGTCGGGGGGGCGATTTCGTTAACCATATCCGGCGCGGGGTGCAAGGGGACGTCATCGTGCAGAGGGTCCGTACGGTGAGGCGGTGAGTGTGCAGGGGCAAGGCAGGGCGCGTCCGACGCCTACAGGATCGGTCCTACGGGCGTCGACGGGAGAGTTTTCGAGAGTGGGGAGAAACGTAGCCGCGGATTTCGTCGCCTAAGAGGCTGATGATCGTCGTGATGGGGGGCGCGGAAGGCGTGGGCGGGCGGGTGGCGTCGATCCTCGCCGCGCGGGGCGTCCCGGTGCGCCTGCTCGTCCGCGACCGGGCCCTTGCGCCGCAGATCCCCGGCGCGGAGGTCGCGAGCGACGACGACGCGGACGCGATGAGGGGAGCCGAGACGGTGCTCGTCGCCTCCGATGACGGGTCGCCCGGCGAAAGGTCCGAGCGGCAGCGAGAGGCCTTTGCCGCCGCGGCGCGCGCGGGCGCGGGCCACGTCGTGCTCCTCTCGATCCAGGGCGCCGCGCCCGATTCGTCGAGTCCCGACGCGCGCGACGCTTGGCGGAGCGAGCGGCTCTTGCGCGAGAGCGGCCTAGCGCACACGGTCCTGCGGATGGGCCTATGCGCGGAGTCGGTCCTCGACCTCATCGGCGAGGATGGAGTGGTGCGCGGTCCGGCGAGCGACGGGCGGGTGGCGTGGATCGCCCGCGACGACGCCGCGCGGATGGTGGCGGCGGTGCTCCAGAGCCCGCCGGGCGGCACCCTGGACGTGACCGGCCCCGAGGCGCTCACGCTGGACGAGACGATGGCGATCCTCACGTCCGTCGTCGGGCGGCGGCTCTCCTACGTGGAGGAGACGCAGGAGATCGCGCGCGGACGGGCGCTGATGCGGGGCGAGCCCGAGTGGCGGGCGGAGCTTGCGGCGGGCACGCTCAAGGCGATCGCCGACGGTGACCACGCGGCGACGAGCGACGCCTTCGAGCGGTTCGTGGGAAGTCCGCCGACGCCGTTCTGGCGCTGGGCGGTGGGCAATCCCGCGCTCGACCGTCTGCATCCGACGCTGGAGATGGAGGAGGCGACGGTCCGCTCGACGATCGAGGACCTGGGCTGGATCGACGACCTGGACGACGAGGCG
>CAXTOO010000100.1:8797-12628 GCA_964245875.1 uncultured Fimbriimonas sp. | reverse complement strand
GGGATCGGCGGAGGTCCGCGCCGCCGTCGCCCACGCCGCGTCGTACGACGTTGCCCTCCTCGCCGCCAGGGCAAGGTCCGCGGTGAGCCAGATGCCCAGCGTGGCGATGGAGTCGCGTCCCTCGGACGGCGCGGGCGCCATCGTCGCGGAGACGTCGTGCGACTCGACCGCGAGCGTCGCGAGCAGGAAGAGCCGCAACACCCGCAACGCGGGGCAGGGTCCGCGCGCTCCCAGGAGCGCCTCCTCGAGCGTCGCCGACGCCTCGCGCATGATCACATGACGGTCCTGCCCCGTGTCCAGGATCGCCGCCGCAAACCCTTCCAGCCTGAACCGCGGTGCGAACGCCGCCCGTTCGCGGAACGTCGCCGACCGCAGCGTCGCGCCGTCCTGCACCAGCTGGGCCGCCCCTTCGTCGACCGCGCGGTCCGCCGCCCCGGACAGTGCGCCCCCGCCGCCCTCGATGGCCTCCGAGAGCCGCGCGATCGCGCTTACCAGCGCGAACCGCTCCGCGTCGCCCCTCCCCGCCGCCATCGCCGCCGCCGTGGCCGCGCCCGACGCCAGCGAGAGCCGCGCCTGGACCAGCTCGCGCGCCACGCTACGCTCCTCGGAAAGCCATGCCGCCGCGTAGGACCACCTGCCAACGCACCGCAGGTCTTCGACCGTGGGCTCCCGCCCGAACAGCCTCAGGACAGGCGCGCATGACTCGACGAGCGTTTCCACCTTGGAAGGTTTATTCCACGGGACCTGGGGAAACCCTTGTCCCTATCGCTGGCGTCCAAAGGGGCGTACCGCGGTTCCGCCGCAGGAAAACCCTATGAGTCGCCGTCCCCTCTTCCTCGTCGGTGGCCTCGCGGCCGTCATCGCCGCCGCCTACGCCGTCCAGCGCCTCATGGCCGACCCCGAGATCCGCCGTCGCCTCGGCCTCCCCGAGCAGGGCGCCCTTCCCCACTACGGCGACGACGTCGACGTCTCCAGCGAGGACAGCTTCCCCGCCTCCGACCCCCCAAGCTATACCGCGAGGTGAGCCTGAAAACCGGAGCGCCGAGTAGAACTCGGCGACTCGCGGGTCAAGCCTGTAGCAACTGCCGCAGCACGAACTGCAGGATGCCCCCGTGCTTGTAGTACAGCAGTTCCTGCGGCGTGTCGATCCGTACGCGCACGACGAACTCCTTCGCCGTCCCGTCCGCCGCCGTCGCCTTCATCGTCAGCTTCTTGCCGCCGAAGAACGACTTCGACGCCATCTCCGCGAACCCGACCAGGTCGAACGTCTCCTGCCCCGTAAGCCCCAGCGACGCCGCGCTCTCGCCCCCGCGGAACTCCAGCGGCAGCACGCCCATCCCCACGAGGTTCGACCGGTGGATCCGCTCGAAGCTCTCCGCCAGAACGGCCTTGATCCCCAACAGGTACGTCCCTTTCGCCGCCCAATCGCGCGACGAGCCCGACCCGTACTCCTTGCCCGCGATCACCAGGAGCGGTGTGCCGCTCTGTTGGTACTGCATCGACGCCTCGTACACGCTCGTCACCTCGCCCGTCGGCAGGTAGGTCGTGAAGCCGCCCTCCATGCCGGGCGCCATCTCGTTCCGCAGCCGGATGTTCGCGAACGTCCCGCGCACCATCACCTCGTCGTGCCCGCGCCGCGAGCCGTACGAGTTGAACATCGACGCCGCGACCCCGCGCGAGGTCAGGTACGACCCCGCCGGGGACGACATCTTGATCGAGCCCGCGGGCGAGATGTGGTCCGTTGTGATCGAGTCCCCCAGCTTCAGCAGGGTCCTCAGGCCCGTGAGCTCCGCGAAGCTCTCCGGCGCCTCCGCCTTCATCCCCTCGAAGTACGGCGGCAGCTTGATGTACGTCGAGTCCGCGTTCCAGCCGAACCGGTCGCCCTCGCCGACCTCCACCGCTGCCCAGCGCTCGTCGCCCTTGAAGACGTCCTCGTAGTTGTCGAGGTACAGCTCCTTCTTCACCGCATGCGCGTTCGTGTCCGCGATCTCCTGCTGCGAGGGCCAGATGTCCTTCAGGTACACCGGCTCCCCGTCCGTACCCATCCCCAGCGGGTCCTTCGTCAGGTCCAGGTTCATCGTCCCCGCGATCGCGTACGCCACGACCAGCGGCGGCGACATGAGGTAGTTCGCCTTGATGTCCTGGTTGATGCGCCCCTCGAAGTTCCGGTTGCCGCTCAGCACCGAGGCCACCACGAGGTTCTTCTCGTTCACCTGACGCGACACCACCTCCGGCAGCGGCCCCGAGTTGCCGATGCACGTCAGGCAGCCGTAGCCCACCACGTTGAACCGGAGCTCGTTCAGGTAAGGCATCAGCCCCGCCTTCTCCAGGATGTCTGACGCCACCCGCGAACCCGGCCCGAGCGAAGTCTTCACCCAAGGCTTCGTCGTCAGCCCCCTCTCCACCGCCTTCTTCGCCAGCAGCCCCGCCGCCGTCATCACCGAAGGGTTCGACGTGTTCGTGCACGACGTGATCGACGCGATCACCACGTGCCCGCTCTCCACCACCACGTCGCTCGGCACGCCCACGTCCGAAGGCCCCGGCTCCGCCGCCGCAACCGTCGTCACCGGCGCGCTCGCGGGAGCCGCCGCCGGCACCGTCCCGAAAACCTTGTCCAGCACCTTCCCCACCAGACCGCCGCCCGCCGAGGCGACCGTCGCCACCGGGAACGCCTTCGCGAACGCCGCCGGCGCATCGCTCAGCTGAAGCCGGTCCTGCGGCCGCTTCGGCCCCGCCACGCTCGGCACCACCGTCGCGAGATCCAGCTCCAGCGTGTCGCTGTACTCCGCCTCGCGGTCCCCCGGCGTGTAGAAAAGCCCCTGCGCCTTGAAGTAAGCCTCCGTCAACAGCACCTGCTCCTCCGGCCGCCCGGTCAGCCTCATGTACTTCAAGGCCTCGTCGTCCACCGGGAAGATCGCGCACGTCGCCCCGAACTCGGGACTCATGTTCCCGATCGTCGCTCGATCCGCCAACGGCAGGGTCGCCAGCGCCGGCCCGAAGAACTCCACGAACTTGCCCACCACGCCCCGCTTGCGGAGCATCTCCGTGACCGTCAACACCAAGTCCGTCGCCGTCGAACCCTCCGGCAAACTGCCAACCAGCCGAAAACCAATAACCTGGGGAATCAGCATCGAGACCGGCTGGCCCAGCATCGCCGCCTCCGCCTCGATGCCCCCCACGCCCCAGCCCAACACGCCGATCCCGTTGATCATCGTCGTGTGCGAGTCCGTCCCCACCAAGGTGTCCGGGTACAGCTGCCCCTTGTCCGAGACGAACGCCACCCGCGCGAGGTGCTCCAGGTTCACCTGGTGGATGATCCCCGTGTTCGGCGGCACCACCCGGAAGTTGTCCAGCGCCTGCTGCCCCCATTTCAGGAACTCGTACCGCTCCCCGTTCCGCTCGAACTCAAGGTCCCGGTTGATCGTCAGCGCGTCCGCCCGCCCAAAGGCGTCCGTCTGCACCGAGTGGTCGATCACCAGCTCCACCGGCTGGAGCGGGTTGATCTTCGTCGGGTCGCCCCCCAGCGCCGCCATCGCGTCGCGCATCGCCGCGAGGTCCACCACGCACGGCACCCCCGTGAAGTCCTGCAGGATCACCCGCGCGACCGTGAACGCGATCTCCTTCGTCGGCTCGGCCTTGGCGTCCCAGTTCGCCAACGCCTCGATGTCCCCCTTGAACACGCTCCCCCCGCCCTCCGTCCGCAGCAGATTCTCGAGCAGGATGCGCAGGGAGTACGGCAGCCGCCCGACGTCGAACCGTCCGGCTTCATCTCCAGGTAGGACGAGAGCGGCCGGCCGGTGAGCGGGTCGACGATCGCCTCGTGCGCGAGGC
>CAXTOO010000100.1:0-8787 GCA_964245875.1 uncultured Fimbriimonas sp. | reverse complement strand
CAGCAGGATCCGCAACGAGTACGGCAACCGCCCGACGTCGTACCCCTTCGCCTCCAGGGCGTCCAGCCGAAAGATCTCGTAGCTCTTCCCGCCGCTCTCGAACGTCGACCGCGCGCCAAAACTGTCCATTGTTAGGCTCAGGATACTCCGGCTCCCCTCCTCGTCGCCCCGAGGCGTGAGATTTGAACTCCGCCGCCTCCCAACGGGCGATGAGGAGGGGCTGGGGGTGGAGACTCCGGAGATGGTTCCCCTCGAAGCCGCGGCGGGTGGCCCGAACCCAACGGGACGCTTACACCTTGGTTGGGTGGCACGGGTCAAGGGATGATCGTGCCCGCCGCCCCGTGCTCTGGATGGACTTTCGACCGCGTAACTGCGAAGCGGCTCGCGCCGCAGCCTTCGCATTGATAGTGGCGAAGACGTTCAGAGATCACCCAAGAACGTGGGATTGATGGAAGCCACCCGGTGCAGCGGCTTGTTCGGCTTCTCGGTCGTGACGAGCTGACCGGCCACTCCGGCCTCGGCCGCCGCAACGTGCAGCGCGTCGAGCGATGCCAAGTCGTACGCCGTCCGCAACTCCCGCGCCCGGAAGGCCAGAGCGTCATCCAGCGGAACCCAGACCTGCACCAGTTCGAACAGCACCTCGAAGTGAGCGATCTCTGCCGGAGAGTTGTTCCGATTTCGGGCAAGCTCCAACCGAATCGCCGAACTCGCGATGAGAACCCTGCTCGGGTCACGGAACAATCTCTTGGCGTTTGATTGCTCAGGCTCTGGCCCACGCCAAGTCGCGATGTAGACACCCGCGTCGGGGAACGTGCGGATCATTCCTCCGTTTCCGCCGATTCTCGCCCAAGCTCCTTATTGATCCGGTCGATGTCCCAGATCTCGATCAAACCCGCCGCCAAAGCCGCGTCCCGTCTGGCGAACAGCGCGTCGAGCCGCGCCTGCCGCTCCTCGTTGGACATCGTCGGCACCACCTTCATCGTCTCCGAAACCGCCATCCCTTCTAATATACGACAGCGACGGCTGGCCCGAACCCTGCGCAACGCCTACCCTTACTGGGTGGCACGGGTCAAGGGATGATCGTGCCCGCCGCCCCGTGCTCTTCGACAAACCTCCGAACACGAACGCGAAGCGTGATGCTGCAACCTGCGTGGCTGTGCGGCGGGTGGCCGGAACCGACCGTGACGCCTTCTCCACAACGGGTGGCACGGACCGGGATGCTCTGCTCGCCTCCCCGCGCATTTCACGCCGAGACTTGGTTGACGAAATCGCCCCCGGACTCCTTTGGAATCGTGGCCCGCGCAAACGCTAGATCGCGCCTTGCACCGTCCAACAAATCGCAACCCTCTGCCGCACGCTTCCACCGCGCATTTTGTCAACCAACGATCGGCCAAAACGGAAAGGGAAAAGAAAAATCGTACGGTCCAAACGCAACACGAGGCGAACAGGGCGATTCCGGTGATAGCCCCGTGCAAGTGGAGCGCAGATCTAAGCCGACTCGCGCGGCATCGCGGATGCGCTCTGGGGCAAGTTAGCCTCCTCATCGATGGATTGAACGCGTTTTCCAAACATTCGTCCTCTCTAGGGGCGCTGCTTACGTCGACGATTCCTCCGCCTGGAATCGAGGTTGAGAGCCGATCCAAGACACAAGCGTCGATTCCCGGGCTCGGCCGTCTACGAGCCCGGGAATCCGGTGGGTCTGCGGCGCGCGGCGAAACCTGACTTGGCGAGCACGATCGCCAAGCCGGCCAGAGCACCCGCGGCCACGGCCGCCATGTGCCTGCTGGGGCCGGCGTCAGGACGCCAAGCCATCAGCCCAATGGCCACGATCACCAACGCGAGCACCCCCACGATTCTCATGTCACCGACCTTACCTGGGTCTTTGATGCATCCGGCTTGCTTCGGTCGGTGCAGATCGAAGCCAAGCCCGCGTTCCCCCGCGCCTTGTATCACTCCTCAGACATATCGTTCAGAATCAACTCATCTGATTTCTCATCAGGAGGAATGCCAATCATCCATCTGTCAAGTACGCGTAGTTCTATCTCTGCCGCAGTCTGATCGATGTACGAAGGTGCAGGGTACAGCCCCCCCGGATCTTCGAAATCTATTCCGCGCTCGAGTTCCCCTCTCAGATCCTCGACGGCAGCGAAGACGTTATGATCTGCCGGGCCGATCGCAAGAAGGTACCGAGCAGCTTGAGCCCTCAAAGCCCAGGCCGAGTCTGACCTTAGGGTCAGACG
This sequence comes from uncultured Fimbriimonas sp., assembly GCA_964245875.1. Taxonomy (GTDB): domain Bacteria; phylum Armatimonadota; class Fimbriimonadia; order Fimbriimonadales; family Fimbriimonadaceae; genus Fimbriimonas. The sequence continues at coordinate 6,547 of CAXTOO010000100.1, read as the reverse complement.
GGCTTGCTCTTCTGCCTCTTTTAGGTGATGAACTTCTCCGATCATCAGTAGCGTGTGCAGGGCGAAGCGCGGTAGCCGGCTAACAACCGACCCCTTGCAACTTGGAGTGCGCATGCAGTAGACCCAGAGCCACGGCAGATCGCATTGGAGGTTCCGGCTCGTAAACCATCCTCCATAGAGCATCATAACCTTCTTCTTCTCCTCGCTCAAGCGAAGAGAGTGCGAAACGAAGAGAGTCCATCGCTATTCTCCAGAGCAGGTGTTCACATACACCGTCAGGCAGATATTGACGAGACGATTGTCCTTGCTGGTTATCAACGCAATTCCTCCATGCTCGTGTAGGTCTTGGTCACTCGCCCGTTTACAAACAGCACCCGTAAAGCATCGGATGGACGTGCTGGATCCATGTAGACCCAAAGGGAGTACATTTCACTAGATTTCCCTCCCCAGCGCTTGTGCTCAATGCCTGCGATGTATGGGGCGCCGAGAGTCTGCTGAACCTCCGAGGGAGTCATACCAAGTCGAAGCTTTGCCTTCAGTCCGTCGTACGGCCCCGTGTGTTGGCGACTTCCCGCACGAAACGCGAGGCCGACGATCGCGATCCCGGCCAATGCCAGAATCGCGAAACCCCACAGGAGCGGACTAGACCCGAAAGTCTTCCTAAGTGTTTGTCTAGCTCCTGCCATTATCAATCTCCTAAGCAGAGGTTGACATACGCCGTTTCACAGATCTCTCGAAGTTGCCTGTGCTTGATCAGAGCGCACCTTTCTGCCAGCACTTTGCATCCGCCTCGGCTGAAGATAAGACACAGATTGCGCCGCGTGCCTTCGGAGTTGTACGCGAAGGTCAGGCTCACGCCCGGACCGAGGGCCGGCCAGGAAGTGACCGGTTGCGTCAGGAGCAGGTTGCCGGTGGCGAGGTCGGCCTGGCCCTTGTACACGCCGAAGCCCGGCTCCCACGGAAGGGCGGAACCCGGCGCCGGAGGGAGCGCGGGCGGGGCGGCGAACTCGACCAGGGACGCCAAGCCCTTGGCACGGGTCCAGCGGGCGGCGTTCGCGACCCGGTACGACGACCGAAGGGCGAGGCCCGTCGTGAGAGAGGCGGCCTCGACGGGAGACGGGAGATAGGGAACGAGCAGCAGGGCCGTGGCCGCCACCCGCGCGTATCTCCCTGAGGACGAAAGGGATCGGTGCAGATCGTGTCTCATGGCTTGCACCTTCAAGCGAGAACATCATAACCGCTATTTTTGGAATTCTCTAAACGCTTTTCGCCCGAATGGGGATAATGCGGTCTTCTCGCCAATATTCGCTATTGATGTATTTTTCTGGCAAACCTCGTTTCTTAGGTTCGGGAGGAGGACTCCCGCCCGTCCCACCCCTCGCCAATGCCCAGAATCGGGTCCCGATATCCTGCTCGCGCGATGCAGAGCGCGAAGGACAAGCCCGTAGAGATCGTTTTACAACCTCCCTTGGTGCCTTGCCCTTGCGCCTTCGCGTCCTCGGGAGAGCCTGGAAGGGACGGCCTTCGCCACGGATCGACAGGCTGCGAAACGATCTCTTGGTCTCCTGGCTATGCGACCTTGTGAGAACTGGCTCCAAGGCTCTTCACCCCTCAGAAGGAAAGGCTCCGACCGCCCTCGAACACGCGCCTTGCCTCAACCTTGACGCCGCCGCATCGATCTTGACGCCATCCTGACCCTTCGGCGAGGTTCCCTCACCTCATGGTCCTCAAGGAACCGCCCGAACCTCCCTCCGCCTCCGAGACGCCCATCGAGATCCGCCGGGGCGTCTCTCGAATCTCGGTCGAACCCGGCTACTCCGTGGTCCATGTCTCCCAAATGCCCGATGCGGATCGCGAGCACGACCGCTTGGCCGTCCTGCGTCACTTCGCGCAAGGCTTCATCGGTGTTCGCTTCCCCAAGTTCACGCCTTCAGGCGCCTCGTTCCTCCTCGCAGAAGGCGACGCCGCGCGGGCAACGGGCTGCTTGGAACGCACCGGCTTCCACTTCTCCGTCCGCGACGCACGCAGCGTGGTCTCGATCCACGCCCCCAGCATCCGCGAGGAGCCGGGACTCATCGCGCGGCTGGTGGCCCGCCTGATGGCGAGCAACGTGGCGATCGAGCACGTCTCCGACGCGCACGACCGCCTGATGGCCGTCGTGCGAACCGCCGATGCCGACCGGCTCGCCGACGGCCTCGCCAGCCTTGTACGGACTCCCTATCGCCCTGCGATTCCCCGAACCCGAGCCGATGGGCGCGTGAAAGTCTTGAAGTTCGGCGGCACCAGCGTCGAGACGCAGGAGGCGCGCGCCCGCGCGACCCTCAAGGTCCGCGAAGCGGTGGATGCGGGATACCGGCCGGTAGTCGTCGTAAGCGCCATCGGCCGCCGCGGACTGCCCTACGCGACGGACACCCTGATCGAGCACCTGCGCTTGGCGGCGCCGGGGCAGGAGCCCAACCCACGCGATCTCGACCTCATGCTCTCCTGCGGCGAGATCCTCTCGGCCGTGATCTTCGTGCAGGCCCTGGGCGCGGCGGGCATCCGCGCCCACGCCTTCCGAGGCGATCAGGCGGGAATCCTTACCGACGAGGCGTTCGGCCAGGCCCGCATCGTCGGGGTCGATCCCAGTCGGCTTGAAGAAAGCCTTGGAGAGGGCTTTGTGCCGGTGGTCTGCGGCTTCCAAGGCTGCGTGGCGCCTTCGGAAGGTCGTTTCTGCGGCGAGGTCACCACGCTGGGCCGGGGCGGCTCGGACACCAGCGCCGCCGCGCTCGGCGCCGCGCTGGGGGCCGAGGCGGTCGAGATCTACACCGATGTGGACGGCATCCTCTCAGCGGACCCGCGCCTTGTTCCCCTGGCTAAGCCGCTTTGGGAGTCCGACTACGACGAGGTCGCCACCCTCGCCCACCTCGGCGCGAAGGTCGTGCACCCCCGGGCCGTCGAGATCGCCAAGTCGCACCGCATACCGCTCTGGATCAAGAACACGTTCTCCGAAGAGCACGGGACCGAAATCGCCCCGATCGGGCCCAACGCGCGTCCCCACCGCACCGGCGTCTCCATGATCGAGGGCCTGGTCCACGTGCGGTTCGACCTCCGCGGCGTCGAAGTGGCCGAGCGAACCTGTGCGGAGCGGCGGATCTTCGACTTCTTCGCCGAGCACGACGTGCCGCTGATGATGGTCGACTTGAGTCCGACGAGCTCCGGATTGGCGTTTCCGAAGGCGGCGTACGCGGGTGTCCAATCACGGCTCGGATCGCTGGGTCTGCCCTTCACGATCGGCGAGGCGTGCACCCTCGTCTCGATCGTGGGCAGCGACTACACCCGGACGCCCGGCACGCTGCACCTCATTCTCTCCGCCCTTCGCCGTGCGGGCATTCACACGCTCCAGATCAACGCGGTCGATCCTGCGATCAGCCTGCTCGTGTCCGCCTCCGACGGTCGCGCTGCCGTGGCGATCCTGTTCGACTACCACCACACGATGGAGGAGGACTGATCGGTGAGCGACCAGGACGAAGGGTGGTGCCGTGCCTTCCGCGGTTTCGCGATGACCCCGCAGACTCCCTGGCCAAGGCCTGGGTATTCTGCGGCTGGGCGACGGGAATGCCGGGAACCAAAGGAGAGGATGGCTCTGCTCGCTCATCCGTGCATCCTTAAGCCGAACCTTGGTTGACGAAATCGCCCACGGACTCCTTAGGAGTCGTGACCAACGCGAACGTTAGATCGGACCTACACCGCCCGATCGAATCGCAACCCTCGGTTGCCCGCTTCCACCGCGAATTTTGTCAACCAACGATCGGCCAAAACGGAAAGGGAAAAGAAAAATCGTACGGTCCAAACGCAACGTAAGGCGCATAGAGCGATTCGGCTGATAGCCATGTGCTAGGTGAGGCTCAGGCCGACTCTCCCCGAACCGCCGCTTCGATCTTGGCGACGTCGATCTTCCGCATCTCCATCATCGCTTCGAACGCTCGCCTTGCCACGTCGCCGCCCTGGGCCATCGCACCCGTCAGCGCGCGCGGCGTGATCTGCCACGACAGGCCCCACCGATCCTTGCACCAGCCGCACATGCTCTCTTCGCCGCCGTTCCCGACAATGGCGTTCCAATAGCGGTCGGTCTCCTCCTGGTCGTCGGTGGCGATCTGGAACGAGAACGCCTCGCTGTGCTTGAACGTATCCCCACCGTTCAAGCCGAAGCACGGAATGCCGACCACTGTGAACTCGACCGTCAGCACGTCGCCCTCTTTTCCGCCGGGAAAGTCGGACGGTGCGCGGCCAACAGCCCCGACGGAGCTGTCGGGAAAGGTCGCGGCGTAGAAGCGCGCCGCCCTTTCTGCGTCGTCGACGTACCACAGGCAGAGCGTGTTCTTCTTCATGTCTCCCGCCATTATAGGGCTTTGAAACCCTATCCTCCCGTCTCCGTCCTCCCTCTTGTCACCCGGTCCGCAACAAGCCCCTCGATCCAAAGAGGGATCGAGGGGCTTGAGGGTCGGGGATCGACTCTAGGGGTTGCGGTGCAGCGGGTGGCGCGTTGAGTGCCGGTAGGTGCGGTGGCGGCGGTTGCTGTACCGCTTCTGCGCCTTGCTCTGTCCCTTGCGGTCCTGCTCGTAGCGGTAGGCCGAGTAGGCGCCGCCCGCAAGGCCCGCCACGGCTAGGGTCTTGTTGTGGGTCGCGAGTCCCGCAACGCCCGCCGCGCCGCCGAGGTAACCGAGGTTGCGCCAGTTGTTCTTGTTCTTCTGTCGATGGCTCTGCGGCTTCGCCTCGGCATTGGCGGGGAGCATCGTCGGCACCGCGATCGTCGCGGCCAGCACCAAGGCGGTGATTGCCTTCGAGAGGTTGATCGTACTCATGCTTGTTGGACGATTGTCGCCCACCAGGGTTTCGGCAAGCCGGTGATAAAAGTACCGGTCTTCAGGGCAGCAGGTCCGCCACCGCGACGCAGGTCTCGGGGCGGAAGGCAGGTGAAACCGACTCGTCCTCGTGGAGCGTTCGGACGAGTCGGTACTCGTCACCTTCGGGACCGGTGTGGACGAGCAGGCGGCGACCGTTAAGGTCCAAAAGCCACACCTCGGGGATTTTCGCTCGGGCGTACAACGGAACTTTCCGGCGGCGGTCGTCGCGGAAGGTCGAGTCGCAGACCTCGACGAGAAGGGCGATGTCGGCGGCTCTCGGAGGACTCGTGTAATCCCTCCGGTTGCCGACGACGACGCAGGCGCCCGGCTCTGGCTCGCTAAGGTTGTCGAGGACGATCGGGTGTTCGCCTTGAACGAAGTAGCCCGGCTTAGCGACCTCGGAAAGTGCGTCGTACGTGTTGTCCGAGGCGTGGGCGTGGGGCGTGTTCTCGGGCATCTTCTCGACCAATTCGCCTTCCAGCAGTTCGTAGGGAGCCTTGTCCCGGTCTTCAGAGAGGAGGCCCATATCCATCAGGCGGTAGACCTCCTCACGGGTCCACCGCTTGCTCCGCCTCTCGACGTGGGTCTCCGTCACACCAACCTCGTCGGCAACAGTCGGAGACGCCGGTTGGGTTCTTCGCCGACCGACTCGCTGGCGAGCCGGCTCGCCTCCGCCAGCCGGTGCTGAGCCTTCCGCACCGGCGCGGCGGCGGGCGCGAGGTCGTGGGGCTTGCCCGAAGAGATCACCTGCTCGATCGCCGTCGAAGCCTCGTCCAGCGCCTGCTGCTCGGCCTGGGTTCCCTCGGTCGCCTGCCGGAGGATGTCGTCCAGGGCGGTGGCGATCTGGCTGAAGGTGTTCGACTTGACGACGACCGTGTTCACCGGACGCCCGGCAAGGTCGCGCAGGCGGCGCGGCTTAGCTTGCACCGTGCTGCGGATCGCCATCACCGCGTCGGCCTCGTTGAGGTCGTTCGTGACGAAGGCGGCGGCCCGCTTCTCGCGGATCGCGCGCTCCAGCCGCGTCCGCGCGATGCCGTAAGGAAAGATGCGGACCATCCCCGCTGTATCCACCGGAGGCGCGGCTAGGGTCGGGGACGCCGGACCCGGCGAACCGGCGGCGACCTTCTCGCGCTCGGCAGGGGCGGCGGGGCGGCGGGCGAGGGCGGGAAACCGCTGGTTGAACGAGGGATCGTCGACGTTCGCCGTTTCCTCGTTCTGCACCACCTCCGTCTCTCCCGCGCCCGTCCGGACGCGGATCTCGGGGCGGGGCGCGATGCCCCGCAGGATCATGTCCACCGTCTTCATCACGTCGTGATGGACGGCGAGACGGTCGTAGTCGAGCAGCTCGATGACGACATCGAACGTCGGCGGCGCCTTCCGCTCAAGGACCGTCTTCTGGGTTCCCCGGCGCTGCGCCTCGGCGTCGCTGAGGGTCACCGCCTGGATGCCGCCGATCAGGTCGGCCAGCGTCGGGTTGAGCATGAGGTTCTCCAGCGTCTGGCCGTGGGCGGTGCCCACGAGCTGGACGCCGCGCTCGGCGATCGTCCGGCTCGCCCCCGCCTCCGCCTCGGTGCCGATCTCGTCGATCACGATGACCTCCGGCATATGGTTCTCCACCGCCTCGATCATCACGTTGTGCTGCTCGGCGGCGACCCGCACCT
>CAXTOO010000099.1:0-12738 GCA_964245875.1 uncultured Fimbriimonas sp. | reverse complement strand
CGGCTCGTCGATCATGCCCCAGAAGCGCAACCCGGACATGGCCGAGCTCATCCGGGGCCGCACCGCCCGCGCCCTCGCGAACTGGCAAACCCTGGCGATCGTGATGAAGGCGATGCCGCTCGGCTACAACCGCGACACCCAGGAAGACAAACCGCCCCTTTTCGATTCCTTGAGTCTCACCTTCGATTCTCTAAAGCTCACCCACCGGATGATCGAGACCGCCGAGTGGCGCACCGCTCGGATGGCCGATGCGGTCCACGGCGACTTCTCCACCGCCACCGACCTCGCCAACTACCTCGCCGAGACCGGAATGCCGTTCCGCCAGGCCCACGAGGTCGTGGGCCGCATCGTACGATCGTGCCAGGCGCGCGGCCTCGTCCTTGAGGATCTGACCGAGGCGTCGCTGAAGGAGATCGCCCCCGAGGTGCCCGTCGGCGTCCTCGCCGCACTCTCCCCCAAAGGCTCCGTTCGCCGCCGCGAGTCGCTCGGCGGCCCCGGGCCGAACGCGATGGCCGCCCAACTGGTCCATGCCCGACGACTTCTGGACGAGCCGGGCTTCGGCTCTGTGGCGTAGGCGTCCCGCCTGCGTCTCCTCCGACTGACGCAGGCGGGACGCCTACGCCACAATAGTCCCCATGTTCGTCTCCCGCTGGACGGTCGACTACGGAGACGGGCCGCAACCCATCGTCGTGCCGCACGCCTGGAACCAGGACGTGTCCGTCGCGTGGGAGGGTCCGGCGCTCTACCGCACGGAGGTCGAGGCGCCGCGCGGAGGCGGAACGCTGCGCTTCCACGGCGTGAGCTATGCCGCCGAGGTGTTCGCGAACGGCAGTCCCGTCGCGCGGCACGAGGGCATCTGGGACGCCTTCGACGTTCCGCTTCCCGGCGGCAGGGTCGAGGTGGAGGTCCGGGTCGTGAAGAACGGCGGCGCGACCTACCCCGTGGACAGTGTCGCAAGCGGCGGGCTACCGTACCTCTTCGGCACTTTCGGCGGCATCTATCGCGAGGTCGAGCTGCTCGAAGAGGCCAGACCGCTCCTCCTTCCGCCTCCGCCGTCCCGAGGCGAACTGCCGTACGTGCGCGGCGTCGTCCACCGCGGCTGGTACCCCGACCTGGGCCATCCCAACCCCGACGAGGCCATCATCCGCAAGGAACTGCGCGACATCAAGGCGCTCGGCTTCAACCTCGTGAAGTTCGCCGGCTGGGTTCCGCCGCATCGCTACCTCGATCTGATGGAAGCCGAGGGAATGCCGGGCTGGCTGGAGTTGCCGATGGGCCAAACCGGGATCGCGCCCGATCGCCTGGAGTCGATCTGTGCCGAGATCGAGCGGATCGTGCTCCAGTACCGCCACCATCCGTGCCTCGCCGCCTGGACGGTCAGCGACGGCTTTGGGAGCACCCCTACCACTCGCCCTTTCGTGCGGGACCTCACCGAGATGGTTCGCGCCCTGATTGGAGGCGCTTGGGTCACGGACGTCGCCCACGACGGTTGCCTGGACTCCGAAATCGAACCGACGGGCAGCTTCGACGATCTGCACCTGATCGACGAATCGCCACGTTCCCTCGACGCGCTCCAGCCCGGCCCCTATCCCGCGCGCGCCGTGCTGCTTGGAGAGTACGGCGGCGACGCCCTCCACCGGGACCTCGCACGGCTGGGCGACGAGCTCCCCTTCTGGGCGAGCGCCCTGCCCGAGCTGAACCCGAACCCCGAGTTGGCCCGCCTTCTGGACGCGAGTCCTTTCGCCCTTGAACCCACCCTGAGCGGGCACAAGCCTCTGATCGCGTCGAGCCGAGGCCGAAGGGCGTACTGGCTCAAGCAGGCGGTCGAGAACGCCCGCGCTCGCGCAGGCTGGATCCACGGCTACGCCATCGAGGAGCTTCGCGACACGCCCTTAGGGTCGAGCGGCCTCTTCGACGACTGGGGGGAAGCCCGTCTGTCGTCGGAGGAATGTTCCCGCTGGAACGGACCCGCCTGCCTCTACGTCCTCCCACGCCGCCGCTTCACGACGGACGGCCTCAAACCGCTCGACCCCTTCAACCACTATCCCGGACCCCTTCGCCTGAGCATCGGCGTTCATGCGGATTCCCTCCAAGAGGGTGCCCTCTGGTGGCGGATCGTGGACGAGCAGGGGCGAACCTTCGCACGAGGCGGGGGCGAACGGCTCAGAATCGAGGGCGCACGCGTCGTGGGCGAAGTCCTTTGGCCGGATGCGTCGCCAGGCGACTACCGACTCCAGGCGGGCTTCGGCCCGGCGACGAACGCCTGGGATCTCTGGGTGGTCGAGCCGGAAACCACCGAAGAAAGAACGTTTCGGCTAACGGGCAACGAAGCGGCGGTTTTCCTGCGTCGCGGCGACGAAGGCGTCATCGACCACTCGGGATACCACGACCTGCAGTTCCTGAACGACGCCTTCTGGAAGGATCTTCCCCTCCGCGACCGCTGGTCGCGTCTCGAAGGTCTTGACCGAGGCGATTCTCTCGATCCTGTATGGTTGCAGAACCGTTTCGGAGCCTACGACGTCCTCCTGAACGGCGTCAACTCCCTGCGCACCCAGGTCGATCATCCGATCCTCGTCCGCGCGGGCGGCGGGTTCGTGACGACCCTCGATCCGGGCGATCCCGACACCCTTAGTCCCGCCGGGACGGCACTGCTCCGCGCGCTCAAGAAGGCGCTCCATTCCGGCTGATCGATCCTCCTGCGCACGGAAGGCGTCCGGCAGGGACGGGATTGGCCCCATCCTAGACCGTGTCCCGTGAATCGGTTCCCCTCTCCCCTCCGGGGGAGAGGGGGCAGCGGGTGAGGGGTCCGGGAACCCGACGAAGGCCGAGGGGACTTTGCGGCGAGCGTCAGGGTCCTGGTTGGAAAAGGCGGAAGCTCCTGGCCTAGTTCGTCCCGATGGGCCGCGATCTCCTCCCAGGTTCCTTCGTACACCGTCGCCATACGCCCATTCTACGCCGACCGGCGGTAACGTCTGTAGCCGCCGGATGGTTCGTGCCGGCGCGGGGCGTGTCGCGCTCCCGTAGCCCACGCCCAGGAGGATCGCGAAGGATGGTGCCGCTGGTTGATCCTATCCCCGCCAAGTGACCGGCCCAGTGTCCCCCATACGATAGTAGAACTCCCGCAGTAGAGACGTAGGAACTCCCGCCCACCGCTCGATGGTGAACGCCGAGTACGGATCATGCGCAAATTTCATGATGTGGGCACTCGTGCGTCGAGACGACCAGTCAACTACCGCCTCAATCTCGATCATCTGATAGCGACAGGAGATAAACAGGGCTCGCGTCTCTGTGGAGAGCCCGAAGCAAAGCGGATGGTCTAAGTAGCCGTCCAAACCCCTCGCGGTCTCGTGTGAAAGCCTGGAGTGCTGCGCGTCCGCGAAAAGGACATCGCTGGAAGGCAATTTTAAAACCCCCCAAGAGTGATCGGCTTTGCCTGCTGCTCCCTGGCCACGAAGACGACCCTCAACTTTCAGCAGGCAGGTCTTGCGCGTGAACGCGCCCAGTTGTGCACACAACCAAGACGATCCTCCACAGACGGTGGCGGGAACGGGACTGTCGAGAGTGTCTCGCAGATCATGTCGCCACACGTCCTCCTCCCGCGCATCGAAGTAGACATGGGACCGAACCCAATTCACGATCATACAAGCGTAGACGTAGCGGATCAAGTTGGCGTTGGGGGGACGCTGGGCCTTGCTGAGGACAGACTCGGCGGCTTGCGCGACTCGATAGCTGAGATGCTCAACGCTCTCACCCTTGATCCAGTCCAAGCCCTCCGAGGTTGCGGCGCGCCCGATACTGCGGTTCAACGCAGCGAAGCTGGGGGCATCGAGAGCGAACAGGCTCTGGCTATCGAGCTTCCCGAATGTGGAGTTGGACCCAAAGTAGTTCAGTAGATCGAGCGCTCCAGCCGACACGCGCGGGAAGTCGCGGTAATGGTTGCTGATGCCTGCCGTCGATCATTGAAGCCCTACCGCCAACGCGAGGATTGTCGAAACACTGCTGCATAATAGCGGAACGCCCTACCCTTCCGGGTAGAGCGTCTTCTTGAGCATCCGCACCGTCGCCGCGAGGTCGGGGTCGTCCTTCATCATCTCCTGGATCTTCTGGTGGCCGTGCATCATCGACGTGTGGTCGCGGTCGCCGAAGAGGCCGCCGATGTGCTTCCACGAGTCGCCCGTGATCTCCCGCGTGATGAACACCGAGATGTGCCGCGCGTGGACGATCGGCGCCTTGCGCGAGGTGCCCTTGATCTCCTCGGGCGAGATCTTGAAGTGGCCGCCCACCGTGCCCACGATCTGGTCGAAGCCGGGCTTGGCGAGCGTGCCCACGCGGTAGTACTGGTCCACCATCCGCTTCGCCACGTCGAGCGTCGGCCGGCCGCCCTCCAGGCTCGCGAGCGCGATGAGCTTCGTCAGCGCTCCCTCCAGGGCACGGATGTTGCCCGGCACCCGCTCGGCGAGGTGCATCGCGACCTCGAACGGCAGCTCGACCCGCTCCTGCTCGGCCTTGCTCCGCACGATCGCGCACCGCGTCTCCGTGTCGGGCATCTGCACGTCGGCCACGAGGCCCGCCTCGAAGCGGCTCCGCAGCCGCTCGTCCATGAGGTAGAGATCGCGCGGCGGGCGGTCGGAGGTCAGCACGATCTGCTTGCCAAGGGACTGGAGGTGGTTGAAGGTGTGGAAAACCTCCTCGCTCGTCTTGTCCTTGCCCGCGAGGAACTGGATGTCGTCCACCAGCCACATCCCCACCGAGCGCTGGGCGCGGCGGAACTGGTCGATCCGGTTCGCCTGGAGCGCCTGCACGAACTCCTCCGCGAACTGCTGCGCGCTGATGTACACGAGCTGGAACCGCGGCCCGCTCGCCTGGATCTCGTGGGCGATGGCGTGCAGGAGGTGGGTCTTGCCCAGTCCGCTCGGGCCGTAGATGAACAGCGGGTTGAACTTGCCGCCGGGGTCCTGCGCGACGGCCTTCGCACCCGCGAAGGCAAGGCGGTTGCTCTGGCCCTGGACGTAGGTCTCGAACGTGAACCGCTCGCTCGGGCGGAACATTCCCTCCGGCGCCGACGGCAGCACGGCGTCCGCAATGGGCTTGGGCGCGGCGCGGCGCTCCCGTGCCTCGGCCTTGAGCTCCACCTCGAGCCGCGCACCCAGCTCGTCGGAGAGCATCTCCGCGATCGTCTTGAGGTACCGCTCGCGCACCCAGTCGTGCACGAACCGCCCCGGAACCTCGATCACCACCGTCTGGCCGTCCCACGACACCGGCTTGAGCGGGCGGAGAAACCGCTCCATCCAGTGCGGCTGCACCTCGGCGTCCAGCCGCCGCAGGACGGTCTCCCACCCTCGCTCCAGGGCGAGCAGAGGATCTTCGTCCTCGAAGGTGAGCTGGGGACTTTGCGCCATCGGACTAAGAAGAGTAGCACGGCTGCCGACTCCTAAAGAGCGTCGCTTTGCGGCCTTCTCAGGTTCCTTCGGGCCTAGCCGAAGCGGTGGAAAATTCATGTTGGTACGCTGACTCCGATGGCCGGAAGCGCGCCGAGAGTCTTGGGGGTCCTGGCCGGACGCGACCTCGCGCCCGGCGCGCTGGAGGCGTGGCTCGCCTGGGCCGACCGCGTGGTCGCCGCCGACGGCGGGGCGGACCTCTGCCGCGCCGCCGGGCGCGAGCCCGACGCGATCGTCGGCGACCTCGACTCCATCTCCGACGCCACGGGCCTCGTGCGCGACGAGGACCAGGACACGAGCGACGCGGACAAGCTCCTCGCCTTCCTCAAGGCCGAGGGCCATGCGGAGGCGACCCTGATCGGCGTCGAGGGCGACCGCCTGGACCACGTCCTGGCCACGCTCCTTTCCGTCGCGAGATCGCGGCTTCGCTGCCGGATCGTCCTTCGGAGCGGCTCCGCCCGGGTCGTCGGCGCGGACGGCATCCTGCGGCAGGACGCTCGGGGTCGGGTCTCCGTCATCCCGCTGGCCCCAAGCCGCGTGACCCTCCTCGGCGTCCGCTGGCCTCTGCATGACGCCGTTCTCGATCCCTTGGGACTGGTCTCGATCTCGAACGAGATGGTCGAAAAGCGCCTCTCGCTTGCCATCTCGAAAGGCCTGGTGGCGCTCTTCCTCGAGACCGGGGCCTACCCTCCGGAGAGGACCGCAAACTTCAGTCTGCAAGAGGACCCAGGCTTTAGCCTGGATGGTTGACGAATTCTTCTGCCGATGCGGAAGGTTCGTGCGATTCAGCATAACGTTGGGGTTCTCATGTCGCGAAAACTCTGTCAACCATCCACTGCGCAGGTTGGGCCTAAAGACCCAACCTGCGAAAGGGAAATTTTTTGACGGCCCTTGAACGGAGCGATGTAGCCTTGCCGTCAAAACGCAAGGCGCGAGGCGCACCCCTGCGGTGCTAACCTAGAAAGGCCGAAACGAGGAAGAAGGATGACCGACGACGCGAACGACCTCCCGACCACCACCGACCTCGCCCCCGAGGCCGCCGCCATCCCGCCGGTCGAGGGCGCGGACCACCCGCACTCCGGCATCGCCGAGGTGGGATGGAGTGCGCCCGAGGCCTGCGCCACCACCGCCCGGCTCGTCGTGAAGCGTGGCGGCGCAGAGACCGACATCGCCTTCCCCGTGTTCTCGCCCGCGATCATCGGCCGCTTCGACCCTTCGGTCGGCCCCATCGACGTGGACCTCGCCGAGCTTCCCGAGGGCCAGTACGTGAGCCGCAGGCACGCCAAGCTGACCTGCGACGGCGCCGCGTGGTCCATCACCGACCTCGGCTCCTCGAACGGCACCTTCGTCCTCAAGGACGACTTCGAGAAGGTCGACGCGGCCGAGCTCACCGACGGCCAGGAGATCGCCCTGGGCAACGCCCGCTTCGTGTTCCACCTTGATCCTGTCGGGTAGTTGGTTTTTGGTTAAGGGTTGTTGGACCGCAGCCAACAACCCTTAACCAATCACCTCGTCAACAGGCGATGCGCGATCTCGAAGTAGATCACGAGGCCGGTGGCGTCCACGAACGTCGAGATGAACGGCGCGCTCATCACTGCCGGATCGATGCCGAGCCGCTTTGCGGCGATCGGCAGGAGCGAGCCGACCGTCGTCGACCACAGGATGATCGCGGGCAGGGTCAGGCCCACGACGATCGAGAGCGACAGCGACGAGCCCCAGCCGATGACCGGAATCGGAAGCCAGGCGCGTAGGAAGCCGACTAGACCGAGGATGCCGCCCGCGACGAGGGCGGTGACCATCTCGCGCCGCATTACGCGCCACCAGTCCTCGGTGCGGACCTCGCCCAGCGCGAGCGCCCGGGTGATCGTGGTCGTGACCTGCGAGCCGCTGTTGCCGCCCGCACCGATGAGGAGCGGGATGAAGAAGGCGAGCGGGTTCATCTTCAGGTCGTCGCTGCCCTGGCCGTAGTAGCGCAGGACGTTGCCGGTGAGGCTCTCCGCGACGAACAGGCCCAGGAGCCACGGCACGCGCCGCTTGACGAGCTCCCACACGGAGAGCGACAGGTACGCCTCGGCGTCGCCCGAGACCGCGCCCATCTTCAGCACGTCCTCGGTCTCCGCCTCCTCCAGGACCTCCTGCGCGTCGTCGGCGGTGACGATGCCGACCATCCGGCCACGGTCGTCGAGCACGGGCACGGCGGTGAAGCCGTAGCGCGCGACGGTTCGGGCCACCTCCTCTTGGGGCATCGACACCGGCACGGAGATGGGGTCGGCGTTCATCGCCTCGCGCGCCGTCGCGGTCGGCAGGGCTCGCAGGACCCGGCGCAGGGTCAGGACTCCCAGCAGGTGGCGGTCCTCCCCCAGGACGTAGATCGTGTTCACCGTCTCGAACGCGTCCGCGTCGGTGTGGCGGATCATGTCGATCACGCCGTCCATCGTCACGTCGGGGCCGACCTCCGCGAAGCCCTCGGTCATGAGCTGGCCCGCCGAGTCCTTGGGCCAGCTCAGAAGGCGGCGGATCTCCTGCGCGTCCTCCGCCGGAATGATCCGCAGCAGCGCCTCGAACCGCTCGGGGCCGAGCTCCTCGCGCAGATCCACCGCGTCGTCCATCGGCAGGATGTCGAGATACTGCGCGAGCGTCGCGTCGGTCAGTTCGTTGATGACGATCCGCGCCTTCTCGGTGGGAAGCTCCACCAGCACGTCGGCGGCCGTCTCGGGATCGAGGAGCTTGAGGAGGCGCAGAACCTCCTCGCGCTCCAAACGCAGGAAAGCCTCGGCGAGGTCCTCCGCGCGGACCCCTTCCAAGGTCGCGCGCAGGGCGTCGGGGTCGTCGGCGAGCGCGCGCAGGCGCTCCACGAAAGCCTTCTCGTCGGTCCTCATGGCGGTTTCCTCCCCTCGATGTCGGAACCGTCGGTTGGGGATCGACCGGCGGCGCTAGCGTTCGTGACTGTCCATGGGTCCTTCTCCCCGGCACGATGGGGCCGGAGCGGTCTCTTTGGGGGACGGGTTTAGGATACCCCCTCGGGATGGTCGAGATTCGTGCTCTGGGACCTGCTGACGCAGAGGCTTACTGGAACCTAAGGCTGGACGCGCTTCGGACGGAGCCGCTCGCCTTCGGGGCGGCGGTCGAGGAACACCTCGCGGACGGCTTCGAGGCGGTCACCACGCGCCACCTGCGGGACGATCCGCAGGGGAGCTTAATGGTCGGCGCGCTCTCCAAGGGGCGGCTCGTCGGCATCGTGGGGATGGTCCGTTCGGAGCGGGTCAAGCAGCGGCACACCGGAGGCGTGATCGCGATGTTCGTCGCGCCGGAGGCAAGAGGGCGGGGCATCGCCAGGCGTATCCTGACCTTCCTCATCGCTCGGGCGAAGAGTTGTGACGGGCTGGAGCGTATCACGCTGGACGTCTCGACTCAGGCGACGGCGGCCCGGGCGCTCTACGCCTCCCTGGGCTTCGTTCCCTTTGGCATCGATCGCCATGCGCTGAAGGTCGGCGACGAGTATGCGGGCCTGGAGCTGATGTCGCTGGGCCTGAGAGGGCAGCCGGCGTAGAATGGAGGCATGGTAGAGATCGTGTTCGATGAGGAAGGGAGGCTGGTCCGACCCAAGGGCATTCGACTCCGCATTCCGGAGGAGTATGTGATGAGCGAGAAGGAGATCGTCGAGACGGATGAGGAACGTGCCGGCCGGGTCAGGCTCTTCTTCGAAGAGACGAGGAACGTCCTCAAGGACGAGCCACGCAATCCCCTGTCCGACGACGATCCTCTCGTCGCGAAGTATCGCCGCATGGGTCTGCTGGATTGATCGCGTGCGACGCCTCTCTGCTCTTCGGGGCCGTCGAGGAGCGCAGTCGTCGCTTTGACCAAGCGGAACGTGCCTTTGCAACGATGCGTCCGCCGTTCTGCACGACGGAAGCCTGCCTTACCGAGGCGATGTACCTCTCGGGAGCCCGCATCGGCTGGAAAGCCCAGAAACGGGTGTGGCTTCTTCTGAATGCCTTCGAGGTCGACTTGGTTCGTCCCAGCATCGGCCTCGCAGAACGTCTCATGGAGCGCTACCGCGACGTCCCGATGGACTTCGCCGACGCCACGCTCGTCGCCCTCGCCTCCGAAGACCCCCGTGTTCGCGTCGCCACCTTCGACTCCGACTTCCTCGCCTACCGGCGCGACGACGGGACCCCGATCCCGCTCGCGGGCGACCGGCTCCTCGGCTGGACCTAGCGTCGCCTTGGCCCAACGTCCCGGAGGTCGATGAGCTGGAATCCCATCCGGTACACCTCGGAGCCCTTGGGCGGCAGGCCGTCGCTCCCGAACTCGACCGAAACGAAGCGCCCCGTGCCGTCGTCGCCGAAAGGCAGGTCGGGCTTGGCAGCGGCGTAGAGGTTGCCCGTCAGAACGACGGCGCGATGGAGCCAGTTCGGGACGACGAGGGGCGCATCGCCGGGGCGGGCGACGAAAAGATTGCGCTCGAAGCGGATCGGCCCCTGCTTGTCGTCGCGCTGGCGGATCAGCTGTCCCTCCTTGCGGGCGTAGGCGAACACGTTGTTGCGGACAAGGTTGTCGCCGCCACAATGAATGTGGAAGCCCCCGGTCTTCGTGTCCGTGACGACGTTGTTCTCGACCGTCCATCCCGTCGAGCCCTCGTCGAGATAGACGCCCCAGCCGCCGTAGCCCCGCGCGTCGACGTTGCGGATCCGGTTGTGGTCGATGCGGCTTCCGGGCTGCTTGCCGAGGACGTAGATCCCGCCCATGTCCGACAGTTCGCCTTGGCCGATGTCGGCGATGTCGTTGTAGGCGATCAAGTTGTCCTTCGCGGTCGTGTCGCGAAAAGCCCCAGTCCCAGCCGACGGAGATTCCGGTGTAGAAGAGGTCGCGAATGCGGTTGTGGACGATCCGATTGCCGCCGCTGAGTCCGACGAGCGAGAATGCAGTACGCGCTGGCGTAGACCCGACCGCCGCCCTCGAT
The DNA here is from genome assembly GCA_964245875.1 of uncultured Fimbriimonas sp. Classification (GTDB taxonomy): domain Bacteria; phylum Armatimonadota; class Fimbriimonadia; order Fimbriimonadales; family Fimbriimonadaceae; genus Fimbriimonas. The sequence continues at coordinate 2,337 of CAXTOO010000099.1, read as the reverse complement.
GGTGTTGTCCCCGATGAGGTTCGCCTCGGGTCCGTCACCCACCTTGATCCCGCACGCGCCGAGGATCTCGATGCCAATAGGTGCCGACGTGCTCGACCCGGCACCCCTCCATCGAGACGTTCTCGCCGCCCGCGATCTGGACCGCGCCCGGCACGCCGATGGCGGCTTGGCCGTCGCCCGCCGAGTTGACGGGGAGGTTCCACTCGGCGTCACGGAAGGCGACGTCCTTGAAGGTCGTTCCTCGCGCCTTCTCGATCCGCACGAGGGTCGCGAGGCGCGACGGCCACAAAGCTCTGGCGCCGCTCGCCCGAACGAGGAAGCTAGTAGACGGTGCGCGCCGGGTGGTCGAGGTACCACTCGCCCGGTGCGTCCATCGCCTCGGCGACGTTCTCGACGACGTAGGGCGCCATGCCGGCGGTGTAGTCGTCCTTCAGCCGGAAGACCGAGGTTTTGGAGAAGCGGACCACCTCGCCGTCGATCCCCGAGATGGAAGGGCGCGAGGTGACCCAGAGGTGGTGGGCCACCACCTCGACGCCCTTAGCGTCCGCGTAACCCGCGAAAGAGGCGAAGCCCGTCCGGGGCAGTCGGGGCCGTGGCGCGCGGAAGTCACCGACGAAGAGCTGATGGAAATCGAAGTCGACCGGCGCGGCCCAGGCGGGCTTCCCCATAAAGGTCGCCTCGCGCCAGCCACGAAGGCCAACCCCGCCGCTCAGGACGGCAGGCCCCTCGAACCGGACGTCGTTAGCCTCCGGTCCGAGGAAGAGGGTCGCGTCGAGGCGGAGGGTTCCCTTGAGGCGCACGACGACGGGCGGATGGTCGGCGAGAAGCTCCCTCAGCCGGGCTTGGGGCCTCGCGAGCGTGGCGTAGGGGGCGCGGGCGGTGCCCGGGGTTGGCATCGCTTCCACCCTCGGCGACGTAGAGCGCCATCGGGGCGAGCGCGGCGAGAAGGCTAAGCAGCAAAGGGTCTCCATTGATCCATTCCCCAATGCTGGCACGAGAAGTACCCTTAGAAGGTCGGCGACGAGTATGCGGACCTGGAGCTGATGTCGCTGGGCCTGAGAGGGCAGCCGGCGTAGAATGGAGGCATGGTAGAGATCGTGATCGATGAGGATGGCCGCGTTCATGGCCCGGTCGGGGTTCGACTCCGCCTTTCGGCGGTTGAAGTGGAGTATCCGTTGCCGCCTCCCGACCGCCAAGAGCGGCTCGAAGCCCTGTGGAGGCGCATTGAGGAGGACGACGCTCCCCTGAAGCCTTGGCCTGAGAACGATCCTGTCGTGGACAAATACCGGCGCAAAGGCCTGATCGGGTGATCGCGCTCGACGCCTCGGTCCTTTTCGGTGCCGTCGAGCGCCACGGAGTCCGGCAAACGGCCTCGAAGCGGGTCGTCCAAGGCTTGCCGGGTCCCTTCGTGACGACCGAGGCCTGCATGGCCGAGGCCATGCACCTCGCAGGCTCGCGGGGCGGATGGCGTTTCCAGGAGGGAATCTGGATCCTGGTGGCCTCGATCAACCTGTCGGTCGCGACGACGAACTTCCCAAGCCTTGAACGCCTCATGCGCAAGTATCGCGACGTTCCCATGGACCTCGCGGATTCCACGCTCGTCGCCCTCGCGTCCGAAGACCCCCGTGTTCGCGTCGCCACCTTCGACTCCGACTTCCTCGCCTACCGGCGCGACGACGGGATCCCGCTCGCGGGCGACCGGCTCCTCGGCTGGGAGTAACCTCTTGCCGATGCGCGACCGCCTCGCCCGGCACCTCGCCGAGACCGGACTGATCCCCGAGGGTTCGCGCCTTCTCCTCGGCTACAGCGGCGGGGCCGACTCGACCTGCCTCCTTCACCTTTTGGTGGATCTCGGCTTGGATGTCGTCGCCGCCCACCTCCACCACGGCCAGCGAGCGGAGGCGGACACCGAGCAGAAGCTCTGTCAGGCGTTCGCCGAGAGCCTCGGCGTGCCCTTCGCGACCGGACGAGCCGACGTGCCGCGCCTCGCCGCCGACCGCCGAATGTCCTTGGAGGAGGCGGGGAGGGAGGCGCGGTACGGATTCTTCCGGCAGGCGGCGGCGCGGCTGGACTGCGGCCTCGTCGCGACGGCGCACACGCGGGACGACCACATCGAGACGGTGCTGTTCCGGATCGCCCGCGGCACTGGTCTCGCGGGCCTCGCGGGCATCCCCGAATCGCGCGAAGGGATCGTCCGCCCCCTCCTTCCCTTCTCCCGCGCGGAGACGCGGGCCTACTGCCGGGAGCGAGGGCTGTGGTTCCACGACGACCCGGCGAACGACGACCTCGCGAACGCGCGGGTGCGGGTCCGCAAGGCGATCGTGCCCGCGATGCGGG
>CAXTOO010000098.1:2903-12948 GCA_964245875.1 uncultured Fimbriimonas sp. | reverse complement strand
AGAACCTGGAACGGAGAGGGCTTCGTTGCGGAACGCAGGTTGTGAAACGACCTCTTAAGCTCCAACCCGGCCGTACGTACGGACCCCGAAGGGAACTGTTGAGAAATTTATCGCAGTTCTTTGCGATAAGATCTTTCCCGCGAGGTTGGCCGCTGAGGCGGCTCTATCTTCGACCCGGCGTTTTGGACGCCTCTGTCCGAGAACATGCGTTTCTCAACGGACCCCGGAGGGGTCGCAGAAGGTAGCCGGGGTCGAAGACCCCCGGTGATAGCCCGCTCGGTCCCGACCCCAGAGGGGTCGCACTCCTTAAGTGAGCCGCTATGGGTCCGGGGATGAGGGGTCCTGGAGCCTGGGCGGGGTCGAAGACGCGGCGCCCTCGCGTCCGAACGAGGACGTCCGACGCCTACAGGTCGGTTTGCACACAGCGCCTAGACTCTGCCCAGGGAATCCGGTCGGCGAGCCGCCAAAGGAGACGACGCAAGAGCCGATCCGCTCGGAACCTTTGGCGTCCTCTCCAAGGTGGAGAGAGTGCGGGGAAACCCGGCAGATCCGCGGATCCACCGTCGCGCACGTCGGTGAGAGGGCGTCCGATGCCCGCAAGGACTCACGGGGCCGGGCTTGGAAGTGACTTCCAATGGGGAAGACGAACGGGCGCGGTCCCGCGCCCGCGACACCAAATATCGAAAACCCGCCAAAAGTGACGCTTAAAAAACGCACATAAAGTGCTTGGAGACAGTCGTACGTCATAAGAACGCTTGGGTCGTTCCCTCATGCCGCAATGATTCCCGACAAGATCCCCCTTGAGGCCGATGTCGTTCCTGGTCGGGTCGTCGACCATCAGGAGACCCGCCCCGAGCCCTTCGACGAGGCGGTGGCCGTCGGCCTCCGGCCCGACCTCGGAGAGCGGGGCGAGGCGTTCGAGCACATGGCCCACGCCATGAGCCTGCCGTTCGAGGAGGACGTCGAGGTCGGACACCCGCACTGCCAGCGCTGCGAGGTGCTGCCGCGGAAGCTCGTCGGGCCGGGAGCGCTGCACGTCAACCTGCCCCACACCCACACCCTCGGGAAGGTCATGGTCTGGCTGCAGAACGAGCGGATCGCCTACGGCGAGCGCAACGGGGTCGTCACGCTGCAGGTTCCTCCGGGAAGCGTCGGACCCTTCATCGCGCCGCTCGTGGATATCCTCACGCCCACGGAGCGGCGACAGACCCGCGTCGTCTTCCAGGCCGCGAACGAGATGGTGCGGGCGTTGGACATGTTCAGCGTCGAGGACATCACCACGTTCGCCGGCCGGGCGAGCGCGGGCTGGCTCATCGACCTCCTGCGCGCGAAGCGGTTCACCTCCCATTTCCAGCCGATCGTCGCCTGCGCCGACGGCGCGACGGTGTTCGGCTACGAGTGCCTCATGCGGGGATTGGGAGAAGACGGCGGCCTGATCTCGCCGGGCCAGATCTTCTCGATGGCGGTCCAGGCCGACCTGCTCTTCCAGGTGGATCAGGCCGCCCGCCGCTCGGCGATGTGCAACGCCGCCTGCCACGGAATCACGGAGAAGATCTTCGTCAACTTCGCGCCCAATGCCATCTTCGACGCCGCGTACTGCCTGGACAGCACCGTCCGCCTCGTCGACGACCTGAAGATCCCGCGCGAGCAGATCGTCTTCGAGGTCGTCGAGAGCGAGAGGCTGCCCGAGATCGAACACCTGAGGTCGATCGTGGGCTACTACCGGGACAAGGGGTTCGGAGTGGCCCTCGACGACGTGGGCGCGGGCTACGCCTCGCTCCAGGTCCTGCTCGACGTCCGGCCGGACTACGCGAAGATCGACGTCTCGCTCACGCGCGACGTACACCGTGACGAGCGCAAGGCGATCATGACCAGTCGTCTCTTGGAGACCGCGCGCGAGCTGGGCTCGAAGACCGTGGTCGAGGGGATCGAGACCGCCGAGGAGTGGGCCTGGGTGCGGCAGAGGCCGACGGACTACGTGCAGGGCTACTTCTTCGGGCGTCCCACCCCCGAGCCTCGCGTTCCGGCGGCCCGCTAGGCGGCGGGTCGTCGATCGGCGCCGCGCCTGCCGACGTTGGGGCTTCCCGCCCGTAGAACTCCCTTAAATGGCCACGAAGCACCACGAATACCCCGTCGTCGCGAACTGGACGGGAGGCCGCGACGGATCGGGCGACCTGACGCCCGCGCACAGCGGCAAGACGATCCCCGTGAAGGTGCCGCCCGAGTTCGACGGCCCGGGGGGCGAGACGAACCCCGAGGAGCTGCTGGCGAGCGCGGTCGCCGGCTGCTACGCGATCACCTTCGGCATCGTCGCCAAGAATCGCCGCCTTCCGGTGGCGAGCGTCAAGGTCGATGCCCTGGGCGTCGTGAACCAGGCGGGAGCTAACTTCACCTACGAGTCGATCACGATCCGCCCCACGATCACCCTGGAGGCGGGCGCGACCGACGAGCAGGCGGCGGGCGCGGAGGAGATGGCGCACAAGGCCGACGCCTACTGCATCATCACGAACGCCGTCCGGGGCAAGGTCGCGATCACCATCGAGCCGACCATCGTTCGATCCTAGGGTTGGACCGCCACTCTCCGGAGTGGCCTCCCCCGTGCTCTCCGTGCCTCCTCTGTGTCTCCGTGTTTTCTCCGGTGAGCCTCGACCGATGGTTGACTTTTCGCCCTCTCACGCGGGAAGGCAGCATGGACCTTCGCGATCTCCGGGTGGGAGACATCCCTCGTTTTCTCAATATGAACAAAAACTTTCGGGCAAGCCGATGCAAGCCACCACGTTGAACCTGAAAGAGGCCGTTTTCGATATCATTCTGACCTCCTTTTGCAAGCATGCCACGCAATCCCGACCGCAGATTTCGCCGCGGAAAACGGTCAGTCCTCCTCGATCTCGCGGCGCGCACGGGCGGCGATCTCCTCGACGAGCAGCTCGTAGGGCACCTCCATCCCGTTGCGGGTCCAGCCTACAGGGACCCGCACACGGCCCGCGACGAGGTGGGCGAAAGGCTTGATCGTGACCTGCCCCTTCTCCAAGATCAGCAGCGTCCGGTCGCCGTCCACCCGGACGCCCTTGATCGCGTCCCAAGCGATCGACTCGATCTTGCCGCCCTTCACGAGGTCGAGCCGGTCGGCGAGCAGGACGTACTCCAGGGCCTCGGCCTGCTTGTGTAGCAGCTCGGCGTAGGCGCTCTTGCCCAGGTCGACCAGCGCCCCGGCGGCGGTCTTCAGGTTCTCCATGGGCCGCCTCTGGTCCGTGCCGGTCTGGCGGATCACGCTGCGCCCGCGCTCGTTCGCCGCCTTCCGGATGTTGTCGGCCCCCGTCTGAAGCCAGCGAAGGGCCTCGCCGGGCCGGTAGCGAACGGTTTCCACGCCTATTACGACGCTCGACCGGGCCGTTCGGGTGCATCGAGGGGCGAACGACGGGGCGGGCGGCAGCGTACTTCAAGCCTATGAACCGCGCCGCGTCCCTCGCCCTGCTCGCCGCCCTCACGACGACGGCGCTCGGCCGCGACATCCCCCTCGACCCCGCGGTCGCCAAGCACCTCGGCAAGCCGGCGCCCAAGTTCGCCTTCGCCACCACCACCGGCGCGAAGCTGACGAACGCGAGCCTCAAGGGCAAGGTCGTGCTCCTCGACTTCTGGGCGACCTACTGCGGCCCGTGCAAGCTGGCGAGCCCGAAGATGCAGAAGCTGCACGAGACGTTCGGGTCGCAGGGGCTGGTGGTGGTGGGCGCGGACGCCTTCGAGGACGGCCCCGGCGACTACGCCACCCCCTACAAGGCGCGGCACAAGTACACGTTCGCGTTCGCGAACAAGACCGACGCCCTCGCCAAAGCGCTCGGCGCGTCGAGTCTGCCCGCGTTCGTGCTGATCGACCGCAAGGGCGTGGTTCGGCGGGCCTGGAGCGGCCTGCCGAAGGGCAGCGCGGACGCCCTCTACGCGGAGATCGCGGCGGCGGTCACGCCCCTGCTCAAGGGCTGACCGAAGAACCCCTCTCCCTTCTGAGGGAGAGGGGCAGGGGTGAGGGTTGTGCTACGGTGTCCCAAGGTGGACCGCGGTGAGGGACAAAGGACCCATTGACGATCGAGCAACGACGTAGGATAGGAACGTGAGCCTCGTTCCCGTCTCGAAGAAGATCCCCGCCGGCATCGCCGGCATCCTGCTAGGGTCGTTGGGCATCCACAAGTTCATTATGGGCTTTCCCCGGGCGGGCATGACGATGCTCGCGACCACCGTCGTGTGCTGGGTCTTGGGCCACATCCCGTTCTTCGGCATCTTCCACTGGATCGGGTGGGCGGTCGGTCTCCTGGGCGCCATCGAGGGGATCATCTACCTCGTCAAGAACGACAGCGACTTCTACCGAGACTACGTGATCAAGCGTCAGGAGTGGCTCTAAGCTCCCCGCGTCGGTCGTGGCGCCGTTGATGGTAAGTGTGGCGTAGGCGTCCCGCCTGCGTCCGGGCGAAAGACGCAGGCGGGACGCCTACGCCACAATAGGGGCGTGAAGTTCCCCGTCTCGATGCTGCACGACTTCGTCCGCACCTCCCTCTCCGTGCAGGAGCTGGGCGACCTGCTGACGATGGCGGGCTTCGAGCTGGAGGGGATCGACGGCGAGACGCTCGACATCAAGGTGATGAGCAACCGGGGCGACGGCCTCTCGGTCCTCGGCCTCGCGCGGGAGGTTCTCGCGAAGGATCCTCGGAGCGAGCCCACGGAGCTGTACGCGAGGGCGGCGAACCGCTTCGCCGACCTGCCGACCGATGGACCCGAGAACCCCGTCACGATTCGCATCGAGACGGCGGACTGCCCGCGCTACGCGGGCCGCCTCTTCGAGGGCGTGACGAACGGCGCGGCTCCTGAATGGATCCGCGAACGGCTGGTACAGGCAGGAATGCGCCCGATCTCGCTCCTCGTGGACCTCACGAACTACGTGATGCTGGAGCTCGGCCAGCCGCTCCACGCCTTCGACGCGGACGAGCTGGAAGGCGGCATCGTCGTGCGCAAGGCGCGCGAGGGCGAGACGCTGACGACGCTCGACGGCAGGGAACACGCGCTCTCGACTGACGGGATGATGGTCTGCGACGCCGAGCGGCCCATCGCCGCAGCGGGCGTCATGGGCGGCGAAGCGACGGAAGTGTCGGCAGGCACCACGCGCGTGCTGCTGGAGTCGGCGGCGTTTCTGAACACGAGCGTAAGGCGCACCCGCAAGCAACTCGGCCTGAACACCGAGGCGAGCTACCGCTTCGAGCGGAGCGTCGATCCCGAAGGTGTGGTCGCGGCGATCTTGAGGTTCAGCGAACTGCTCGGCACACCGGGATCGGCGATCAACGACCAGTATCCCGGACGGCAGAAGCGGCCGAGCATCGCCCTGCGCCCCGCCCGCGCCCGCCTCCTGCTCGGCATGGACGTGACCGACGACGAGGCGGAGACCCACCTCCGACGGCTCGGCATGGACGTTCGCCGCGAGGCGGATCGGCTGATGGTTGTGCCCCCCTCTTGGCGTCCCGACATCGTGCGCGAGGAGGATCTCGTGGAGGAGGTCGGACGGGTCCACGGCTACGACAAGATTCCCGAGACGCCGCTCGCCGGGACCACGATGCTCGGTGGCCCGCAGGGCGAGCATCTCCTGGAGGATCGCCTGCGGGAGGCGGTGGTGCGGCTCGGCTACGTCCAGGCGATCTCCCACTCCCTGCGCGACCTCCACCCGCTCGACGCCTCCGGCGAACGGATCGGCCCGCGCAATCCAGGCTCGCCGGAGGCGGCCTACTTGCGGAACTCGATGCTTCCCGGTCTCGCCGACGCGGCGGCCCGCAACGGCGGCAAGGACCTGCGCCTGTTCGAGATCGGACGAACTTTCGGCCCTCACGAGATCACCGTTCTGGGCTTCCTGTCGACGGACGATTCGGGCTTCTTTGGACTAAAGGGCGATGTTTTGGCCGCCGCCCAGGCGGTTGGCGCCTCCCTGAAGTTAGAGGGGCCGGATGCGGAGGGGGACCTTGATGACCTCGATCCGCGCTTCCACCCGGGCCGACAAGCCGAGATCGTTGTCGAGACCGGCAACCGATGGGGCATCGTGGGCGCCCTCGGGCAGATCCACCCCAAAATCGCGGAGGCGCTGAACCTGCCCGAGACGGCGGTGGTCGCTGAGATCGAGGTGAAAAGCCTCCTCTTGCACGCAGGGCTCTCCGAGCGCAAACTTAAGCCCGTCTCACGCAACCCCGCCAACCCGCGCGATGTCGCGCTCCTCATCGATCAGGCGGTGCCTTACGCGGACATCGAGGCAACGATCACGGAGTCTGGCGGGGAGTGGCTCGAGAAGCAGAGCCTCGTCGAGGTCTACACCGGCGCGGGCATCCCGGAGGGCAAGCACTCGCTCACCCTGCGCCTTGTGTTCCGCAAGCCTCACGGCAACCTCACCGACGAGGAAGCGAACCGGGCGCGGGACGGGGTCGTGGCGGCGCTGGTCGCCCGGGGGGGCACCACGCGGTAGCCGTGAGGCGCAGGGCGACCGCGCCCAGCGCCACCACGAACGCCGCGCGCAGGGCCATCGGCCAGTAGTGGTAGTGCTCGAAGAGCTTGAACCACGCCATCGGCGCGAACGCGACCGCCGAACCGAGCCAGCCCACGAGCGCCAGGGTCGGCTCGCGCCGCGCTTGGAGGTAGCCCGTCGCCACGATCGCGGTCCGCACGAAGGGCATGAGCACGGCACCGGAGAAGACCAGGATCAGCCCGGTGGACAGGACCTCCGGAACGCCGAAGAGGCTCTGGAGGGGAGGGAAGACGTACTCCATCTCGGTCCAGAACGCGGTGCGCGTGGAGCTGTACTGCTGGTGCTGGTAGCCTGAGACGGCGTGGGGCAGCAACGCCCAGCGAAGGGCCAGGTAAACCACGAGGAGACTCCAGAAGGCGAGGTGCAGGGACCACTTGGGTCGTGCGCCCGCTCCCCGAAAGGCGACCGCCACCACGACGAGGGCCGCCGGGAGCATGACCGCCTGCTCATAGGTCCCGAGCGCCACCGCGACCGCGACCACGGCGACGACCGCCCAGGGCCAAGGCTTGCCCCGTCGCCCCTCGGCGACGGTGTTCCGAGTTGCAGGCGGCGTCTCGGGCGTGGGCGCCGGCGCGATGGCGGATGGACGGCGCAAGCGCTCGAATCGTGCGTAGGCGGCGATGGCGGCTAAGGCGAAGACGGTCATCGTCGAGGCCGTGCGCCCGGGGATCCAATCCATCATCCGGTTCGCGAGCGGACGGATGGGGGGGATCTCGGCGGAGAGCGCGAAGAGGGTAAGGACCGTGGGCAGATAGCGTCGCCAGTCCTTCCGGTGGCGCACGGTGCCGACCGCGAGCGTCGCCCACGCGACGTAGGCCGCGAGGTCCGAGAGGTTGGAGGACGGCCCGACGTGCCAGAGGGCGAAGACCGCCGCGCCCGAGGCCGAGACCCACGGTCGGTCGGCGATCTCGCGCAAGGCCCAGAAGAGCAGGAGCACGCACCCGAAGCAGAGCAGCGCGTTCGTCAGGCCGTAGCCCGCCGCGTCGTTTCCCCAGGTCGCGTTGTCCAACTCGAAGGTCAGCGAGGCGACCGGTCGGTAGAACCCGTTCGCGATGGGCCAGTCGCCGCGAAACCACTTCAGCGGATCGTGCGCCGCGCGGATGGCGGCGAGGATGCCGCGCGTGTCGGAATCCTGGAGCAGCGCGGGCGAACGGTTCCAGGCGAAGAGGATGGGCAGCGCGCTCAGAAACGCGAAGAGGAAGGCGGCGCGCCAGCGTTTCACGGTGAAGTATTGTGACCCGCCCCCGTGGCGATGGTCTCCAGACCGTCGGGGAACCATCCCGGGGTTTTCCCCCTATTCCCTTGTGATGGACTACACCCACCTGGGACGCACCGGCCTGAAGGTGAGCCGGATCTGCCTCGGCACGATGAACTTCGGCCCCAAGACGACCGAGCCGGACTCCTACGCGATCATGGACCGCGCACTCGACGAGGGCGTCAACTTCTTCGACACCGCCGACGTGTACGGTTGGAAGAAGGGCGAGGGGATCACCGAGCAGATCATCGGCCGTTGGTTCGCGCAGGGCGGAGAGCGGCGGGATAAGGTCGTGCTGGCGACGAAGGTGTACGGTGACATGGGCGACTGGCCCAACGAGTCGCGCCTGAGCGCCCTCCACATCCGCAAGGCCTGCGAGGCTTCCCTCAAGCGGCTCCAGACGGATTACATCGACCTCTACCAGATGCACCACGTCTACCGTGAGGCGCCCTGGGAAGAGGTCTGGCAGGCGTTCGAGATCCTCGTGCAGCAGGGCAAGGTGCTCTACGCCGGGTCGTCGAACTTCGCCGGGTGGCACATCGCCAAGGCGAACGAGGCGGCCAAGAAGCGCGACTTCCTGGGCCTCGTGAGCGAGCAGTCCAAGTACAGCCTCTTCACGCGCGACATCGAGACCGACGTGATCCCCGCCTGTATCGACTACGGCGTGGGCGTGATCCCCTGGAGCCCCCTCGGCGGCGGCCTGCTCTCCGGCCCGCCCAAGGAGGGCGAGAACGGACGACGGCAGGAAGGCTGGTTCGCCGAGGCGCGCGAGAAGAACAAGGAGAAGGTGGAGGCCTGGGAGGCGCTCTGCGGCGACCTGGGCGAGGAGCCCTCGGACGTCGCGATCGCGTGGATGATCCACCAGCCGGGCATCACCGCGCCCATCGTCGGCCCGCGCACGATGGACCAACTTCTCGGCGGGGTGAAGTCGACCACGATCAAGCTGGACGCCGAGACGCTGGCGAAGATCGACGCCATCTTCCCGCCCCGCAAGACCGCGCCCGAAGACTACGCCTGGTAGACGTGCCCATCCCTGAGAAGGGATGGATTCCTCGCGCGAGGAGGCTTCTCTCGCGCAGGCAAGGAGTTCTCGCGTCGATGGAACCTCGTCTTGCGTGGACAAAACCCTCTCGTCCGCGCGAGACGCCCCTTCTCTCTCTTGCGCGAAGCCCCATCTCCCAAGGGCATCAACCGCGCGGGACCCCTTTCCGCGGAACAATGGCGAGTTCAGCGGGCAGGCGCGCGGCTAAACTGGAGACGTGAAACTCGCCGAGGCTCTGATCCACCGCGCCGACCTGAAGCAGCGGCTGGCGCAGCTCCACGAGCGGATCGTCCGCAATGCCAAGCACCAGGAGGGCGACCCTCCCGCCGAGGACCCATCCGCGCTTCTTGAGGAGTTCGAGCGGCTGGCGGGAGACTTCGAGGCGACGGTCGCGAGGGTCAACCGGACGAACCTCGCCGCAAGGCTGGATGGCGGCGCCAGCCTGACCCAGGCCATCGCGCAACGCGACGGCCTGCTCCTCCGCCTGTCGACCTACCGGAAGCTGGCGTCGGAAGCGACCGTCGTCCCCACCCGCGGCTTGAAAACGGAGATCAAGTTCGTGCCCGCGGTGGACGTCAAGAAGATCCAGGCGGAGGCCGACCGACTGAGCCGGGCGCATCGTGAACTCGACGCCCGCATCCAGGCGACCAATTGGACGACCGACCTGCTAGACTAATGTCCGTTGGTAGTCTCCGAGGTCCACGGGCGAGCGCGAAGCCTGCCGGGGCTCTAAGCCGGCACCATGGTGGTCTCCAGGCGAGGCCGGTGGGTTCGAGCCCCACATGAAAGTGAGCCTAGCACGACGCACCCGCGCATCGGGCAAAGGGCAACGCGCACTCCCAGCGCGCTGACGTGCGGCCGAAGAGACGAGGGTGGGATCGGCCGCGCTGGGGAGCGCGGCCAAACATTTTTGGGATTGTCGTACAATAAGTTTGTGAGCGGCGAGTACACCATCATCTTCGAGCCTGCGGATGAAGGCGGCTACACAGCCTTCATCCCCGAGGTCCCTGGCGCCATCTCTGAAGGGAACAGCATCGAGGAGGCCCGCGAGATGGTGCTCGATGCCTTGCGCGAACTGACCGACTACCGGCGAAGGGACGCGCTCCGCCAACGGAGCGCGAGCGCGATCGTCGAATCAATGAAGCAAGCCGCCTAGAGCGACGGGTGGCGAGGAACGCCGAGATCGTCGCAGATGCGCCGG
>CAXTOO010000098.1:0-2803 GCA_964245875.1 uncultured Fimbriimonas sp. | reverse complement strand
GCCGCTCGAACTCTCCTCGGTTCATGCTACTGCGCCCGGCGCAGGCCGAGCTCGGCCCACTGCTGCGGGTCGATCGTGCTCGGCGCGTCCATCAGCGGGTCGCTGCCCGCGCCCGTCTTCGGGAAGGCGATCACCTCGCGGATGTTCTCCGTGTCGGTGAGCAGCATCACGATGCGGTCGATGCCCGGCGCGATGCCGCCGTGCGGCGGCGCGCCGTAGGAGAACGCCTCCAGGAGGTGGCCGAACCGCTCCTGCTGCGTCGCCTCGTCGATGCCGAGCAGCCGGAACATCCGCGCCTGCACGTCCGCGCGGTTGATCCGGATCGAGCCGCCGGCGCACTCGTAGCCGTTGCATACCATGTCGTAGGCATCGGCCCGCAGCGCGCCGGGATCGACCTCCATGCGGTCGACGTCCTCGGGCTTGGGCGAGGTGAAGGGATGGTGCATTGCGCTCCAGCGCCCGCCCTCCGCGCTCCACTCCACGAGCGGGAAGTCGAGCACCCACACGTACTTGAGCTCCCGCGGATCGCGCAGGCCGAGCCGGTCGCCAATGAGGAGCCGCAGCCGCGAGAGCACCTCGTTCGTGGTGTCCCAATCCGACGCGACGAGCAGCAGAAGGTCGCCCTCTTCCGCCCCCGCGGCGACGGCGATGGCGTCCGACTCCTCAGGGGTGAGACGCTTGGCGACCGAGCCCCGGTAGGCGGGAGCTTCAGGAGACGCAGGCGGGACGCCTACGCCACGGTCCACGATCAGCGTCGCGAGGCCCTTCGCCCCGAACTCCTTCGCGAACTCCTCCAGGACCCCGACCTCCTTGCGCGAGAGCCCGCCCCCGCCCGGGTACCGGACGCCCCGCACCCGACCGCCCGCCTCGATCGTGCCCCTGAAGACCTCGAACTCCGTCGCGCCCAGCAGCGGCGTCGCGTCGAAGATCTCCAGCCCGAACCGCAGGTCCGGCTTGTCGTTGCCGTACTTCGCCAGCGACTCGTCGTAGCTCAGGCGATCGAACACCCCGACGTGGTCCTTGTCCAGCCCGAACTCGTCGATCGTGGCGTTCAGCACCGTCCGGATCAGTCCCTCGGCGAGGCTCAGGACGTCCTCCTGGACCACGAACGACATCTCCAGGTCGAGCTGGGTGAACTCCGGCTGGCGGTCGGCGCGGCTCGCCTCGTCGCGGAAGCAGCGCGCGACCTGGTAGTACCGCTCGATCCCCGCCACCATCAGCATCTGCTTGTACTGCTGCGGGCTCTGAGGGAGGGCGTACCAGAGGCCCGGCTCCAGCCGGTAGGGCACGAGGTAGTCGCGCGCCCCCTCGGGGGTCGACTTCGTGATGATCGGCGTCTCGACCTCGATGAAGCCCTGCCCGTCGAGGTACGCCCGCATCCGCCGCGTGACCGACGCCCGCACGGCGAGGCGACGGTACATCGACGCCCGCCGCAGGTCGAGGTAGCGGTGCTTCACCCGCAGGTCCTCGTTCACCCTCTCCATCGCGGTCTCGTCGCTGATGGGGAAGGGAAGCGGCTTGCTCGATCCCAGCAGCTCGTACGACGCCACGACCACCTCGACGTCGCCCGTGCCCATCGCCGCGTTCCGCGTCGCCTCGGCGCGCGCGCGCACCTCGCCGGTCACCGAGAGGCAAGACTCGGCCCTGATCTCGCCACGGTCGGGGAAGTTCGCCGGGTCGAGCGTCAGCTGCACCAGGCCGGTGCGGTCGCGAAGGTCGACGAACATCACGCCCCCAAGGTCACGGACCTTGTGTGCCCAACCGTTCAACGTCACCTTCTCGCCGGCGTGCGCGAGCCGGGGCTCGCCGCACGTCCGGGTCCGCCGGGAGAATGCCATAGGAGGGAGAGGATACCGCCCAGGCTCATCGCGGCCCCAGGGCTGAGGCTTCGATAAGTTCTCCCTTGGGGGCGAAGGATGTCGTAGAGTGTAGGGGTCGGCCACGCCGGGCGTGGCCGAGGGAAAACACGATGAAGTTCAAGACTCTCCTCGCAGTGGCGTCGCTGATGGCGTTCGCGCTCGGCGCCGACGCCCAGACGAAGGCTCCGGCCATGTCGAAGGCGCCGACCAAGAAGACCGCGCCGATGCGCGATCCCAACACGGGCCGCTTCGTGAAGAAGGCCATGCCCGCCCGCGACCCGAAGACGGGGCGGTTCATGAAGACGCACGTGAAGACCACCAAGAAGGGTCCGATGCGCGACCCGAAGACGGGCCGCTTCATCAAAAAGAGCCCTTAGGCGGAAAGGAACGATCCGCTCAGGCAACCCCGATGAGGACAAGAGCCTCTTCGGGGTTCCTTGCGTTTAGGCGACCAAACGTCCTGCTTGGCGAACACTCATCCTTGCCTCCTTGCCTCCTTGATCACCCTGCTTTACGCGCGAAAAGGCTCCTGCGGCTTGATCGACCCCCTTCGATGAGATTCTGTGGATTCAGGATAAATCCTCACGGTCTTTCGATATCCGGACGTTGTATATTGGATCAGGAAAGCCGCAAGGCCCTTTGGGAAAACAAATGAAAGCCAAGATCCTGCTCTTACTCATGCTCGCGATGGGCATGGTGCTCGCCGCCTCCGCGCAGATGAAGCACGGCACGATGCACAAGCCGATGATGAGGCACGGCAAGACGATGCACCACAAGATGTCGAAGAAGGCCATGGTGCGCCGCAAGACGATGATGCGCAAGAAGGCGACGAACCACAAGATGATGGGCAGGGGCATGATGCACAAGCCCATGATGAAGAAGGGCT
This sequence comes from uncultured Fimbriimonas sp., assembly GCA_964245875.1. GTDB lineage: Bacteria > Armatimonadota > Fimbriimonadia > Fimbriimonadales > Fimbriimonadaceae > Fimbriimonas. The sequence goes on along the minus strand of CAXTOO010000098.1, from coordinate 58 downwards.
GAACACCCTCTCACAACTCCTTAGCGCGGTGCCTGCGGCGTCTTCGCCGCAGGCACCG
>CAXTOO010000097.1:1219-12997 GCA_964245875.1 uncultured Fimbriimonas sp. | reverse complement strand
AGATGGCTTACAAAATCGTCCGCCGAGTGCGATAGAGACGTGACGCGACCGTCCTTCACGCCTCGCCCCCGTGCTCACCCGGGATGCGCTGCGTCCAAGGTCCCCCTCACCTTCCTCAAAGGACAACTTCGTCAACCATCCGACCCGAAAAAGGCTGGAGGAAAAGAAAAAACGTACGCTACTAACGCAACACACGAGTTCGAAGCTCAGAACGATGATAGCGTCGCGTGGACAAAGTTTCGACCAAACGCACGGAGAGGGGCGCGAACGAAGGCGAAGCGGCTCTCCCGCCTTCTCTCCTTTTCCTTTTCCCCTCTTCCCTTTTCCGGCTGGTACCCTCACGTTCGCGCCCGACGCCGAGCGTAGAAAGAAGCCAATGAATCCTGTCGACGTGACGATCATCGGCGGAGGGCCCTGCGGGCTGTTCGCCGCCTTCTACGCGGGCCTGCGCGGGATGTCCGTGCGCATCATCGACTCCCTGCCGGAGCTCGGCGGGCAGCTCACCGCGCTGTACCCGGAGAAGTACGTGTACGACATGCCGGGCTTCCCGAAGATCCTGGCGAAGGACCTCGCCCGTGAGCTGATCGCGCAGGGCACCCAGTTCGACCCCGAGCTGGTCCTGGAGGACACCGCGCAGGCCCTCATCCCCGAGGAGGACGGCGGCTACACGATCCTCACCGCGAAGGGGCTGCGGCTGCCCACGCGGACGGTCATCGTCTCGGCGGGCGCGGGCGCGTTCTCGCCCACGAAGATCGGGGTCCCGAACGAGGACGCGTTCCACGGCAAGGGCGTCCACTACGGCGTCCGCGACAAGTCGGTGTTCAAGGACCGGCGGCTGGCGATCGTCGGCGGCGGCGACTCGGCGTTCGACTGGGCACTGAACCTCATGGACACCGCGGGCGACATGCACCTCATCCACCGGCGCGACGTGTTCAAGGCGCACGAGGAGAGCATCGAGCAGGTGAGGGCCTCGCGCGTCGGGATGAAGCTCTGGTTCGCGATCAAGGAGCTTCACGGCGACGAGAACGGCCACCTCTCGGGCGTGACCCTGGAGAACACCCAGACGAAGGAGACGCACCTGCACGAGGTGGACCACGTCATCGTGAACATCGGCTTCAAGTCGTCCCTCGGACCGCTCAAGGAGTGGGGCATGACCATCGAGAAGAACCAGATCGTGGTGGACGGCCAGTACGAGACGAACCTGAAGGGCGTCTTCGCGGTGGGCGACGTGTGCGCCTTCCCCGGCAAGCTGAAGCTCATCGCGACCGGCGTGGGCGAGGCGGCGACCGCGGTCTGCTTCGCGAAGCAGCGGCTCGACCCCTCGGCGAAGCTTTTCCCCGGCCACTCGTCGGACATGGACACGCCGCCGGGCCAGCCGACGAGCGCGATCTCCTAGCAGGAACCTCCTGCATCCCGTTGGCTTTTTTCCGACGCGCGCAGAAAAGACGATCAGATCGGAACTCTTAGAGGAACCTCAGGGTTTAAGGGGGTGCGGCTCGATGCCGAGCAATCCTTAAGTTTCGAGGTGTCCATGTCTCCCAAGCTCCAGAAAGACCTGCTCGCGTCCATCGTCGTGTTCCTCGTCGCCCTTCCCCTCTCGCTGGGGATCGCCCTCGCCAGCGGTGCGCCGGTCATCGCCGGGCTTATCGCCGCCGCCTGCGGAGGGATAGTCGTGGGAATCCTGGGCGGCGCGCCGCTCCAGGTGAGCGGCCCGGCGGCGGGTCTCACGGTCATCGTGTTCGGCACCGTCCACACCTTCGGGTGGGCCACGACCTGCCTCATCGGCCTCGTGGCGGGCCTCATGCAGATCGCCCTGGGATGGATGAGGATCGCCCGCTCGGCGCTCGCGATCACGCCGGCGGTGGTCCACGGGATGCTGGCGGGCATCGGGCTGACGATCGCGCTGGCCCAGGCGTGCGTGGTGTTCGGCGGCAAGGCGTCGGCGACGGCCCTGGCGAACCTCACTCACCTGCCGGGCCTCGCGACGAACGGCCACCTGCCCTCGATCCTGCTGGGCGCGTTCGCGATCGCGATCCTCATGGTGTGGCCGCGGCTGCCCAAGGCGTTCCGGCTGGTGCCCGCTCCGCTCGTCGCGGTGATCGTTCCGACGGTCGTCTCGATCATGGGCCACTTCGAGATGGCGAGGGTCGACCTGCCCGACCGTCTCACGGAAGGCTTCGTGTTCCCCACGGTCCCGCCGATCTCGATGTGGGGCGGGGTGATCGTCGCCGCCGCCACCATCGCGCTCGTCGCGAGCGTCGAGTCGCTTCTGAGCGCGGTCGCCACCGACAAGATGCACAACGGCCCGCGCGCCGACCTCGACCGGGAGCTCATCGGCCAGGGCGCGGCCAACGTGGTGTCCGGCGCCCTGGGCGGCCTGCCCGTGACGGGCGTGATCGTCCGCTCGTCGGCGAACATCGCCGCGGGCGCGACCACGCGCCTCTCCACGATCCTGCACGGCGTGTGGATCGTGCTCTTCGTGGCGGTCTTCAGCGTCCACATCGAGAAGATTCCCCTCGCGGTGCTCGCGGGACTGCTGGTGCACGTCGGCCTGCGACTCGTGTCGATGCACCACATCAGGGACCTCGCCCGGCACCGCGAGCTGCCGGTGTACGTCGTCACCACGCTCGGGGTCACGTTCCTCGGCCTCCTCACCGGTGTCGCCCTGGGGCTCGCCCTATCCTTCGCCATCCTGCTCCGCCGGATGGGCCACGTCCGAATCGAAACCAAGACCATGGAAGACCGAACCCGCGTCCTCGTCGACGGAACCCTCACCTCGCTCAACGTGCCGAAGCTCGTCCAGTGCTTTTCCGCCATTCCCCAGGGAGCGGACGTGGACGTGGACCTGCACGTCGACTTCATGGACCACGCCGCCTTCGAGGCGCTGCACGATTGGGAGGCGAGCCACATCCGCGCGGGCGGGACGGTGAACGTGGTCGAGCACCGCGAGGACTGGTACGAAGGCCGCCAGAGCGACCAGCCCCGCACCCGCAAGTCCGGCCTCTCGCTCGAACCGGCGGAGGTGGCCTGAGATGGAGCGGCTCTTGCGGTCGATCGCGAACTTCCACGCGGGCCACGGACGGCTCCTTAAGCCGCACCTCGAGTCGCTGGCGAAGAACGGCCAGCAGCCGCCGGTGATGGTGATCACCTGCGCCGACTCGCGCATCCTGCTCGACCCGCTGGTGAACTCGGAACCCGGCATCGTGTTCGCGGTGCGGAACGTAGGCAACCTCGTGCCGAACGACGACGACCCGAGCGTGGAGGCGGCGGTCGAATACGCGGTGGATTACCTCAAGGTCCCGGACGTGGTCGTGATGGGCCATGCGGAGTGCGGCGCGATGAAGGCGCTGCTCGGCCCTCCGATCGAGGGGCCGGTCGGACGATGGCTGGCCTACGGACGGCAGTCGGTGGACGAGTTCCGCGCAGAACCCTGCGAAGCGGAAACGCCCGAGCACGACGGCCTCTCGCAGCGGAACGTGCTGGTGCAGACCGAGCGCGTTCGGGCGATCCCGTCGGTGGCGAGGGCGGGAACGAAGGTCCACGCCTGGTGGTGGGCGATGGCGGACGCGCGCGTGCTCGCCTACGACGGCGAGGCGTTCGTGCCGATCGAAGACGCTTACGCGCCCCCTCGCCCCCTCACCGCTCCGTCGCGGTAGCGAGCAGGCAGCGTGTGCTGGGGTTTGGGGAGCATGGGAACCAGACTCCCCCGCAGGCTTCGTACGCGACGGTGGGCCGTCGGCGAAGGGCCGCGTCGCAGGCGGGGCCGAGGAAGGCGACGCGCACTCTTCAAAGCGGCATTGGGCAGAACGGGCGCATGACTCCCGTTGTGTCTTCTCCGGCTTGGAAAGCGGAACGCCGTATCTATCCTTGGCGTATTTTAGGTATCTTCCCCTTCCGCGACGCTATTGCGTCGCGGACCCTCCCCCGCGCCGCACCGATGCGACGCGCGAGCCTTCCGGCTCCCTGTGTCCAGGCGTTCCCTAGATCGGCCGCGTTGTGTGAAGCGGTTCTCCTTAGGCTCGCCTGCCTCAAGAAGAACCTCTCGATGCCTAAGCCCCACTTTAAGAAAAACTCCTTCGATACTCCCAACCGCCCGTTCAAGCCCCGCGCCGTCGAGCACGCCGCGCCGGTCGAGGCGTACGAGCCCGTGAACTTTGCGGACATGCCCTTCACCGGGCCGGTCGCCCGCGCCATCGCCGAGATGGGCTTCGACTCCGCCACCGCCATCCAGGCGAAGGCGATCCCGATCCTCCTGGAGGGCCGCGACATGCTCGCCCAGGCTCAGACCGGCACTGGCAAGACCGCCGCGTTCGGCCTGCCGATGATCGAGAAGCTCGACCCCAACGACCGCAGCACCCAAGCGATCGTCCTTGCCCCGACCCGCGAGCTCGCGGTGCAGGTCGCCGAGGCGATCTCCGTGATGGCCAAGCACACCGGCCTGACGGTCGTCCCCGTGTACGGTGGCCAGCCCATCGTGCAGCAACTCCGCGCCCTCAAGCACGGCGCGCAGATCGTGGTCGGCACCCCCGGCCGGGTGCTGGATCACATCAACCGCGAGACGCTCCGGCTCGACAACGTGAAGTTCGCCGCCCTGGACGAGGCGGACGAGATGCTCGCGCTCGGGTTCCTGGAAGACATCGAGACGATCCTCTCCAAGCTGCCCGAGTCCCGCCAGCTGGCGTTCTTCTCCGCGACCGTGCCGCCGCGCTTCGCGACGCTCACCGAGCGGTTCCTCCGCAATCCGGTGCGCGTCACCATCGCCGCCGCGCGGCGCACCGTCGATTCGGTGGTCCAGCGCGCCGTCGAGGTGCCGCCGGGCCGCAAGCTCGACGCGCTCATGCGGGTGCTCGACATGGAGACGCCCGGACCGACGATCATCTTCTGCAAGACGCGCCAGGAAACGCAGGACATCGCCGACGCGCTCGCGGGACGCGAGTACGGCGCTGAGCCGCTGCACGGCGACATGAACCAGGCCGAGCGCGACCGCGTGATGCGCCGGTTCCGAGAGGGCGTCTGCGAACTGCTCGTCGCCACCGACGTCGCCGCGCGCGGACTCGACATCGAGAGCGTGACCCACGTCATCAACGTGGACGTGCCTTGGGACGCCGAAGCGTACATCCACCGCATCGGTCGCACGGGACGCGCCGGTCGGACGGGCGACGCGATCACCCTCGTGGAGCCGCGCGAGCGGCGCGCCATCGGCAACATCGAGCGCTTCACCGGCGCCCAGATCCAGTCGATGCCCGTACCGACGGCGGACGACATCGTCCGTCGGCGCCAGGAGCGGCTCGTCCAAAGGCTACGCGAGGCGGTCGAGGCGGGCGGCTACGAGCGGCAGATGGAGGCGGTCCACATGATCGGCGGCGATCCGTACGCCGTCGCGGCGGCGGCGCTGTCGCTGCTCTCGGCGAACGAGCCGGTGCCGGTCGACATGCCGGAGTTCCGGCCCCAGGCCGAGCGGTCGTTCGAGCCGCGCCCCTACGTTCAGGCGAACGGCGAGACGGCCCGCCTGTTCGTCGGAATGGGCCGCGCGGACGGCCTTCGTCCCGCCGACCTCGTCGGCGCGATCACCGCGGAGACGGGGATGCAGGGCAAGCAGATCGGCGCGATCGACATCACCGACCGCACCGCGTTCGTCGAGGTGCCCAAGGAGATGGCGCAGCAGGTGATCGACAAGCTGTCGCAGACCCCTTTGCGGAACAAGATCGTCCGCTGGGCGGCGGCGCGGCCCGACGCGCCGGTGTTCGAGCGTGGATCGCGCGGCCCGAGCAAGCCGCCGTTCGCGCGCGGCTACCGAAACTAAGCCCTTGGACCGCCAATCTCCAGAGTGGCGGTCCAGGGCAGACTGGCTGAGCGCCCTAACGGGTTCGTCGGCTTCGAGCGAAGGCGATTTCGGCAAGCCCAGACGCCGCCCGGCCCGACGCCCGCGCTGGAGGCGGCGAGAAGTGCGCAGGCGAGAGGCTTTGGGCTCATCGTCGCCCCTACTGTAGCCTAGGGATGGTGGTTGATCCCTCCACGAGAGTGGGGGGCACCGCCCGGAGTCCCCCAAGAAAGGTTTACAGATCGACCCTACGCCGCGTTGACGGCTTGCCCAAACTCCGCGCTCGCCTCGATCGCCGGCTGGCCCACGGTCTGGCGGATGGGGATGCTCCGCGAGGTCTGCGTCTTCTCGGCCTTCGGGATGCGGACGGTGAGGACGCCACGGTCGAAATGGGCCTCGATGCCGTCGGACTGGAAGTTCTCGGGCAGGCGCACCGAGCGGGTGAAGCTCCCGTAGGGGGTCTCCAGAAGGTACACCTTGGTGTTCTCGCCCTGGTACTCGTTGCGGATCGTACCCTTGAGGGTCACGACGTCCTTCTCGACGGAGAGGTCGACGTCCTCCTCGCGGACGCCGGGGAGAGCGGCGCGGATGTAGAAGGCGTCGGGCTTCTCGTAGACATCCATCGGGACGCCGCCAAGGCCGGGGGCGGTGCCGCGCCAGGTGGACTCGAGGTTCCGCTCCATCGCGCGGAACAGGTGGTCGAACTCAGCAATCGGGTTACGGTTCATCAACGTGCTCATTGATCCTCGTCTCTCTTTTGGTGGGTCTTGTGGTTTTGTCGGCCCCTCTCGGGACCTCCATTTCTATAATCGACAAATCGCTTTTCGGAGTTCCCCTTCTGCGGAAATTTTTCGGCAGGTCCTGTTTCACGGGTTTCAAACTGGGCCGACAGGCCTTTGCGGTCGAGGTTTTCGGCTCAGGGAACGCTTTGCGCTCTCCATTCGACCACCCAGTTGCTTTGACCGACGAAGGCCGGGTCGTCGACAGGGGTTTCCTCTGCGCTCTCGGCGCCTCCTCCGTGTCTCGGTGGTCTATCCGATGAGCCTCGCGGCAGGCAAACCAAAAAGCTCTCTCCACGTCCGCCGCCGGGCCGAAGACCTCGCGAAAGAGGCCGCTCAACCAGCGTTGGCGCTCCGAGACTGCCATCTCGCTGAAGGAGTTCCGAACCACGAAGCCGCCGATGCCGAAGTCGGGCCGCTCCTGCCAGACCTCGCAGGTCTCGCCCGCCGCGCGGTCGATGCTCGATTCGCGCGTCTGCCGGACGCGCTCGACGTCGAGGATCACAGGATTGGGGCGTTCGAGTCCAGCCATCGTTCTTCTCCGTAATCCAGCACGCGGCGCGCGGCGTCGAGCATCCGGGCCGCGCTCGCCTTGGGCATGTCCCTCTCCCGACGGTTAGCGACCGACGCGATTGAGGCAGACGATGAGCGTTCGGAACGAGCAGTGGCGGTGGGACGCGGGCAAGAGGGCGCCGGAGGCAGTAGAGTTCAGCCGTGGCCGTCTGGAAGATCGAACTGCTTGGCCCGTTGCGCGTCAGCCGGGCCGGCGAGGAGATTCGCTTCCGGACGCGCCAGCAGGCGCTCCTGCTCGCGCTGCTCGCCGTCCAGGAGAACGCGAGTCTGGGACGGAGCGAGATCGCGTGCCGGCTTTGGCCCGACGCACAGCGGGAGAACGCCATGGCCTACCTTCGGAGGGCCGTCATGGAGCTGCGCAAGCTCGGGATCGAGATCGCCTCGCCCGACGGTCGGCTCCTCCTCGAGCCTGGAAGCTTCGAGTCTGACCTGAGCTCCTTGGACGACGAGACGGCGTGCCTCGTCGCGATCGACCACTCCGCCGCCGTCGACGTCCGGGCCGCGATCCGTCGGCGATTGGACGGGCGGCGGGCGGGAGCGACGTTTGGTGGAGAACGCCCGGCGGACGCGATGGCGACCTTCCTCTTCGACGCTCTGATCGCCGACGACCCGGAGGCGGCGATCCGACTCTTGCATCACCGCGCCACGGACCTGAGGACCACCTTTCCGCCCGAGCCGGCGCTGGATCTCTGCCTCAGGATTCGGGAGCGCTGCGACCTGCGAAGTCCGGAGATGGTCTCGGTCGCCAATCTGGCCGCGATCTCGGCGCACGCGCTGACGCGGTACGGCCTTGCGGAGCGACTCTACAAGGAGGCGATCGAGGAGGCGCGGGGGTTGGGCCACGTGCCCTATGAGGTTCGGAGCATGACTTCCTACGCCCTCATGCTCCAGGCGACGCGCCGACTGGGGGAGGCCGAGGAGACGGCGACGCGGGCCGTTCGCTTGGCCGAGGAGGCGGGCGCCACGGTCCAGTCGGGCACCGCGCGAGGCAACCTCGCCTCCATCCAGAAGGAGAGGCTGGATTTCGAGTCGGCCGAGGCGAACTACCGGATCGCGCTGGATCGGGCGGTCAGCGAGGTCCAGGTCCTGGTGTGCCAGGCGAATCTGGCGGCGGTCCACGCGTTCTATGGCGTGGGCGAGGGGATCGCGCCGGAAGAGATCGCACCGCGCCGTTTCGCGGAAGGGTACGCCGCCATTGCGGAGTCGTACCTCCATTTCGCCCAAGGCTTCGGACGTCGTAGCCGCCAGGAGGCTCTCCTGAACGCACGGCGCTTCGTGGGAGTGGCGAGCGGCGCCGGGATGGAGCGGCACCTCTGCATAGCGCTGGACTGCGCGGCGATGGCTTTGGCCCTGGGCCAACGGCGGGAAGAGGCGGCCGCCTGCGCCCGCCTCGGCAGCGCGGTCCGGCTGGACATCGAGCTTCGCCGCTCGCCCAGCGAGGCGCTCGCCCTCCGAAGGCACGTTCCAGGGCCTTACTTCGGGCCATCGGTATCGTCAATCCTGCGCCGCCTGAAGGCGGGCGACCCCGCAGGGATCGGAAGCCGGGTCCTCGCGTTGCTCGAAGCCTAGCCGTGTTCGGCCACATCGCCTCGGCGCGGCGGACGCGCCCCATTTGGCGGCGTTGCTGGGGAGCGGGCCGTGCCGGGAGCTCGTCACCTTCGCTCGGCGTCCGCGCGACGCGGCCCTCACGGAGGGCGCGGCGGCGTTGCCGGCTCAGGTGCGTGTTCTGCACGGGGTGTCAGGCGCACGAGCCATCCTCTGCGATCCGAGCCACCTCGCTCCAGAGACCGACCGATAGGCTCCTGCTATCGAGGTCTTCGGCTTAGGAAACGCTTGTTGCGTTATCAGCGTACGATTTTCTTTTTCGTCCACCCTTTTTCGGGTCCGGTGGTTGACGAAAAGGCATCTAAAGCTCTCCCCCCGACCCCCTCTCATCGCCCGTTGTGACGCTTTCGTCGTCGGGAGAGCCGTCCCGGGGCGACGAGAGGGGGTGACGCCCATACGAACACGGTCCGCGGCTGACCAGCTTGATCGTTCGGTTGGATTGGGGACCGCGGCCCTGGAGGGCGAGGGTGACGAGGCGGCCGCCGCAATGGGGACGGTAGTTGAGGACGATGTTCAGGCTGGCGGTGGCGGCGAGCTGGGGGTTCTCGGCGACGCGGCGGGCGAGGCCGCGGCACTCGCGGGCGTGGTGGACGACGATGGCGGCCACGCCCTTCGCCATGCAGATGCGCTTCAGGCCGGTGAGGGCGCGTCGGGCGCGCTCGGAGGTGCCGCAACCGCCGTCGATGGCGGCGAGGAGCGGATCGACCACGATGAGGCCCGCCTTGTACCGGTCGACGCAGCGCGACAGCCCTTCGAGATCGGGCTGATGGTCGATGCGGAAGTTCGCCGCGTGGGCGATTCCGAAGCCGCGCTGGTCCTTGGGCAGGAAGGGGTGGATGGCGTGTTCCCACTCCTCGGCGCTCTCCTCGGCGGCGAAGTAGAGGACCGGGCCTTTCTCGGTGCTCATTCCCGCGAAGGGAATCCCTTGGGAGACGGCGTGGGCGAGGGTGGCGACGAGGTTGGTCTTCCCTTCCTTGGGCTTGCCCGCGAGAAGGGCGAGGTGGCCCCGACGGATGAGTCCCTCGACGATCCAGCCCCGCTCGACCTCCGCCTTGGGATTGCCGTCGCCCTCGAACATCATGCGGACGTTCATCTCGCGCTCGATCTGGTACTGGACCCACTCTCGGGTGAGGGGATCGGGGAGGGATTCGCGCCTGGGCATACTTTCTTCGCAGCCGGAGAGCGATTTCGTCAACCAGGGTGGGGAGGTTGGTTTTACGTTGTTGGTTGTTGGCCGGAATCCTGGGTCCCTAACGTCGGCTGAGTTCTGTAGGCGTGAATCTGTGATCTCCAGGCTAATGCCTGGGACCCTTGTGCAGGCCCAAGCCTGCGCTCCCAGGGGGTGGCGTAGAATGGAGGCAGGATGACGCACACGCTGAGGCTCGACGCGAAGGTTCCCGACGACCGGCGGGTGACGTTCACCCTGCCGGAGGAGGTCCCGGTGGGGGAGGCGGCGTTCGTGGTCACGGTGGAGACGAAGCGGGAGCGGCCCCAGGGGGTAGACGCCGAGCTTTGGGCCAGGATGCTCCAGCAGGAGGCGGAGGGAATCATCACGATCCCGCCGCACGTTGGGGCGTACTGGCCCCCTGAGCCCGTTGCGGCAGCGGACGGCGGTTACGTTGGAGCCGTCGAGGCGTTGATCGCGGATCGCGAGTCGGGCTTTTGAGATTCTGGGATTCTTCCGCCATCGTGCCTCTTTTTACACAGGAGACGACCTCAGCGGACATGGTCCGGCTTGAGGCCGCCGACCCGGTGGTGCAGATTTGGTGGGGAACGCGGGTCGAGGTCAAGGCGGCGCTGTCCCGTAAGGTCCTGACGGGGCACCTCGACCGCATCCAAGCGGATCTTGCGGCGGAGCGGGTGGACGCGCGTTTCAGCGGACTTTACGTACCGATCGATCCGACGTTCGCGATCCGTGACCGTGCAGAGGCGCTGTTGGCGCGACACGATCTTCGAGCCGCCGACGCGTTGCAGTTGGCGGCGTTCCTGGAGAGCGGGCTGTGCCGGGAGTTCGTCACGCTCGACCGACGGTTGCGCGACGCGGCCCTCGCGGAGGGCGCGACGGTGCTGCCGACGTAGGTTCGTGGTTTGCACGGGGCATCAGAGGCACGAGCCATCCTCTTCGACCCGTGCCACCCTGCCGGAGTATCACGGGCGCCTCTACCTGGACGCGGGGATCAGCGGCGACCAGCCGGTGGTGTCGGAGTTCGCGGTGCCGACGCGTTCGGTGTATGGGCTGTGGAAGGTCGAGGGAGACGTCGATTTGGTCGCGGACCACTACGACATCTCCTCTGAGGAGGTCTCGGCGGCGGTGCGCTTCGAGGCGGAGTGCCGGAAAGCCGCCTGACGCTCATTGTCTGTTAAGCACGTCCACATGGCAGACTATCCAGTAGGAATTCTGTGCCAAGCGCGTACCACATCACCCGGATCGAGAACCTGACGCGCATCTGGGCGGCGGGGTGCATCCACTGCGACGACTTAATTCCGGGCCTTGGCCAAAAGCCGCAGACCTTCTCACACGAGAACATCAAGGAGCGACGTCGCACGTCGCGGGTGACCGCCGGCCCGGGTGGCACTTTGTCGGCTTACGCACCCTTCTACTTCGCGAACCGCTCGCCGATGCTGGCGACGGTCTATTACGAGGACGGTCGCGCGGGGACGAAGGAGCAGGACCGGATCGTCCACTTGCGGATCGACGTTGAGCAGGTGGTTGCGGCGGGGTTGGAGATCGTCTTCTCCGATGGGCATGGAATCATGGCCCTGACGGAGTTCTACGACGATCTCGCCGATCTTGCCAAGGTCGATTGGGAGGTCATCTGTGGACGATCCTGGAACGACACCAAGGACCAGCCGGATCGCAAAAGGCGGAAGCAGGCCGAGTTTCTGGTGTACAATAGTCTACCCATCGATCAGGTCATGGAGATCGGAGTCAAAACGCCGAGGATCAAGGAGGAAGTCGAGTTTCTCCTCGCGAACGAGCGGCTTCCGCCGGTCATCGTT
>CAXTOO010000097.1:0-1209 GCA_964245875.1 uncultured Fimbriimonas sp. | reverse complement strand
GCGCATCATGAGCATCGAGCACGGAAGCGGGAACCTTCTCCAAGCCGATGTCGAGGCGCTGGTCAACACCGTCAACACGGTCGGGGTAATGGGTAAGGGGATCGCGCTTCAGTTCAAGCAAGCGTTCCCCGAGAACTTCAAAGCGTACGCCAAGGCCTGCGAGCACGGCAATGTCGTGCCAGGACGGATGTTCACGTTCGACCGGCACACTCTGGTCAATCCCCGGTTCATCATCAACTTTCCGACGAAGCGACATTGGAAGGGAGCCGCGCGTCTTTCCGACGTCGAAGCGGGGCTGAAGGACCTGATCAAGGTGATCGAGGAGAGATTGATTAAGTCCATCGCCGTCCCGCCGCTGGGCTGTGGCCTCGGCGGACTGGATTGGGGCGACGTGAGGCCTCGGATCGAGGCAGCCCTCGCCCCGCTGAAGGACGTGCGCGTGGTGCTGTTCTCGCCCGACGGCGCACCGCCGCCGGAGGCGATGCCCACGGCGACGAAGACGCCTGCGATGACTGACAAGGTGGCGGCGCTCCTCCACGTCTTCAACCGCTATGGGGTTCCGGGTTATAAGCTTACGCGGATAGAGGCGCAGAAGCTGGCCTACTTCCTCCAAGTCGCGGGGGTGCCGCTGGGGTTGAACTTCGAGAAATACACCTACGGCCCCTACGCGGACAAGCTGAACCACTGGCTCCAGCGGCTCGATGGCCACTACATCCTAGGCTACGGCGATCGGGTGCAGCAATCTTCGATGACCGTGGTCGAAGGGGTGGCGGCACCAATCGAGGAGCGGCTTGCCGCGCATCCCGAGATCGGGAGCCATGTGGCGAGGGTGTCGGACCTGATCTTCGGGTTCGAGTCACCCTACGGGCTGGAGTTGCTGGCGACGGTGCATTGGGTGGTGGCGAACGACGGGGTTCCCATCGACGATCCCGAGCGGGTGATCGCGTCGGTGAAGGCGTGGAACGCACGGAAGGCCCGAGTGTTCCAGGACGAGCACATTCGTATCGCGGCGCGGCGGATCGCGGACTGGTCAGCAATCAGCTAGCGACTTTGCGCCTGCTAAATCTGCGGTCACTAGCGGACTTGATGTTAGCTCACAAATAGTCTTGCGTTAAGTTTCGCGCCGTAAACCTGAACACCTGAATCTCCGCAGGTATAATCAGGCTCAATGTCGTCTTCCCCCATCCGCAATATTGGCATCATCGCGCA
>CAXTOO010000096.1:0-13117 GCA_964245875.1 uncultured Fimbriimonas sp. | reverse complement strand
ACGAGGATCAGCAGCCCGACCGCGGAACCACCGACCACGTCGGACGTCCAGTGCGCGCCGAGGTACACGCGGCTGGCGTCGATCCCGAGGGGGAGGAGCGTGAGTCCCAACGCCACGGGGAGGCGGGTCCAGCGGTGGTTCAGGTGGATCCAGGCGAGCGCGGCGAGCGCGCCGTACAGCGCCGTGCCGCCGGTGGCGTGGCCCGAGGGGAACGAGGTGCCCGAGGTCCCGACTGCGACGTGGACGAGCGTGGCGTCGGGCCGCGCGCGGTCCCAGAACAGCTTGAGCAGGGTGAAGACCGGAATGGAGACGAGGGAAAGCAGCACCAGGCCGGCGGCCCTCGGCAGGCCGCCCTTCCACAGCGCGACGGCGGCGAGGAGGCCGACGACGGGCACGACCGCGGGACTGCCGACGAGGGTCAGGCCCTCCATGAACGCCTGGAGCGGCGGCCAAGCCTCGCGCTGGAAGCGCCGCGTCGCCCGCAGGTCGAAGGCCTGAAGCGCCGAGTAGCGGACGAGAACGCCGAGGACCAGGAACACGACCGCCGCCGCGGCGGCCACCCCGAGGGCGTGACGCCCCTCGAACAGCTTCTCCATCCGCTCGACCCGCCGCGACGCCACTTTCGTACGACGCCCGGCGGAGGCGGTAAGATCGCCACGCGATGGAGGACGTTCCAGCCCGCCGGGCGAAGGCCGACGCACCACAGGTAGGGTGGCAGCCCAGAACGATCGCCCCAACCGTAGTCGGGGATGGTTCGTGCCCGCGCCGCGAGCCGACCCGACAAAACGGACGCCGACGCACCGTCCGGAATGCCTGTCTCCATGGGCGCCCGCGTCAGCATGGCCTTTCGGAACCGCATCCTTACGAATTCCTGACACATCGGACGCAAACGACGCCGCTCGCTGTGCCAACCTAAGGCGTGCGTGACGAGCGTCCCGATCCCGACGCGCTCCTTCGCGGCATCCAGCGGGAGGACTCGGGGGGCGGACGGGGAAGGCTGAAGGTGTTCCTGGGCGCGTCGGCGGGGGTGGGAAAGACCTACGCCATGCTCTCCGAGGCGCACGAGGAACGGGTGCGGGGCGCCGACGTGCTCGTGGGCTACGTCGAGACGCACGGAAGGGCCGAGACGAAGGCCCTCATCGAGGGGCTGGAGATCCTGCCCCGCGCCGAGCGCGAACACCGCGGCGTGCGCGTGGAGGAGTTCGACCTCGACGGCGCCCTCGCCCGGCACCCCGCGCTCGTCCTCGTGGACGAGCTGGCCCACACGAACGCGCCCGAGTCGCGCCATCCCAAGCGCTGGCAGGACGTCGAAGAGCTCCTCGACGCGGGGATCGACGTCTACACCGCGGTCAACGTCCAGCACCTGGAGAGCCTGAACGACGCCGTCGCGCAGGTCACGGGCGTGGTGGTGAAGGAGACGGTGCCCGACGCCATCATCGAGCGCGCCGACGCGATCGAGGTCGTGGACATCCCGCCCGACGCCCTCCGCCAGCGCCTGCGCGAGGGCAAGGTCTACGTGCCCGAGCGGATCGAGCACGCGCTGGAAGGGTTCTTCAAGGTCGGCAACCTCATGGCCCTGCGCGAGATGGCCCTGCGCCGCGCCGCCGACCGCGCCGACGCGGAGATGCAGCGGTACCGCACCGAGCAGGGCGTGACCGGGCTGTGGCCCGCGCGCGAGCGCGTCCTCGTGTGCGTCGCGCCGAACGGGCTGGCGTCGCGCGTGGTGCGCGCCGCCGCCCGCATGGCCGCCGCGAGCCACGCCGAGCCCATCGTGCTCGTGGTCGAGAGCGACCGCCAGCAGGGCCGACCCGTCGCCGAGCACGAGGCGGCGCGCCAGGCCCTGCGCCTCGCCGAGAGCCTCGGCATGGAGACGACCACCCTCCAGGGCCACGACATCGTGGGCGAGATCGTGGCCTTCGCCAAGCGGCGCAACGTCAACGTCGTGGTGGTGGGCAAGCCGATCAAGCCGCGGTGGCGCGAGATCCTCTTCGGCTCCGTGGTGGACGATCTGGTGCGCCGCAGCGGCGAGATCGACGTCCACGTCATCACCGGCGACGCGACCGACGCCCCCAAGGCCAAAAACCAAGAGCCCAAGGCCAAAAACTCCCTCGTCGGCTACGCCTGGACCTTCGCCGTGATCGCCCTCGCGACCGGCGCCTGCGCGCTCCTCGGTCCCCACATCGAGACCACGAACCTCGCGATGGTCTACCTGCTCGCCGCCGCCGGCGTCGCGAGCCGCTTCGGCCTGGGCGAGGCGGTCCTCGCGTCGGTGCTGGGCGTCGTGGTGTTCGACGTCGCGTTCGTCCCCCCGCGCGGCACCCTCGCCGTCTCGGACTCGCAGTACCTCATCACGTTCGGCGTGATGCTCGTGGTCGCCCTCCTCATCAGCCGCCTCACCCTGCGCCTGCGCGACCAGGCGAAGGGCGCCTCCGAGCGCGAGCGACGCACCGCCGCCCTCTACAACCTCAGTCGGCAGCTCGCCCGCAGCCGGAGCAAGAAGGAGATCGTCGACGTGGCGGCGCACGAGATCGGCGGCGTGTTCGAGACGGAGGTCGCCGTGCTCACCTCCGAGGGCGTCGTCCTGCCCTCGCCAAGCGGGTTCGAGGAGCCCGCCGTGGCGCAGTGGGCGTTGGAGCACGATGAGCCCGCCGGCCGCGGCACCGACACCCTGCCCGGCTCGAAGGGCCTCTACATCCCCCTGCGCGGCGGCGTGGGCGCGGTGGGCGTCCTCGCCTTCCTCCCGCGCGAGGGCGCATGGCCCCTGCCGTCCGCCGGAAGGAGCCTCCTGGAGACCTTCGCCAACTCCCTCGGCCTCGCCCTGGAGCGCGCGCAGCTCGCGAAGGAGTCGCACGAGGCGCGCGTCCAGGCCGAGTCGGAGCGCACGCGCAACGCCCTCCTCTCGTCCATCTCCCACGACCTCCGCACCCCGCTCACCTCCATCGCCGGCGCGGCCAGCGCGCTCGTCGAGCGCGGCGAGGGCGGAGAGCTCGCGGAGACGATCGTCCACGAGTCGCTCCGCCTCAATCTCCAGGTCCAGAACCTCCTCGACATGACCCGCCTCCAGAGCGGCGAGGTGAAGCCGCGCCTGGAGTGGAACTCCCTGGAGGAGATCGTCGGCGCCGCCCTCGCCCGCAGCCACGCCCTGCTCGCGCCCCGCACCGTCGAGGTCCGCGTCCCCGCCGACCTCCCCCTGCTGAAGGTCGACGGCGAACTGGTTCTCAAGCTCCTCGTGAACCTCTTCGAGAACGCCGCCCAGCACACGCCGCCGGAGACGCATCTCTGGATCGTCGGCTCCTTGGGGACGAACGTCGTGCGCGTGGTGGTGGCCGACGACGGCCCCGGCATCCCGAAGGGCCAGGAGGCGGCGGTGTTCGAGCGCTTCGCCCAGGGCGGGGTGAAGGGCGAGGGACTCGGCCTGGGCCTCGCGATCTGCCGCGCGATCATGCGGCTGCACAGCGGGGTGATCTGGGCGCAGCGCCGCCCCGCCGGAGGCACCGAGTTCCACGTCGAGTTCCCCCGCCCGACGGAGCAGCCGGAGGTGCCGGTCGGATGAACCTAGATGGGGTCGTTCCAGCCCAGGTCGCCGTAAAGCTCTCGGAGCGGCAGGTCGAGGTCGACCGAGGCCAGCCGCACGATCGCGTCCAAGCCCTCGTAGCTCCGCAACGCCCAGTCCGGCCTCGAGTAGACCTCGACGAGAGGCTCCATGGTCGAGATCAGCACGTACTCCTCCAGCGTCGGCAGCGACCGGTAGCGGCGGAACTTGCCGCCCCGGTCGTAGGCCTCCGTGGAGGGCGACAGCGCCTCGAAGACCACCTTGGGGTTCAGCAACGAGGCAGGATCCTTGGACGCGAACTGCGGCGGGCAGGCAATGGCCCCATCGGGATAGGTGTACGAGTTGAACTCGGGAATCCAGACCTGGACGTCCTGGTTGAGGAAGCGGCAGCCGCCCCGCCGCCGGAGCACCGGCTCGATCATCCCGCTCAGCACGGAGGTCACCACAACGTGCTCTTCGCTCGCGCCCGGCATCGTCCGCACGAAGCCGTCGAGGTACTCGTGGCGGACGAACGCGGTCGCCTCGGCGGTGAAGTACTCCTCCAGCGGCACCCGTCGCGGAGGCGGCAGGTTCTCGAAGGGCGCGGCGTAGGGCGCATGCATGGCTCTATTGTACGACACGTCGTTTCCCACCCCCTGAGGCGAGGTAGGTTGGGAGGGTCCCATGCCTGAGCCCCGCCGACTGCTCGTCATCGACGACGAGGCCGCCATCCGCCGCTTCCTGCGCGCGAGCCTCGACCCCAAGCTCTTCACCCTCTACGAGGCGGAGGACGGCGCCACGGGCCTCCGCGAGGTCGCGCACCGCAACCCTGAGGTCGTCCTGCTCGACCTCGGCCTTCCCGACATGGACGGCATCGAGGTCGCCCGCCGCCTGCGCGAGTGGACCGAGGTCCCCATCATCGTGCTCTCCGCGCGCGGCCACGAGGGCGACAAGGTCGCCGCCCTCGACGCGGGGGCGGACGACTACCTCACCAAGCCCTTCGGCGTCGGCGAGCTCTTCGCCCGCGTGCGCGTCGCCCTGCGCCACGCCCGCCGCGAAGAGCCGCCTGACGTCGTGGTCGAGGCGTTCGGCGTCCGCATCGACCTCGCCCTTCGTCGGGTCGAGCGCGACGGCGTGGAGATTCACCTCACGCCCAACGAATACCGCCTCCTCGCCGTGCTCGCCCGTCACGCAGGCCGCGTCGTCACGCACAAGGGGCTCCTCAAGGAGGTCTGGGGCGACGCCTACGCGAAGGAGTCCCACTACCTGCGGGTCTACATGGGCCAGCTTCGCCACAAGCTGGAGTCCGACCCCGGCCAGCCGCGCCTCCTCATCAACGAGCCCGGCGTCGGCTACCGCCTCAAGACGGAGTAGCCGACCTGTCGTACAATACGGACATGGAAGCCGCCACCCTGGTCGACCCGATCGCCGCAATCGACGCGGCGGGCGAGGGCAAGTTCGAGTTCGCGGACGGTAGATTGATCGCGGTGCCCCCGCAGTCCCACGACCACATTCGCAAAGGCTGGTTCATCACCACGCTCCTTGAGGCGTTCGTCCAGGAGCGCGGCGCGGGCTTTGTCGTCGGCGACGGCTTCCGCCAGCGGCTGGAAGCCGGCACCGTGCGCGTCCCCGACGCGGCGTACTTCAAGCCCGAAAGCCTCTCGCGGGTCTTCCCGACCTACAGCGAGGGCGGCGCGGACCTCATCGTCGAGATCGTCTCCCTGGACTCCCTCGCGCGCGACCGGGGCGAGAAGTTCGCGGAGTACGAGCGCGCGGGCGTCGAGGAGTACTGGATCGTCGACCCCATCCGGCGAACCGCCGACTTCTACCGCCTCGCTGACGGCGTCTATCGCCCCGTCCCGCCCGACGCCGAGGGCCGCGTCCACTCCTCCGCCCTGCCCGGCTTCTGGATCCGCGTCGAGTGGCTCTGGACTCCCCCGACCCTCAACGCCGCTCAGCGCGAACTCGGCCTGCTGTAGCTGGAACTCCTGGTCGAATGGCCGAGACCGCCGGGCAAGGCGTCGGATGGTTGACAAAATCTCTCCCGAAGAGGATTAGAAAGGACGATGGTGACTTCGTGGCCTCTTTGTGCCCCGGCGTTTCCTTGAAAAATTTCGTCAACCATCCTTTCGCAGGTTGGGCCTAAAGACCCAACCTGCGAAAGGAAAATATTTCAGAGCGTGTGGACGTAGCGGGCGGCTCCCCGTAGCCGCCCCCTCCACACCCTCGAAGACTGTCTTCAGGCGAGCGACCCGATGAGCAGAGCCTCCAGATTCGACACCTCCATGGGGCTTTCCACAAGGTCGCGGGCGCAGACGAGCCATCCGAGGAGAGCGTAGGTCGCGTAGGCGTCGCGCACGCCGTCCATGGCAATAGGCCAGGGCCGGTGCGCCTCGTAGGCGTCTCGGAAGGCACGGGGGTGAGGAAGCCACATGAGGACGGTCGTCAGCTCCCACTCGGCGGGCGCCCAGAGGTGGCCTTCAACGTCCCCGAAGCCGACGATGCGACCGTTCTCGTCACCCAGGTAGCGCGTGGGACTCTGGTCGACGCAGACGAGCGGGAAGGCCCGTGGGTCGGGCGAGCGGATGGCACGGGCGAGCGGCGCTTCGAGCCGCGCCCGGAAGCCGCCCAGGAGGGGCGACGCCGCGCAGACGTCGTCCGCGACGAGCCGATACGAGGCGGTGAAGCGGGGCCACCATTGGGTCCAAGGCATCGGTTCCGCACCGAAGACGCCGAAACCTTCGGTCCGCACGGTGGCAGCGTGCAAGCGACCCAGGTGCTCGCCGAGTTGGCGGCAGGCGCGTCGGCCCATCCGGTCGGTCTCCCAGCCGAAGGGACGTCCCGGCAGCGCCTCGCTGATTGTGAAGTCGCTTCCACCGGGGCCGGTGCCTTCTCCGTGATGGACGATGGCGGGCACCGGCAGCCCGCCGTGCCGCTGGAGGATCTCGGTGACGCAGGCGAGCGACCGAACGCCACCGTTGGGACGATCGCCGAGGAGGGCGCAGGCGTGGGCGGGCCAGGGGCGACAGGGCACGGTGGGCGGGTCGCCCCCACCGGGGCGGATCGTCACGGCGAGGCCCGCCTCGCGCACGAGATAGGTCTGGTTGTTGACGCCTTGCGGCGGGGTCTCGGCCTTCGCGCGGGGCGTGAGGAAGCCCGTCGCACGGTCGAGCAGGGCTAGGACATCGTCCTTCCCGAGATTGGCCTGGAGGTGGCTCAAGCCGCTACTCCGCTTCCGGGCGGCGACGCCCGCTTGCGGTGCGCTTTCCGGCCCGCTTCACGCCCGACTGCGGAGCGTCCCAGACCTGCGCGGCCTGGGACTTCGCCTTCGGGCGGAGCTTCATCTTTCGAAACTTGTCGTTCGCCATGTGCTCATTGTGCGAAGGGACAAGGTGTGCGAAGGCCCTCCTTTACCCCTTCTTGACGCTCCGCGGGGCAATCCTGACGAGAAGAGGACGCATCGCTCCTCCAGCATGGAGAGGATGTTCCTGACCGCCTTCCTCGTCGCCCTCTCGGGGGTGGTCCTCGCCGCCGGATTCGTCATGGAGTGGGCCTTCCGGCCGCGCCCGCGCTCGTGAAGGTCGTCCTGTTCCAGACGCTCCTCATGGGGACGTACATCCTGTTCCTGATCGCCGCCCGACAGTGGGCCCGCGATCGTTCCCTCCGGCAGGCGGAAGAGGCGCGCGAGCGTCGAGCGGCGCTGGAGCGCGAGTGGAAGGTCGGCATCCCTTACGATCCCGATCCGGACGAGAACGGCCGAACCTGGCGACGCTGATCCTCGTGGCCTCACATGAGAATCGAACCCCCCGGTGCCAACCTCTTCGGCTATGCCCTCTTCCTGGGCATCGTCCTTCTCCTGGTCCACCCCGTCGGCACCTACCTTGCGAGCGTCTTCGAAGGCAGGGCGACCTTCCTCCGACCCGTCGAGCGCCTCGTCTATCGCCTGTGCGGGGTCGATCCTGAGGACGATCAACCTTGGAGCGCGTACGCCGGCTCCTTCGTCCTCTTCTCCCTCGTGGGCAGCTTCGCGCTCTACGCGATCCTCCGTCTCCAGCCGCTTCTGCCGACCTATCCGAACCCCGCGCCCGCGACGCCAATGACGCCGGACCTCGCGGCGAACACGGCGGTCAGCTTCGCCACCACCACGACCTGGCAAGCCTACGGCGGAGAGACCACGATGAGTTCGCTCGCGCAGATGCTGGGACTCTGCGCGCAGAACTTCCTCGCCGGCGCAGCGGGCCTTGCCGTCGGAATCGCGTTCATCCGGGGACTCTCCCGAGAGCGTTCGAACGGGCTCGGCAGCTTCTGGGTCGATCTGACCCGAGGCTTGCTGTACGTCCTCCTGCCGCTCTCCCTGGCCGGCTCGATCGCCTATGTCGCCTGCGGGGTGCCGTCGACGTGGCTCGGCTCTGTCTCGGCCACCGGCATTGAGGGAGCGGCGCAGACCCTCGCGATGGGTCCGGTCGCCCCGCTGGAGTTCGTGAAGAACCTCGGCACCAACGGCGGCGGCTTCTTCAACGTGAACGCCGCCCACCCCTTCGAAACGCCGGACAACGTCGCGAACCTCATCTCGATGTTCGCCATCGCCGCCCTTCCCGCCGCGCTCACGCGCACGTTCGGGATCATGACCGGGCGCCGTCGCCACGGTTGGGTCCTGCTCGGCGCGATGACGGTCCTCTTCGTCGGCGGCCTCGGCGTCGCCCACCTCGCGGAGATCGGGGGAAACCCATCGTTCGCGGCGCTGCACGTGGTGGGCGGCAATCTGGAAGGGAAGGAGGTGAGGTTCGGGACCGAGGGCTCGGTGCTCGCGGCGATGGTGACCAGCAACGGAGCGACCGGCTCGTACAACGCGATGCACGACAGCCTCATGCCGCTGACCGGAGGCGTGGCCCTGCTGAACATGCTCTTGGGCGAGATCGTCTTCGGCGGCCTCGGGACGGGCATCTACAGCATGGTGCTCGTCGCGATGCTCGCCGTCTTCCTGTGCGGCCTCATGGTGGGCCGTACGCCGGAGTATCTGGGCAAGCGCATCGGCGCGAACGAGATCAAGCTCGTCATGCTCTACACGCTCGAGTGTCCCCTCGCGGTCCTCGGCCTCGCGGCGCTCGCCGTCTCGGTCGCGCCGGGCCTCGCCGGGCTGACGACGAACTCCGGGCCGCACGGCTTCGCCGAGATCCTGTACGCCTATGCGTCGGCCTTCGCCAACAACGGGCAGAACTTCGCCGGCCTGAGCGCCAACAGCCCGTTCTATAACCTGACAACGCTCGTCGCCATGATGGCCGGCCGTTTCGGGCTCTCGATCCCCGCGCTCGCGCTCGCGGGCCGTTACGCCCGGCAGCGAACACGCCCCACGAACGCTGGCACTCTCCCGACCGACGACTTCGCCTTCGGCGCCATCGTGGTGGCGACCGCGCTCCTCGTGGGAGGCCTGAGCTTCTTCCCCGCGCTGGCCCTGGGACCCCTCGCAGAGCACTTCGCCCTCGGCGCGCGCTGAGGCCGCGGAGCGTTCGTCCGGTCGCCCATACGCCCTTGACACAATCCTTACGCGGTCGAACGCACCTTGACCCCGCCTTGACTTTGCGGGGACGCACCATGAGAGCGTGAAAGAAGCGATGCGAGATCTCGCCCGCGCCGTGGCCTTCGTCGTCGTCGGCGTGGGCTCGCTCACCCTCCTCGGCAACCTCGTTCATCCGTGATCCCGTGACCTCCTACGACCTGATCCCTCTCCTCCTCTTCGGCGCGCTCTGGATGGGCGCCTGGCGACTCGACAACAAGCGATGCAAGACCTCTTCTATCTCGCCGTCACTGGCCTCTTCTTCGTCGTGGCCTTTCTCTACGTCCGGGGTTGCAACCGCCTCCGACCGGAGGGCGACGGCCACGATGCCTAGCTTCATGCGCGACTACGAGGTGCGCTGATGGGCGACTACGTCTGGACCTCCGCTCTCACTCTCCTTCTTTTGGGCTATCTCCTGTACGCCCTCCTCAAGCCGGAGAAGTTCTAACCCATGCTGTCTGGCACCCTTCAGATTCTCCTGTTCTTCGGCATCCTGCTCGCCATGGTGGTTCCGTTCGGTCGGTACATGGCCCGCGTGTTCGAGGGCGAGATCCGCTTCTTCGGCTTCCTTGAGCGCCCTCTCTACCGCCTGCTCGGCGTAAGGGAGGACGACGATCAGCCGTGGACCCACTACGCGGGCGCGCTGCTGATGTTCTCGCTCGTCGGCCTTCTGGTCACCTACGTCCTGCTCCGCGTCCAGGGATCGCTCCCGATGAACGGCGCGGGGTATGGCGTCAAGCAGATGCCCGGTCACCTCGCGTTCAACACCGCCGCGTCGTTCGCCTCGAACACGAACTGGCAGAGCTACTCGCCCGAGTTGACCGTCTCGAACTTCTCGAACATGGTCGCGCTTTCCATCCAGAACTGGATGTCGGCGGCGGCGGGCATCGCGGTGGCGATCGCCGTCGTGCGCGGCTTCGCCCGGCGCAGCGCCAAGGGCCTCGGCAACTTCTGGGTCGACACCACCCGCGCGACGCTCTACATCCTGCTCCCGATCTGCTTCGTCGGCGCGTTCGTCTACGTCGCGTCCGGCGTCCCGCAGACGTTCGCGTCCTACGCGAACGCGACGACCCTGGAGGGCGTGGCGCAGAAGATCGCGCTTGGCCCCGTCGCCTCGCAGGAGATCATCAAGCAGCTCGGCACGAACGGCGGCGGGTTCTTCAACGCGAACTCCGCGCACCCGTTCGAGAGTCCGAACGCCTTTGCGGACCTGTTCACGAAGCTCGCGTTCTTCCTCATCCCGGCGGGGCTGACCTACACCTTCGGCAAGATGGTGGGCAACGTCAGGCAGGGCTGGGCGATCTTCGCCGCCATGTCGGCGCTGTTCTTCGTCGGAGCGTTCGCGTCGCTCGCCGCCGAGGTCGCGGGCAATCCGACGATCCAGAAGCTGGCGGTCGACGCGGGCAACATGGAGGGCAAGGAGGTGCGCTTCGGCATCGGTGCCTCGACCCTCTTCGCCACGATGACCACCGACGCCTCGTGCGGCGCCGTCAACGCGATGCACGACAGCCTCACTCCGCTGGCGGGCCTCGTGACGATGTTCAACATCAAGACCGGCGAGGTCATCTTCGGCGGCGTCGGATGCGGCCTCTACGGGATGCTCATGATCGCGGTCATCGGCGTGTTCATCGCGGGATTGATGGTCGGACGGACGCCGGAGTACCTCGGCAAGAAGATCGAGCGGTTCGAGATCCAGATGGCGATGCTCGCGAACCTCGTGCTCGCGGGCTCGATCCTGGGCTTCACCGCCTTGGCGGCGAACCTCAACCTGCCCAAGGAGGGCGCCAACGCAGGCCTCAATACTTGGGCGGGCAGCGCTTATGGCGGCGCGGACAATGCCTACGGCCCCACGACCGGCAACCTGAACAACAGCGGCTCGCACGGCTTTAGTGAGATCCTCTACACCTACACGTCGGCAACGGGCAACAACGGCTCGGCCTTCGCAGGCATCACCGCGAACACGCCTTACTACAACCTGACGATCGGACTCGCGATGCTCATCGGGCGCTTCCTGATGATCGTTCCGCTGCTCGCGATGGCGGGCAACCTCGCCTCGAAGAAGCGCATTGAGGAGGGCGCGGGCACCCTGCGGACGGACAACGGCACGTTCGTCGCCCTCCTCTGCGGCACTGTCGTCATCGTCAGCGCTCTGACCTTCTTCCCCGCCTTGTCGCTCGGGCCCATCGTGGAACACTTCCAAATGGCCCAGGGAGTGACGAAGTAACATGTCCATCGAAACCCGAAACCCAGCCCCGTCTCCGTCCCCAGCGAACCTCGGCCCGGTCACGCCCCCCTCACCCAAGCCGGAGAAGCGGAGCAACCTCTTCGAGCCCGCCCTCGTGCGACGCGCGGCGAAGGACGCCCTCGTCAAGCTCAATCCCCGGCAGGTCGCGAAGAACCCCGTTATGTTCGTCGTGCTCGTCGGGAGCGTCGTCACGACGTTCTTCGCGGCCCGTGACGTCGTCACGGGCAAGGCCGACGCGGGCTTCACTCTCCAGGTCACCCTCTGGCTCTGGTTCACCGTGCTCTTCGCGAACTTCGCGGAGGCGATGGCCGAGGGACGGGGCAAGGCCCAGGCCGACGCGCTCCGCAAGGCGAAGACCACCACCAATGCCCGGCGGCTGAAGTCCGATGGCACCGAGGAGGTCGTCGCCGCGCCGCAGCTCGCGAAGGGCGACCGCTTCGTCTGCGAGGCGGGCGACGCCATCGCCGCCGACGGCGAGGTGGTCGACGGGATCGCCTCGGTCGACGAGTCGGCCATCACCGGCGAGTCCGCGCCCGTCATCCGCGAGTCGGGCGGCGACCGCTCGGCCGTCACCGGCGGCACCCGCGTCCTCAGCGACCGCATCGTCGTCGAGGTCACCCAGAACCCCGGCGAGTCGTTCCTCGACCGCATGATCGCCCTCGTCGAGGGCGCGCAGCGCCAGAAGACGCCCAACGAGATCGCCCTGTCGATCCTCCTCAGCGGCCTGACGATCATCTTCCTCTTCGCCACGGTGACCCTCCTGCCCTACGCCCACTTCGCGGTGGCGCAGGCGGGGCAGGGAACCGTGCCCTCGATCACCGTCATGGTGGCCCTGCTCGTCTGCCTCATCCCGACGACCATCGGCGGCCTGCTGAGCGCGATCGGCATCGCCGGAATGGACCGCGTGATGCAGCACAACGTGCTGGCGATGAGCGGCAAGGCCGTCGAGGCGGCGGGCGACGTGTCGACCCTGCTCCTCGACAAGACCGGCACGATCACCCTCGGCAACCGGCAGGCGACGGCCTTCTGGCCCGCGCCCGGCGTCTCCGAGGGAGACCTCGCCGACGCCGCGCAGCTCTCGTCCCTCGCGGACGAGACCCCCGAGGGCCGCTCGGTCGTGGTGCTCGCGAAGGAGCGGTACGGCATCCGCGAGCGGGAGGCGACGGGCATGGAGTTCGTGCCCTTCACCGCGCAGACCCGGATGTCGGGCGTGAACGTCGGCGGGCGCGAGGTGCGCAAGGGGGCGCAGGACGCCATCCGGCGGCTCGTGGAGTCGGCGGGGGGACAGTTCGCCCCCGAGCTCCAGGCGAAGGTCGAGGAGATCTCGCGGGCGGGCGGAACGCCGCTCGTCGTGGCCGAGGGCAACCGCGCGCTGGGCGTCATCCAGCTCAAGGACATCGTGAAGGGCGGCATGAAGGCGCGCTTCGCGCAACTCCGTGAGATGGGCATCAAGACGGTGATGATCACCGGCGACAACCCTCTCACCGCCGCCGCCATCGCCGCCGAGGCGGGCGTGGACGACTTCCTCGCGGAGGCGACGCCCGAACAGAAGCTGGCCTACATCCGGAACGAGCAGGCCGGCGGGCGTCTGGTCGCGATGACCGGCGACGGCACGAACGACGCCCCCGCGCTCGCCCAGGCCGACGTGGGCGTGGCGATGAACTCCGGCACCCAGGCGGCGAAGGAGGCGGGCAACATGGTCGACCTCGACTCCAACCCGACGAAGCTCATCGAGGTGGTGGAGATCGGCAAGCAGCTCCTGATGACGCGGGGCGCGCTGACGACC
>CAXTOO010000095.1:0-13351 GCA_964245875.1 uncultured Fimbriimonas sp. | reverse complement strand
ATCGAACTGCTAGGGTTTTCGGGCATGACCCCGGCGGAAGAGGCCGACTTGCGCGCCCTGATCGCAACCCTTGCCGTTGTCCCGCTGAACGAAGGGGTCAAAGACGGGACAATCCGTTTGAGAAGGCATCTTTGGCTCAGCCTGCCCTATGCCAGCGTCCTGGCAACCGCCGTCGTCACGGGATCTGAGCTGTTGACCAACGATCTCGTCGCAAAGGCCGCTTCGCTCGTTCCTTGTCGTTCCCTCGCCATGAAGCCCCGTGTCTGAGCACTGGTTGGCCCAAACCCACGGAGCGAGATCGGGTCCTTGAGTCCATCCGAAAGTACCAGAACGCCTGTAAATCCGCTAGGCTGTGTCCGGTGAATCGGAATCGTCCCTGTGCGACCCCGTCGGGGTCAGGCCGGCGGGCGCCGCTTCGACCTTGCGGGATTCACCGGACACAGCCTAGTGGTCCACCGTCTCATGTCCCAGGAGGTGGCGGACGGAGTACATCTGACCCGTGTGGCACGCAACATGGAAAGCTTGTTATTCGAGGGTGAAGCCCCAGGTCCAACCTTCTCGGTTCGGGTTTGGAGTCTCAGAGTCACGCGGGTCGGTCGTGGAGGCCGCCTTGCACAGGGCGTGGACGCAATGCACCTCGTGAAGTACCTCATCCACGCCCAGCAACAGGGCGAACGGCTCGGTCGCGTTCGACGAATAGTATTGCGCCAACGGGACAATGAGCGGACTGTCGACTCTCACTCCCAGAAACGACTGCGCCTCCCAGTAGACGACATGGGAGGCCAATTCGCCGACGCTGAGGAGGCGCGGGTTGGGTCGCCGCCAGACGTCGGCGTCGGGAAGTCCCTTGAACGCCTCGCCCGTCTCCCAATGGGCCGTATGAATAGACATTTCTGCGCTACAATGCCGCGATAAGCCTCGCCCTTATCGCCCTTATCGCCCTTCCCCTCGCCAGCCTTGGTCCAAACGCGGACGAGGCCGCAGGCTATCTCGCGGAGCCGAAATCGGGTCCCCACCCGGCGCGCTCGTGCTGCACGCCGGGTGGGGGTTGAACGGCGACGCGAAGGCGTACTGCCTTTGTCGCCTACGTCCCCGACCTCTTCCACGGACAGAAGGCCACGACCCGCGCCGAGGCCGAGGCGCTCGTCAAGGCCTACGACGGCAACGCGCGCGAGGTCAGGGCGCAGATCGTCCAGGCGGCGAAGCGGGAGATCGCCATCGTCGGCTTCTCGTTCGGCGCGTACTACGCGCTCGACTTCTCCAACGACGAGCCCACCCGTGTCCGCGCGGTCGTCGTCTACTATGGAACCGGTGCCGAGGAGTTCACCAAATCAAAGGCTTCTTATCTCGGCCACTTCGCCGAGCACGACGAGTTCGAGCCGAAGCCGGGCGTTGACCACCTTGCGAAGCTCCTCCACGACGCGGGACACGCAGCCACGTTCCACACCTATTCCGGCACCGGCCACTGGTTCGCTGAACCGGGCATCAACGGATCGTATGACAAGGCCGCGGCTGAACTGGCATGGGAGCGCACCTTGTCGTTCCTCCGAAGAACTTTGACAGAGTAAACGGATCGAACAACCATGGACATTCAGAGGAACGGATCCAAGCCCTCGGTCAAAGGACCGGACGACTGGTTCACCGGTACAGTGCGCATCGACTCACCCTTCCAGGCGGAAGAACCCGCGCGGGTCGGTGGCGCGGTCGTCACTTTCGAGCCGGGCGCCCGAACCGCGTGGCATACCCACCCGCTCGGGCAGACGCTTATCGTCGTCGCAGGACTCGGACGCGCGCAGCGTGAGGGTGGTCCGCTCGAAGAGATCCGACCGGGCGACATCGTCTGGTTCGCGCCCGGCGAGCGGCACTGGCACGGCGCCTCGCCGACCAACGCGATGACGCACATCGCCGTTGCCGAGCGGCTCGACGGAAAGGTTGTCGAATGGATGGAGAAGGTGACGGACGAGCAGTACGTTCTCCTTGGGGAAGACGCCATCGACTAGGATCGTGCTCTCGACGCGGCTTTTTCTCCCCGCACGTGGCATCCTAGTGAGAACGTGATCCTCACGCAACACACGATGGCATCGGGGCCACGCTGGGCGCTCGATGGAATGCTGCTCGAAAAGGAGTTCACCCTCTCGCGTCTGCTGTTCTACTCGCGCCCCGACATGGCTGCGTGGCTTCTTCCCACCAATGAGCCCGCGCCTTCGGGCGCATTGTTCAAACCCATCGAGCCCTACCAAGAGGTTTGGGCAAGTGGGGTCACGTACCGTCGCAGCCTTGTGGAACGCGAGGCCGAGTCGGCGATGGCCGACGTTTACGCCCGCGTCTACGAGGCCCAGAGACCGGAGATCTTCTTCAAGAGCCTTGGGCACCGTGCCGTCGGCCATGGACAGAAGGTTCGTATTCGCAAGGACAGCGCCTGGAACGTGCCCGAACCCGAACTGGTGCTGATCGTCAACCGTCAGGCTCAGATCGTGGGCTATACCGCTGGAAACGACGTTTCATCACGAAGCATCGAGGGTGAGAACCCGCTCTACCTGCCGCAAGCGAAGTGCTACGACTTCGCCTGCGGCCTAGGTCCGGGGATCGTCCTGACCGACAATCCAGGGGACGTCTCGATCACGCTTTCGATCATTCGCAAGGGGCACGAGGTGTTCGGTGGCGAGGCGAACACTTCACAGATGCGCCGCCCCTTCGCCGAATTGGTGGAGTACCTCGTTCGAGAGACGATCTTTAACGAGGGAGTCTTCCTCATGACCGGAACCGGCATCGTGCCAGGGCCTGATTTCACTCTGCAGGCGGGCGACCGCGTGACGATCGTGGTGGGGGAGCTGACCCTGACGAACGATGTCGCCTGACCTCTACGATGTCGCCACGACCTCACCCGGTCCGCAGGGCGAGCTACCGCTCACCGCGGAGATGCTTCTAGACCGCCCCTCAGGGGATCTCTTCGGCCTCTCGCAAAACGCGGGAATGGGCTGGGATCCCAACCGTCTGACCGGCGATGAGGTTCTCATTCTCTCGACCCTGGGCGGTCTGCGGGGCGAGGATGGTCGACCGATAGCCCTCGGCTATCACACCGGGCATTGGGAAGTCGGCCTCCAGGTCCGCGAATGCGCGGAGAGGCTGACTGAGCGGGGAGCGACGCCCTTTGCGGGCTTCGTCTCCGACCCTTGCGACGGACGGACCCAGGGCACGACGGGGATGTTCGACTCCCTTCCTTATCGCAATGACGCGGCGATCGTGCTGCGCCGCCTCATCCGGTCGCTTCCAACCCGCAAGGGTGTGATCGGCGTCGCCACGTGCGACAAGGGGCTGCCCGCGATGCTCATGGCCCTCGCCGGAATGCGGGACCTACCCGTTGCCCTCGTGCCCGGCGGAGTGAGCCTACCGCCGTTCCGCAGCGAGGATGCGGGTAAGGTCCAGAGCATCGGCGCTCGCTTCGCCCACGGCATGATCTCCCTCAAGGAAGCCGCCGAGGCAGGCTGCCGCGCCTGCGCGACGCCCGGCGGCGGCTGCCAGTTCTTCGGTACCGCCGCCACCGCCCAGGCCGTCGCCGAGGCGCTGGGTCTAACGGTTCCCCACGCGGCGCTCGCTCCCAGCGGACAGCCCATTTGGCTGGACGTGGCGACACGCACCGCCGAGGCGATCCTTGCGGCGCCGCCGGGCAGGGAAGTGCTCACCGACGCGGCGGTGGAGAACGCCATGCTCGTCCACGCCGCCTGCGGCGGCTCGACCAACCTGCTCATCCACGTCCCCGCCATCGCCCACGCCGCCGGGCTGCGACGGCCGACGGTCGAAGACTGGTCGAAGGTCAACCGTGCCGTCCCTCGACTTGTGGACGTGCTTCCCAACGGCCCGAACGACCACCCGACGGTTCGGATGTACCTTGCCGGAGGCGTTCCCGAGGTCATGCTCCACCTTCGACGGATGGGGCTTCTGAACACGAGTTGCCCCACCGTGAATGGACGCAGCATTGGAGAGAACCTCGACGAGTGGGAGGGTTCGGAGAGGCGGACTCGCTTGCGAGCCGTGTTGACGACCCAGGACGGGGTCGATCCCGACGACGTGATCTCACCACCCGACGTGGCAAGGGCGAAAGGTCTCACCTCCACCGTGCTGTTCCCGGTCGGCAACCTCGCGCCAGAGGGAAGCGTCATCAAGGCGACGGCGATCCATGCCTCTCAGATCGGCGCGGACGGCGTGTACCGCAAGCGTGGGCCAGCGCGCGTCTTCACGACCGAGGCGGCAGCGATCCAGGCGATCAAGACCGGCGGCATCGTCGCGGGCGACGTGGTCATCCTCATCGGTCGTGGCCCGCTTGGCTCGGGCATGGAGGAGACCTACCAGCTGACGAGCGCACTGAAGTTCCTGCCTTTCGGGCGAGAGGTCGCCTTGGTCACCGACGCGCGTTTTTCGGGCGTGAGCACCGGCGCGTGCGTCGGGCACGTGGGACCGGAGGCGCTCGCCGGAGGGCCGATCGGTCGGGTGCGCGACGGCGACACGATCGAGATCGTGGTGGATCCTGCGACTCACTCTGCCTCGGTCAACGTCCTCGACGAGGAGTTCGACAAACGACCCATGAGGACGGACCTGGAGTCCGATCCACAGCTCCCCGACGACACGCGGCTCTGGGCGGCGCTGGTGACGGCGAGCGGAGGCCTGTGGGGCGGCTGCGTCTACGACGTGGACGCCATCGTCGCTAGGCTTCGTCCCTGAAGGCCGCGGCGACCTCCTCTCGGGTGATCGTCGCGCCGCCCGGACCGAGGACGTAGAAGGCCGCCGCCGCGTTGCCCGCCCACTGGCCCACTCGGGCAGAAACGACGTTCCAGCCGAGGGCGGAAAGGCGACGGGCCATGCGATAGGGCATTCCACGCCCTTTTCGCGCCCGAATCTCAAGGATCCCCGGTGCCCCCTCGACGTAGTTCCAGCGGAAGAGTTCCTGCCTCCGCGTGGGATCGAGCCCGCGCGTCCGCAACACGTCGTCAGCGTCGCGCTCGCCCATGACCACCGCGCGCAGGTTCTTCGAGACCGTCCTCAGGGTGGCCGCCGGAACCGGACCGCCGCCGAAGGTCGCGACGATGGAGTCGAGAACGACGGGGGGCGAGGACTGCGCGGTGCGGGCGCGGAGAGACACGATGCCCAGGTCGCCCGCGTAGAGCACGGCGAGAAGTCGACTGAGGAGGCCGGGCGAGTCGCCGCAGACGACCGTCAGCTCGGTCGCGCCGAGGTCGGGCCGAGGAAACGCCTCGACGGTCGGTTCGCCGAGCGCGGCCCGGCGGGCGTACCCAAGGTGGACGGAGACGAGCTCGATCGGCGTGGTGGCGAGATAGTCGGCGGGCATGGCGGCGACGAAGCGCTCGACGGCGTCGGCGTCCGTCGGCCCCTCGTTCAGCTTGCGGACGAGACGTCGCCGATAGACCTCGACATCGCCCGAGGTAGGACGAGACGCCTCGAACCGGGCCAGAGTCCGGTCGTAGAGCTGCCGCAGGAAGGTGTCCATCGCGGGCGTCCAGACGTCCGGCGCGACCGCTCGGACGTCTGCGTAGGTCAGGATCGTGAGCAGCGCGAGCCGCTCCGGCGTTCCCACGATCCTCGCGAACTCCTCGATCGTGTCGAGCCGCTCCAGGTCGCGGACGCGGAGAAAGCGTGCCATGGTGAGGTGGTGCCTCACCAGCCAGACGACGTCGGCCGCGACCGACTCGCCCAAGCGCCAGCGTTCGACGACCGATTCGGCCATCGCGGCTCCCCGCTCCGAGTGGCCGTCGTCCCCTTCCTCCTTGCCGACGTCGTGCAGGAGGGTCGCGAGGACGAGCCGACCGCGATCTGGAAGGCCGGCAAGAACGCCGCCCAAGAAGCATTCCTCAGGAAGCTCGTCGATCTCCTTGACCGCACGCAGGGTGTGCTCCATGACCGTGTAAGCATGGACCGCGTCTCCGGGCAAGCGGGTGCGCAGAGACGTGAGCTCCGGGAGGAGAAGCGAGAGGATTCCCGCATCGTCCAGGGCGCGGATCGTGCGATCTCCGCCCGCCAGCGCGCGCAGGGTCTCGGGCCCGGCTTCGCCGGAGAGGGGAGGCGTCGGGAAGTCGCCCACGGAGAGGCCCAGGCGGATGCCGATGGAGACGCCGACGGCGGCGATTCCGGCGGGAACGTTCGGCGTGAGGCGGATCTCGCCGCGCGCGGCGAAGACGCCCGGCGAGACTTCGAAGCGCGCCTCGCCCAGCCGAGTCACCGCCCGGCCGTAGTCGCGGGCGAGCGACAATCGGGCGAGGGCGAGTTCGTCGCCGAACGCCGTCGGTGAGAGCCTCAGCATGGACGCGATCTCCGCGAGTCGAGAGAGGCTGAGCCGGTCGTGCAAGCGCCCGGTCGCTCGATGGAGCAGGTTGCGGGCGCGGAGGACGGCATCGTAGGCGTCGTTCGGCGGCGCGGGCCTCTCCCCGATGGCGATGCGCAGCCAGTTGGCCGCGTGGAAGTCGCGGAGTCCCCCGGCGCCCTCCTTCAGGTCAGGCTCCGCGACGAGCGGCGCGTCGTGGGTTCGTGCGTGCGACATCTGCCTTTCGGAGATCTTGGCGAGCGCGAAGTCTCCGGCGGCGAAGCTCTCGTCGAGGGCCACGGCGAGCGGTCGCAGGGAACGCGGATCGCCCGCGACGAGACGCATGTCGAGCAGACCCGTCCGCGTCTTCGCGTCGAGGCCGGGTGCGTCGGAGACGAGCCGGAACGAATAGCCGAGCGGCAGCCCGAAGAAGGCGAAGGCGTCGTGCAGCTCCCGATAGAGCGCGCGCACCACGCCGTCGATCTCGGACGGCGTCTCGTCGTAGGGGACGACGGTCACGTCGAGGTCGCTGAAGGGGCAGAGCTCCTGCCGGCCGTAGCCCCCGGTGGCGATCACCGCGACCGGGGTGCCGTCCGGCACGACGAGGCGGATCAGGTCGTCCGCGAGGCGGGCATGGCGCTCGCACCACGCCAGTCCTTCGGGACGCTCGTCGAGCTCCTGGAGAAGCTCCTGTCGATGCTTGACCAGATCCTCGACTCGCCTCATCGCTCTCCGGGATCGGTCGGACCGTAGGCGTTCTGCTCATTGAGCGCGATCTCGGCGAGATCGTTGCCCAGCCATCGATCCACCGCGAACGCGACCGGGGAGGCGAAGATGGCGGCGGCAAGGCCGATAATCGCCATGTTGCGTCCCAAAATCCGGTAGGTGTGCGCGGCGAGCGCGGGGGTTGGAAACCGCCGCACGACCGCCCAGGCGGGAGCGACGAACGCCGATGCGCCGAGGACGGCGACGCCCAGGGCGACCCACCGGCCGAAGCCACCGAGCACGGCGCCGTAGCCTCCCAGTTCGGGAAGGAGCCGACCCGGAAGGCTCCGGGCCACCGACGCGAGCACGATGCTGCCGACGAGCACCACCCCGACCGTCATCACGACCAGGGCGTGGAGCGGTCCGAGCGGATCGCCGTCGAAGCGGCGCGGACGCTCGGGCGAGGCGGCGGGCACGAGCGCGCAGAACCCCGCCGCCAAGCCGATCCACGGGTAGCCCGCCCATGCTCCCACGGAGAGAAGGAGGAGCGCACCGAGGGCCAGACCGGAGCCGTGGAACCGGTTGCTGCCGTGCGCGATCCCCGCCAGCCTTCGGGAGAAAAGCCAGACCAGCAAGCCGAAGATCGAGACGACGAGGAACGCCCCGGGAAGCGCATCGGCGAACACGGCTCCGATGGCGAAGGCGTTGAAGCGGTCCTCGGGGTCCGCGACGTCGGTGAGGGCGACCGTGGCGTCGTTCTTCTGGAACTGTCGGTCACAGTACGTGGCGTCCGCCGCGCGGCCTGCGTCGCGCAGATGTCGGGTCAACGTCGTCTTCGCGATCCAGAGCCTCCGGGTGGCGGAGCCGGAGCCGGCGGGCAGGAGTCCGGGTGGGTAGGTCGCCTCCTCGATCATCTCGATTCCCTCGCGGCCGAGGCTCAACCGCTCGCTGCCGTCGCGGATCATCGCGCCGATGCGGATGGTCTCGTAAGCCAGCTCGGTGCGTTGGCCCTCTGAGCGGGCCAATCGCATCTGTCGAAGGGCGCAGGCCCGGATCTGCCGGATCATCGCGGCGGAGCGCCGGGGCGCGACCGCCACGTAGGCCCAGGCCTGAACGTCTCCGCCCCGTCCGCACCGCTTGACGTCGGCGAGAAGTCCGGGCCGCTGGTGGTCGAAATACCGTGTGCCCCGGCTCGCCCGCCTCCAGGCCTCGGCAACCGCCGACCTTGGACTTCCTTGAAACACCGCGAGCGCGAGCGTCCAAAAGGGGTTCTCGCGTTCTCGCTCCTCTCCCCGCCTCGCGATCTCCAGCAGGGTCCGTCGCTCGTCCGCTCCCAGGGAGCTGCCCCCCTGGAGCCGCTCGGCTCCGGCGTGAAGGTAGGCGGCGGCGGCGTCCGGGTTGTCCGGACGATCCAGACCCCGGTGGGCCAGAACCTTCGAGATCGCGTTCTCCGGCACGGGAGCGAGCGCGGCGAGCAGGCCCGGGCGCGTTTCGTGCCGCGCCAGCAGGACCAAGAGCGCCCCGACCGCCGCCCCCAGCATCGCGCGGCCGCGCGGACTCACCGCACCGCGCGGTTCGTGAGAGTCGGTACGTCCTTGAGCGCGAGCGACGACTTCGCGCCGCGGCTCGCGGAGACGCCCGTCGTCGCCGTGGGATCGATGGGCTTGGTGAGGGCCTGAACGGTCGCCAGCAGCAAACCGGCCGCGACCAGGCCCCCGACGAAGGCGGGCGACCAGTAGCGGAAGCCGTCCTGCACCTTCTGGACCCGCACGCGCCGAATGACGCGGCGGTCGAAGGAGTCTTCCACCTGGGCCTCGAACGCACCGCCGCGGAGCAGGTCGAGGGAGAACGAGGCGGCCTCTTCCTCACGGCGGCACGCGCCGCACGCCGCCCGGTGGCGCGCGAGGAACGACGTCTCTCGGGTCGTCGCCTCGCGATCGGCAAGTTCGTTCAGAAGTCGGCCGAACCGACGGCAGCCAAGTCCCTTCACTCTTCCTTCGTGGCCTCCAGCCACAGGTTGCGGAACCGCTCGCGCGCGGTGTGGAGCCTGGATCGAACGGTGCCGACCGGAACCTGCATCACGGCGGCGACCTCGTCGTAGCTCAGCTGCTCCATCTCGCGCAGGACGAGCGTGGTCCGCAGGTCGGCGGGAAGCTGGTCGAGAAGCCGTTCGATCACGACCCGGTTCTCGACCGCCGGTCCCTGGCACGGCTCCGCGCGGTCGAACTCGATGAGCTCCGCCCGCTTGAGTCGAAGCCGGTCCATGCAGAGTCGGACGCAGATCCGATAGAGGTAGCCCGAGAAGGCTCGGTCATCGCGCAGCTTCCCGATCTCGCGGAACGCCTTGAGGAACGCCTCCTGCGAGACGTCCTCGGCCTCGTGACGGTCGCGCAACAGGTTCGCCGCCGTGCGGACGAGCCTCATGCGGTGCTTCTCGACCAGCAGCGCCAGCGCCGTCTCGTCGCCCGTGCGGACGCGCGCCACCCACTGCCGCTCGAGCGCGACGGGATCGACGGCGGTGGAGAAACGGGCGACATCAACCATTAGACACCTATCAGACGGCCCGTGTGGCTCCGTTCGTTCAGCCCTTGAAGAGGGACTTCGCGATGAAGAGCGCGTTGGCCGGCCGTTCCGCGAGGCGGCGCGTGAAGTACGGGTACCACGCATCCCCGAACGGGACGTATACCCGGACATTATAGCCCTGCTTTCTCAGCGAATCCTGTAGATCGCGCCGGATGCCGTACAGCATCTGGTACTCGAAGCACGCCTTGTCGATGCCGTTCGCCTGCGCGTGGGCGTTGAACTCCCGGATCGCCGCCTCGTCGTGGGTCGCGATCGCCGGATAGACGCCCGCTTCCAGAAGCCGCTTGCCCTGGGCCACGAACTGCTCGTCCACCTTCGACTTGGCGGTGAACGCCACCGTCTCCGGCTCCAGGTACGCGCCCTTCACGAGCCGCACCCGCGCGCCGAGCGCGATCATCCGCTCGACGTCCTCGTCCGTCCGGCGGAGATAGCTCTGGAGCACCGTGCCCGTGTTCGGAAGCTCCCGGAACACCCGGTCGACGATCTCGACCGTGCGAGCGGTGTACGCGCTGCTCTCCATGTCGATCCGCACGAACGTCCCGACCTCCGCCGCTCGCGCGACCACCTCCCGGTAGTTGGCCTCGGCGAACGCCTCGCCCTGGTCCAGCCCGCACTGCGTGAGCTTGATCGAGATGTTCAATCGCTCGATCTCCGATCCGCGATCCGCGATGCCCGGAACCTCCGCGATCCGGTCCAGCATCCTCAGGTAGGTCGCCTTCGCCTCCAGCGCCTCAGCCTCCGAGCGCGTGTTCTCCCCGAGGTAGTCCAGCGTCACGTCGAGGCTCCTCGCGAGCAGCGCCTCGCTCCCCGAGATCGCCTCCTCCAGCGTGTCGCCCGCGATGAACCGCCGCACAAGCGGGCGGAACAGCCGCGAGCGGCGCACCGCCTGCTCGACGGGTCCGATGGCGGCGGTTTTCAGGACAAGGTTGCGGGCGAGCATGGTCGTTCGGCTCTCTGAGTGTACCGGCGAGCCGCCATCGAGTCCGTTCGCGCACCCGCGAGGGAGGTCGAAAATATCTTCCTTTCGCAGGTTGGGTCTTTAGGCCCAACCTGCGAAAGGATGGTTGACGCGGTTCGAGGGACTTAATCTAGGAAATCCGGAGAGCCGAAGGAGGCACGAAGCCCC
The DNA here is from genome assembly GCA_964245875.1 of uncultured Fimbriimonas sp. Classification (GTDB taxonomy): domain Bacteria; phylum Armatimonadota; class Fimbriimonadia; order Fimbriimonadales; family Fimbriimonadaceae; genus Fimbriimonas. The sequence continues at coordinate 2,624 of CAXTOO010000095.1, read as the reverse complement.
ATTCTTGTTGGAGGCGGGAAAGGGTTTCGTCAACCGCCCGGGAGAAAAAACGTGCTGCCAGCGGGAAGCCGTCTTCGCACCTCGCCGAGCCGCGCCGAACTATGTCGTCGTTTTTGAAGAGGACAAGTCGGAGAGTCCTACAGAATCATCCAAGCGCGTCTTTTGCGACGGTTGTGATGATCGAATCCCGGAGAGCCTTCCATGACAGACGTTGGAGCGCCTCGCAACCGTGTTCGCACGCGAATTGATCGCCGCGCTCGGGCGAGAAGTGGCAGACGAGGCAGGAGACCTCAGCGGCTTGCACGAAGGTGACCCGATCCAGGCATTGCCCGAGGACCACGTCGGGATCGGTCGGCCCCATCGCGGCCACGGTGGGCGTCCCCAGGGTTGCGGAGACGTGGACGATGCCCGAGTCGTTTCCCACGACCGTCGCCGCCACGCGGCGCAGCGCCAGGATGTGGGGCCAGTCGTAGCCGTGCGCATAGACGGGGAACTGCTCCACCGTCTCGCGGCGACCGTCGATCGCGATCGTGCGGACTCCGCGAGCGTTCAGCGCCCAAGCGAGGCGAAGCCATTTCTGCAAGGGAAGCGTCCGCGACGCGTAGGCGGCCTTCGGCGCGATGACGACCGTCGGACGACCCTCCGTCATTCCGACCCCCCACCCCAACGCATCGGGGGGCAAGGTCCCAAGGAGCGGGCGCCGAACCCTGAAGTCCCATCCCACGGTGCGCTGCCACCGCTCCGCGCGGGGCCAGCGGTCCCCGTCGGCGCTCCTCAGCTCGGCCTCGTACGGCTCGTGGCCGCTCCCGAGGACGAGGCAGTCCGCCGTCGGACCCGGCGTCGTCTCGTGCCCGAACGCGCGGACGATCTCGCCCCGGTCCTCCTCGACGAATAGAACCTCCTCATCGACCGCGCGGGCTCCCTCGGCGATCCAAAGGCCAACCATGAGATCGCCGACGCCTCCGCCACGAGCGTCGACCGTCTTAGCGGGCACTCTCCTCCCCTGGCCTCTCCGTCGGGACGCCCTCGATCACGAACTCGCGCAGCAGGGCGCCGTCGCGCGAGCGGTACTGGCGGACGGTCCCCTGTAGGATGAGGAAGGTCGCGCCGTCGGGGGAAAAGCCGAGGAACTCGGCGCGCGTGCCGGGAGCGTAGTCGGCGATGAGCTTCGCCCGTTGGGTATCGATCAGCGAGAAGTGGTCAAAGCCTTCACGACCTGGGAGGTGCATGACGATGCCGCGATCTGCAACGGGGTTTACGAAGATTCGTGCAGCGTTCTCGAACGCCACCGCCATCGTCGTCTGTTGCAACTTGCCTCTCGCGACGTCCCAGATCCAAAGAACCTTGCCGCTCACCGCGACGGCCCGCGAGCCGTCGGCGGCCCAGGCCACCCAGCCCACCCGGTGGTCGCCCAGGTCCTTCCGCCCCTCGGTCGTGTATCGCTCCAGACGCTCGACGCTGACGTGGTCCTCGGCAACGGTGGCGACCTGTTCGTGGGTGTCCGCGAAACGCGCTCCGATCCAAGCGTGCACCACACCGGGCGTCACCTGGCTGTGCCGACCCAGCCGACGCCCGTCGGAAGAGTCGTACACGGTGAGGCTGTTGCTTGTCTGGAACAGGATGCGCGTCCCGTCCGGGCTGAAACTGAGCGACGAATCGTTGAACGACGTGTAGCGGTCGAGTTCCAGGCTGGCGACGTGCTGGCCGGTACCTGCTTTCCACACTTCGGCGGTGCTCCGGCCTTCACGGCCTTTCGTAACCGCAAACGTCACGATCCGGCGACCGTCGGGACTGAACTGCGGGTCGACCTGGTCGTCGAGGAGCGCGACCTGCTTGCCGGTGTCCAGTTCCCAGACGCGGGTGTTGGTGCCCTTTGGATCGAGGCGAATGCCTTCCATCTCGGCCCAGGAACTCGACGCGGCGAGTTTGCCGTCGGGACTCATCGTGACGGAGTGCAGGAAGTTGCCGTGGCCCTTCATGCGATGGACGAGCCGCCCCGTCGTGGCGTCCCAGAGGCACACGTCGTTGTTCAGGTAGCCGAGGATGCGCTGTCCGTCGAACGACCAAGCGTCGCCGTGCGCTCCGTTCGAGCGAACCACCCTCTGGGCAGCGCAGGTGGCGGCGAGCGCGAGGAGGAGGAATGGAAGCAGTGGGCGTGTCATGGGTGTCACGGCTGGTTGTCGAGCCAGTCCATCAGGGCCTTCAACTGGATGCCGAAGGCCTGCTGGGCGTCAGTGAGGGCTATGCCGTCGTCCACGTGGGTGTGCCACCCGGCGATGCAGGTCGGACTCCAGTTCTCGTACCAGACGGAGTGATAGCCCATGAACGCGGAGACGTACTTGTTGTTCTTATCAACACCCATGTCAGTCTGCGCCTTTGACGGCTTGACGCGATTCTGGCCCATCGCCGTGCCGATCGTGGCGATGATACTACCAAAGAGCCCGGAAGAGGGTGTCGGGTCCGGGCTAAGCGAGGCGATAACGCCAATCCTTGCGCCAGATGCTCTCGAAGCATCCGGAGGGAAGTTAGACTGAGGCGCGAGGCCTCGGTTCGGCGGGGCTGGGTGTTGACGAAGCCCGGGAAACCGGTCTTCGTCGGCCAACGGTTAGCGTGATACAAGGACC
>CAXTOO010000094.1:0-13392 GCA_964245875.1 uncultured Fimbriimonas sp. | reverse complement strand
GGCTTGATGTACGCGACGATCCGGATCACGGTCGTGTCACTACATCCTGCCAGATCCGGTGCCGCCGCCAGTGGGAGACCACGCGCGGAACGTAGCCGAACACGTTGAACACGTCGCGGTACAGATCGACCACCGCCGCCATCTCCTCGCCGCGCCGTCGGCGGGACATGAGCGAGGCGAGATCGTACACGAAGTAGACGAGGTACGCCGCGTTCAGCCCGAGCGCCCACGCCGCGGCGGGATGGCCCATGTCGGTCTGCACGGCCAGCCCCGCGAGGATCACCGACGAGCCGATCAGCGACAGCAGCCCGCAGCCCACGAAGCTGTAGTCGCGTCCACACAGCAACGTGTAGGCCAACGCGAACGCCGGGCCGACGAGGATCGCCCACGCGGGAATGCCCTCGAGCACCGCCGCCCGCGCCGCGAAGCCCGCCGCGAGGGTCAGCGGGGCGGCGAGCGCGACCGAGGCGAACGCCTCCTGCGGCTTGCCACGAAGGCGGACGCGCACGAAGTCGAGAAGGAGCAGGTAGCCCGCGAGAACTCCGAGCAACGCCGCCAGCGACACCGGGCGCTCGTTTCGCATGGGCAGCCACGCGACCGCCGCCACCAGACACAGGCTTGCCGCGTGGAGCACCGTCACCCGGCGGATGAACGCGAGCCGCACCGGATGGGGGGCGAGCGTGACGTTGCCCGGGACCTCCAAAGGTTCGGGCACGTAATTGGGGACGTACATGGGATGTAAGGGATTCAGGAACGTAGGAATTTAGGATAGGATGAGCCTATCTCCCTAAAACCTATCTTCCTAATTCCCTTTAACGACCTCCCCCTTCGGTAGGCCCGCTTCGGCGAGCGCCTTCTCGATGGTCGCGCGGTCGCCAACGAGGACGAGTACGCCCTGGTCGCTCTGGAGGGCGAGCTTGGTCGAGGCGTTCACGCGGGGCGCGTTAAGCGCGGAGAGGGCGGCGAGGTCACGGTCGAGCTGGTCCAGGGACTGTCCCTGGATGGAGTACGACTCGGCCTGGCCGATGAGGCCACCGAGCGACGCGAGCGACTGGATCGCCTGCGAACGGCGGAGCTGGGCCGATTTCGCCACCTCCGCCGGAGTGAGGTCGCCGCCGCGCAAGCGGGTGAACTCCTTGAGGAACTCCTTCAGCGCGGGGCCGGTGGCGTCGCTCCGGATGTCCGAACCGACGATCACGTAGCCCACACCGGGCAGGGCGGTGTACCGCGCGCTCGCGCCGTAGGCGTAGCCCTTGTCCTCGCGGATGTTCTGCACAAGGCGGCTCGTGAACGAGCCGCCGAGCGCCGTCGCCGCCGATTCGGCGGCAGCACGGTTCGCGTCGCCGAGCGCCGGGGCGGGGAAGAGGAAGCGGGCGTTCGTCTGGACCGCGCCCGGACGGTCGACGATGAGGACGCGCAGGGGCTTCGCGGCGGGAGCCGCGTAGGGCGTCAGGGGCGCGGGCGTCGCGGTGCCCTTCCAGGTGCCGAGGTTCGTCTCCAGCGCCGCCTTGACCGTCTCCAGGGGCAGCCCGCCCGCGACGAACAGCTCCGAGGCGGCGGGGCCGAGGTTGCGCCGGTAGGCGGCTTCGATGTCGGCCTTAGAGATCGTCGGGACGGTCGTCGGCGTTCCGTTCACCGGGCGACCGAGCGGCGTTTCGGCACCGAAGTACGCCTCGCGGGCCACCTTGCTCGCCAGCGCGCTGGGATTGTTCGCCGCCTCCTCGAGGTCGGCGACCTGGACGCGCTTGGCGCGCTCCAACTCTCCCGCATCGAACCGGGGCCGGATCAGGGCGTCGGCGTAGAGGGGAAGCGCCTTGTCGAGGTTGCGCTCCAAGACGGTGAGGCCGACGATCGTCGAGCGTCCGGTCGCGTCGGCCGCGAACGACGCGCCGAGCCGTTCGAGGTCGCTCTCGAAGGTCGAGGCGTCTCGCGTGCCCGCGCCTGCGGAAAGAAGGTCGGCCATGAGGTTGTTCGCCCCCGCCTTGGCGAGCGGTTCCTCTGTCGCGCCGTGGTGGGCGAGGAGCGCCATCGAGACCAGCGGTACGCCGGGACGCCGAAAGTAGTGGACCTTCAGGCCGTTGCTCAGGGTGAAGTCCTGGGCGACGGGCGCGGTGAACGTCGAGGCCGCGCCGATCGTGGGTTGCGCGTCGCGCGGGTTCGCGCCCTGGGCCTCGGGCGGGGCGGGCACGACGCGCAGCACGAGGCGCGCGTCCGGATCGAGCGTCTGTTGCGCCTGCGCCTTGGCGATCTCGGGCGTGACGGCGCGGATATCCTCCAGCAAACGGTTGAAACCGCCGGGCGTCCCGAGGTACGCCTCGAACTCGGTGAGCTCCGCCGCGAGGGCTTCGACCGATTGGGTCGCCCCGGCGAGGGCCACCTCCGTCTGGGCCTGCACCCGCTCGACCTCCGCCGGAGTGGGTCCCTCCGCCTTGAACTTCCGAAGTTCGTCGTCGACCGCCGCCTCGATCCGGTCGAGGTCGGCGCCCTCGGCGGCGGTCACGTCGATCTCAAAAAGCGAGCCGAGCAGGAGCGAGTTCTGCGTGGCGCTCACGTCGGTCGCGAGCTTGTCGGTGGTGACGAGGCGGCGGTAGAGGCGGCTGGAGACGCCGCTGCTCAGTGCCCCCGCAACCACGTCCAGCGCGCTGTCGCCCGGTGCGAAACGGGCAGGGCTGTGCCACGCCATGATGACCTTCGCCTGCGGTACGCGGTCGACCATCGTGACGCGCTTGGTCTTGAACTCGTAGTTGGGCAGGATCAGGCGCGGCGGGTCGTCCTTGCGCGGCATCGAGCCGAACAGCTTCGCGATCTGCGCCTTCGCCTCCTCCGGCTTGAAGTCGCCGACCACCGCTAGGATCGCGTTGTTCGGCGCGTAGTAGGTGGCGAAGAACCCCTGCACGTCGCCCACGCTCGCCGCGTCGAGGTCGGCCATCGAGCCGATGACGCTGTGGCCGTAGGGGTGGTTCGGCGGGTACATGAGGCCGTTGATCGCCTCCTCTGCCGAGCCGTAGGGCGTGTTCTCCGTGGTCTGCCGCCGCTCGTTCTTCACGACGTCGCGCTGCAGGTCGAGCTTCTTCTGGTCGATGTCACGCCCCAGCGTCTCCAGGCGGTCGGCCTCCAGCCAGAGGAACGTGGGCAGAAGGTTGCTCGGTCCGCTCTCGTGGTACTCGGTGCGGTCCTCGGCGGTGGAGGCGTTGTTCTCGCCGCCCGCCGCCTCCATGATCGAGTCGAACCGGCCGTTGGGCACCCGCTTGGTGCCCATGAACATCAGGTGCTCGAAAAGGTGCGCGAAGCCCGAGCGCCGCGCGGCCTCGTCCTTGCTGCCGACCTTGTACCAGACGTCGACCGCCGCCACGGGCAGGCTGTGGTCCTCGTGCAGGATCACCGTCATGCCGTTCGGCAGCGTGTACTTCTCGAACTTGAGCTTTTCCTGCGCCCCGGCAAGGGCGACGGCGGCGGCGAGGAAGGCGGTCAGGGCGACCCGGCGGAGCATGGTTCAGTATGACGCCGAGCCTTCTATTTCTTCGCCAGGGCCTCGTCGATGATGCGCTGCATCTCGCCAACGGTGTTCTCCCAGGAGGCGGCCTTCGCCTTCGCGAGGCCCCGCTCGACCATCGCCTGCTGCTTTCCCGCGAGGGCGTCGTCGATCTTCGCGAGGAACTCGTCGGTCGAGTGGGCGACGGCCACGATGTCCTGGTACTGCCGCACGACGTCCTTCACCGCCGTGCTGACGACCGGGCGGCCCGTGGCGAGGTACTCCAGCGCCTTGGTGGGGTTGATGAACTCCGTCGCCTCGTTCAGCGCGAAGCACATCATGCAGACGTCGTAGCCGCGACAGTAGGCGGGGAGTTCCTTGTAGTCGCGCCCGCCGAGCCAATGGAGGTTCGGGGCCTGGGGGAAACCTTTCGGGTCGACCTTGACCGCCGGTCCGACGATCACGAACTGGAGGTCGGGCCGCTTCGCCGCCGACCCACGGAGGAGGTCGTAGTCCACGCGCTCGTCCACCACGCCGAACCAGCCGATTCGGGGGCCGGGGATGGCGGCGAGGTCCTCAGGAATCGGTTCTTGGTTCTGGGCCTGGGCGAAGTGGTCGTACTCGACGGCGCAACCGAAGAAGTGGGTGTTCGCGTGCTGCCTGCTCTTCTTCTCGTACAACTCGATGCCGCCGGTGAACACGACGTCGGCGGCCTCGATCAGCTCCGACTCGCGCTGGACGAGCAGCGGGTCCGCGCCGCGGAACTGGGCGAGCTCGTCCATGCAGTCGTAGACGATGCCGCGGTTCTCCAGCCACCCGACGACCCAGCCCGCGTCCATCGGGTTGTAGAACCAGAGAAGCGGGTTCTCGATACCGAGCCGCGACATTTCTTCCCGAACCGCTTTCCGCATCGCCTCGGTAACCGACTCGGTTTTGAATGCCGCCGGATCGAGGTGGACGTTGAGGACGGTGATGTTCCCTTGAGGCGAGTCAATCTCGACACGAGGCGGTTCGCCGGGGGTGCCGTCGAACTCGCCGAGCTCGACGAAAAGGATCGGGTGCTCCTCCGCAAAGCGGCTGAGAAACTGCTGGGGCCGCTGCCACACGAACTTCCAGCGGAGGTGGCTGAAGACGACGATGCCGTACGATGGGGAAGTGCTGCTCAAATCCTTGTTCACCTGGCGGAGCCTCAAGACGGAGAATCCGACCGGCGGGGCCGCGGTTCGGTTCCGGCCACTTCTTACGAGGCAACCGGCCAACGTGGCAGTCCGCTCAAGGCCGGAGCGGGTAGAACCCGTCGCATGGCCTTCGAGATCACCGCGTTCGCCGACGAGATCGCGCCCGATCTCGCGACGCAACTCCGGGTGATGCGGCAGAACCGGGTCGTCGGCCTCGACCTGCGGAGCGTGGACGGTAAGAACGTCCTCGCCCTCTCGGACGACGAGGTGGACGCGGTCGGCGCGGCGATCCGGGAAGCCGGGCTGCGCGTTCAGTGCGTCGGCTCGCCGGTGAACAAGGTCGTGCTCGCGCCCGGCGCGGAGGAGGCGGAGACGGTAAAGCTGGCGCGCTCGATCAAGGTCGCGCAGCGGCTGAACGTCCGACGGATCAGGATCTTCACGCCCGAATCCGACGACGGAGACGCGGTTATGGCCTGGATGGAGCGACAGTTGGAACTCGCCCAGGCCACGAACGTGCTCCTGCTCGTGGAGAACGACGCGAAGTTCTGGAGCGCCTATCCCCTGAACGCGAAGCGCCTCATGCGCGAGTTGGCGGGCGCGAACCTCATGGCGGCGTTCGACTTCGCCAACGCCCACCTTCTCGGCACCGCCGTCGAGGATTGGTTCCCCTGGATCATCCCTTACCTCGACACGATCCACATCAAGGATGCCTTTATCGATGAGTCGGGGCATGGGAAGGTCGTGCCGGCGGGACAGGGCAATGCGGGCCTCTTCGTGACCCTACAGGCGCTCTGGCGCGACCATTGGTCAGGGCCGCTCACCCTGGAGCCCCACCTCGCCGCCGCCGGCGCGTTCGGCGGCTTCAGCGGCGAACAGCTCTTCAACGAGGCGGCGAACGCCCTCTACTCCCTGCTCGCGGAGCTTGCCGAGTGATCCGGTTCGGCCTCGTCGGCTGCGGGGCCATCGCTCCGACCCACGCCGACGCGCTGACCTGCATCGACGGAGCGTGCCTCGCGGGCGTCTACGACGTCGTCCCATATCGGGCGAAAGCCACGGCGGATAAGTACAACGTTCCCGATTTCAACTCACTCGAAGTCCTCTGCAGCGCGGTGGACGCGGTGAGCGTGTGCGTTCCGAGCGGCCTCCATGCCGAGGTCGCCCTCGCTTGCGCGCGTCTGGGTCGCCACGTTCTCGTTGAAAAGCCGATTGACACTACGTTCGAGAAAGCGAAGGCGCTCGTGGACGGTTGCCGCGCGACGGGTGTCAAGCTCGGGGTGGTGTCCCAACATCGCTTCGCGCGCCAGATCCGACGCCTTCGCGAGGCGGTTCAGGGCGGAGAACTCGGGCGGATGCTGGAAGGCGACGCCGGCGTCAAGTGGTACCGGACCCAAGCCTACTACGACTCCGGCGATTGGCGCGGCACCTGGGCGCTCGATGGGGGCGGCTGCCTGATGAACCAGGGGGTCCACACGGTCGACATGATCCAATGGATCATGGGCGGGATCCGCTCCGTCCAGGCAATGGTGCGCACCGCCGCTCACGACATCGAAGTCGAGGATCAGGCGAATGTCCTTGTCGAATACCGGAGCGGCGCGATCGGCGTGATCCAAGCCTCGACCGTCTTCTATCCCGGCTTTGCCGAACGGTTGGAGGTGCATGGTGAGCACGGCACGGTCGTCATCGAGGGCGACCGAACGAAGGTCTGGCGGGTCGATCCGGAGCAGGCGAAGATGGGCAGGTACGGCGGCGGCGTCATGGGCCAGCCCACACCGAACCTGCATCTGGCGGGCGCGTCGGAGTGGATCGAGGAGGACCCGACCGCCGACTGGGGCGAGCAGCACCGTCTCCAGATCGAGGACTTTACACGAGCTATCGCGGATGATCGTGAGCCGTTCATCACGGGCGAGATGGCCATAGAGCCGCTTCGGATCATCCTCGCCGTGTACGAGAGCGCGCGCCAAGGCGGAGCGCGGATTGAGCTTGGGAGCGCCGAGTAGTACTCGGCACGGATACTTTATGCGACTAGGACTCTGTTGCACCCCCGACGAAGGACCCGTCGCCTTGGCGGGGGGCTACGACTACATCGAGTTCCCTGCGAACTCGAAAGAATCTAGCGAGACCACCAACCTCTTTTATCCCTCGGAGGTGCGGATGTATGAGGAAGGGCTGCCCCGAGGGATCAAGATCATCGAGGCGGCGGCAAGCCGCGGGGTGCAGGTCATGGTCCTGGGAAGCGGCGGAGTCCGACGGGCGCCCGAAGGCATGATCGACGCAGAGGCACGCTTCGTCTCGCTCGCCGCCGACCTCGACCGCTTTGCTCAAACGCTAGGCTTGCGCGTCGCGCCCGAGAGCTTGAATTTCGGCGAGACGAACGTCGGCAACTCGCTCCCTGACCTCGCTCTTGCGCTGGCCGCAGAGAACGCGCCGTACACCGCCGACAGCTACCACGCGCTGGTCGAGACCGGCACCCGCGACGACGAGGCCGACCTCGCGTTCTGGCGCGAACAGATTCCGTTCGCGCCGCTTCACGTCCACTTCGCCCCCTTCGCGCGGAACGTGCCGACGGGCGAGGAACCCTCCCTTCACTCGTTCTTCGCTCGCCTACGCGAGTTGGGCTACGATGGACGGGCAAGCCTGGAGTGCGTTCGCGAGGGCATCCCCGATCCCACACCGATCCGGCGGCTATTGGAATAAGACGCCTCCTCCTCATGTCTTTATAGAAGGAGAAAGCGGTTCGCGGGCACAGACGCAGGCGGGACGCCTACGCCACAATAGGCCGATGCCCCTCGTCGATCTCCCCCTCGACGCGCTCCACGCCTACGAAGGCCGCAATCCTAAACCCGCCGACTTCGACGCCTACTGGGCGCGCGCCCTCGCTGAACTCGACGCGACCGATCCCGCGCCGATCCTGACGCCCGTGCCCCTGCCGATTGACTGGGGGGAGGCGTTCGACCTGGAGTTCACGGGGGTGGGCGGAGCCCGCGTGTACGCGAAGCTCCTGCGGCCGAAGGACAAAATCGCTTGTCCCGCAGTGCTCCAGTTCCACGGCTACAGCATGAACAGCGGAGACTGGACGGACAAGCTGGCCTACGTCGCAAGCGGCATGGTGGTGGCGGCCATGGACTGCCGGGGACAGGGCGGGCGGAGCGAGGATCCCGGCGGCGTTCGGGGCATGACGCTAAGCGGCCACATCGTTCGTGGCCTAGAGGATCACGAGGATCGATTGTACTATCGGGGCGTTTTCCTAGACACCGTACAACTCGCGCGGGTCATGATGACGATGCCGGATGTCGATCCGACGCGAGTCGGAGCCTTCGGAGGCAGCCAAGGCGGAGGATTGGTGCTCGCCTGTGCGGCTCTTGAGCCACGGCTTAAACGGATCGCGCCCTGGCACCCGTTCCTTTCCGATTATCTGCGGGTTTGGGAGATGGACTTTGACATTCAGGCCTACGACGAGCTTCGCCAGTTCTTCCGCCGCCGTGACCCGCGCCACGAGCGTCACGACCTCTACTTCGAGCGTCTAGGCTACATCGACGTGCAGCACCTCGCCCCCCGCATCCGTGCCGAGACGCTCCTGACGACCGGCCTGATGGACACGGTGACCCCGCCCTCGACGGTGTTCGCCGCTTACAACAAGATCAGTGCCGCGAAGCGGCTGGCGATCTACCCCGACTTCGGCCACGAAGGCCTGCCTGGCATGAACGACGAGGTGTACGCATTCCTATGCGGACTCTAGCCTTGGGAGTGCGGGTGCTTGCTCCCGCTCTTCTCCTCGCGAGCTTGCTCGCGAACGCCCGCGCCGACGCTATCGACGATCTCGTCAGGGCAACGATGGCGAAGGAGCACATCCCCGGCGTGGCGGTCGGCGTGATTCGCGAGGGAAAGCTCATCGTCGCGCGGGGCTACGGCACAGCCGACATCGAGGCGGACGAGCCGGTGACGCCCGAAACGGAGTTCCTGCTCGCTTCGATGAGCAAGCAGTTCTGCGCCGAGTCGATCCTCATGCTCGCCGAGGACGGCAAGCTGTCGATCGACGATCCCGTCTCGAAGTACGTCGAAGGTACGCCCGAGAGTTGGAAGGGGATCACCCTTCGGCAGCTTCTCGGCCATCAATCGGGCATCCACGACATCATTGACGTTCCGGGCTACGACTTCTTCAATCGCTGGTCGAAGGAGGCGATCCTGGCGAAGCTAGCTCCTTTGCCGCTCGACTTCAAGACTGGGGATCGGTTCAAGTATTCGAACTCAGGCTACTATCTTCTGGGCTGGACGGTGGAGAAGGCCTCGGGGCTGCCGCTGGCCGAGTTCGCACGCAAGCGCATCTTTGAGCCCGCGGGCATGACGAGGACGCGCTACTTCCGTTATGATGAGATCACGCCCCACCGGGCTCACGCCTACGCCTGGAAGGACAACGGTTACATCAACGAGTGGGCGGGCCGTCCGGCGGCGGCGGACGGCAGCGGGGCAGTCCTCTCCACCCTCGGCGACTGGGCGAAGTACGACGCCGCGCTCGACGTGGGCTTTCCCGTCTCGAAGGCGATCCAGGCGCAGATGGCGAGCCACGGAACGCTCAACGGCGGCAAGCCTTCACCCTATGGCCTCGGTTGGTACGACGACGGCGAGGGTCGGGTGCACCATACAGGCGGAAGCTACGGCTTCTCGACGGTGTTCATCCGCGACCCCGTCAAGCACGTCACCGTGGTCATCCTACGGAACGCAAAGGGCGGGCCGGTGCTCCCGATGGGGAGGGCGATCATGGATACTTACCTGAGCGGTGCCTTTACTCCGCAACCGGCGCGAACTTCGGTCTCTGGGAAGAGTCGCCAAGCCGGGTGAGGTCCTTGCGGGCCATGCTCAGGATGCTCGACTGCTGCGCCAAGCGCCCCGCGATCTCGCGGAACGAGTCCGATTGGGGACGGTCGGGCGCCGCCACGAGGGCGGGGACGCCCCGGTCGCCCGCGTCGCTCACCGAGGGGTCGAGCGGGATCGAACCCAGGTAGGGCACTTTGAGCGAGGTCGCCAGCTCCTCGCCCGTCGTGCCGGAGAAGATCTGGCTCACCGTGCCGCAGGTGGGGCACACGAACCCCGCCATATTCTCCACCACGCCCATGATCGGCGCGTTGAGGCGGCGGAAAAGGCCGACCGACTTGCCAGCGATGTTCGCCGCCACGTGGTGCGGCGTGGTCACGATCACCACGCCGGTGAGCGGCACGAGCTGCGCGAGCGACATCGGCGCGTCGCCCGTCCCCGGCGGAAGGTCGACCAGAAGGTAGTCGAGGTCCCCCCAGGCGACGTCCTGAAGAAGCTGCTTCACCGTGCCCGCGACCATGGGACCGCGCCACAGCACCGACTGGCCCTCCTCAAGGAGGAAGCCGAGCGACATCATGTGGATGCCGAACCGCATGATCGGCACTATCTTGCCATCTCGCGTGAAGGGCTTCTCGTTCACCGCGCCCATCATCAGCGGGATCGAGGGGCCGTAGACGTCGGCGTCGAGCACCCCCACCTTCGCGCCGGTCTGCGCGAGGGCGATCGCGAGGTTCACCGTCACCGTGCTCTTCCCGACGCCGCCCTTTCCGCTCGCGATGGCGAGGCAGTTCTTCACGCCGGGGATAAGGTCCGCGGCCTCAGTGACTCGTGCGCGCACCTGCGCGGTCATCTCAACCTCGACCGCACTGACGCCCTCCAGTGCCGTCACGACCTCGACGCATTGGGCCTGAAGCTGCTCCTTTACGGGGCAGGCGGGCGTCGTGAGCTGCACCTTGAAGCTCACGCGACCGCCCTCGACCGCAAGCTCCTTCACGAAATCGAGAGAGACGATGTCGCGGTGGAGATCGGGATCGACGACCCCGCGAAGGGCGTCGAGGACCTGGCTCTCGGTGACGGGCATTGACTAGAGGGTACCGCGCGGAGCGCCACTCGCCAAGGTGACCGGGCCTAGCGAGCCACTCTGGCGAGTGGCGGCCCGATCAGAAACCCGCGTCGCGCGCCGCCGTCTCGCCCGCGACGAAGCCCGTCGCGAAGGCGGCCTGGAGGTTGTAGCCCCCGACCGGCCCGGCCACATCCAGCACCTCTCCGCAAAGGTACAGCCCCCTGACGAGCCGGGAGCGCATCGTCTGGGGATCGACCTCGTCGAGCGACACGCCACCCGCGACCACCTCCCCCTTCTCCAGCGGCACCGCTCTCACGGGACCGAGGGGCCATGCTTTCAGGACGTTTGCAAGCCGGTTGCGGGCTTTCTTGTCGAGACGGGAAAAGGATAGAGTGCCCTCAACGCCAGCGTCCTTCAGCAAACCGCCGACGAGACGTTCCGGCACGAGGCCGTCGACGAAGGACGCGACAAGACGCCGAGGATTCGCGGATGAGTAGACGAGCAGTCGCGACGATAGCGCCTCGTAACTCTCGTCGGGAACGAGGTCGATCTCCAGCGAAGCCTCGCCTTCGGGCTGACGCTCCGCGACGATGCGCGAAACTCCGAGCGCGGCCGGGCCGGAGACACCGTGGTGGGTGAAGAGCAAGTCGCCTTGCCAGCGGGCGATCTCCTTGCCCCCGAGACGTGCGCGGAGCACGGGATTTCGGAGGGCCACGCCGGAACGCTCGGCGTGGCCCTCATCAAGGCGAAGGTAGACCGGCGCGAGGGCCGCGTGGGTGCGCACGAGACGGTGGCCGAGTGCGATCGTCCAGGGCCAGCCGTCGCCGGTTGTCCCGCTGTTCGGATAGCTGCTGCCGCCGGTCGCGAGGACAACGCGAGGACAGTCCAAGAACTCTCCCTCTCCAAGGGGCTCGTCTTGGAGAGGGAGCCGAGGGGAGAGGTCAGAGGAAGACAAGACTTCGTTCAGCAGCGCCTTCGCGCCGAAGCACGCTCCCTTTCGGTAGCCCTGCTTCGGTGCCGTGGCAACGCCCACCCGAACGCCGCCGATCCGCCCCTCTGCGGCCACGACCTCCTCTACCGGAGTCTCCAACCGAACCTCCACTCCGGCTTCGTCAAGGTAGCCGCGAAGGATGGCGACCACGTCTTTCGCGGTTTGGTCGACCGGAAACACTCGACCGTCGTCCCGCGTGTACACGCGCAATCCCCGGTCGGTCATCATCCCGACGATCGTGTCGTTCTTCAGCCGGTAGCAGGCCGGGCGCAGGAAACGCGCCTCGTTGGGACGAAACGCCTTGAGAACGTCCTCGATCGGACCAGCGTGGGCGACGTTGCACTTCCCGCCGCCCGAGATGAGGATCTTCGTGCCGATGCGCGCGGTCTTCTCGATGAGCACGACCCTCGCCCCCAACGACGCGGCGCGCCACGCCGCGAAGATCCCGGCCGCGCCCGCTCCGACCACCACAACGTCGGGCTTCATCCCTTACTTAGACGCCCGTTCGCGCAGCCATCGCGCGGCGGCGGGCCGCCAATCCTGCAACGAGCCGGAATAGCCCAGCCCAAAGCCGTGTGCCGTGCTCCACCGCGTGCAGCTCGAAGGGCACCTTGTGGTCCGCGAGCGCCCGCGCGTAGGCAAGAGAATTCCCGACCGGCACGACCGCGTCGTCCACCCCGTGGAAGAGGAACGTCGGCGGAGTATCGAGGCTCACGCGCGCCTCTTTCGAGAGGGAATCGTGTAGCGAGATGACGGGATAGATCAGGAGGCTAAAGTCGGGGCGCTCCGACCGATCGCTCCAGTGAGTGCTGGCTGTCGAAGCGAGATGGCCCCCCGCCGAAAAGCCGAGGATGCCGATCCGCGCGGGATGGTGGTTGAACGCGACCCGGTAGCTCAAGACGAAACCGCGGTAGTCCGTCGAATCGAGCCAGTAGGCCCCTGGCTCCGCCTCGTGGTCGGCAAGGCCGCCGTACCCTCCGCCGGGAAATACGATACAGGCGGGCCAAGTCGGACCGGCTTGCCGACGTCCGTGAGGGGCGCGCAGGACGGAAGGGTGTGGACGGTCACGGATGGGGACGTTACCCCTTTGTGTCCGTCCGAAACGGCATCGCGGGCAGTCCCGCGTGGCTCCCGAGGTTCACCTCGGGGTTGTCGGCCCAGGCGTAGCGCACGGCAACAGGATAGGGCACGGCGGTAGATCGAAGTTCGACGGTCGATCCGTCGATCCGCGCCTCGGCCCACGACCACCGCCCGTCGGGTCCCGCGATCTGAAAACCCTTGGGGGGCGTTCCGTCGGTCGTGACGAGAGCGCCGTTGCGGAACTCCACCCGCGCCAAGTCGCCAACGACCGTCAAGCTGGCAAACGTCGGCCCTTCGTAGACGAGGGGCAGACGATAGCTCCGAGCCAGGGCAACGAGCGCAAGGCGACGGCCCACCTCGCGCTTGGCGGTCGGATGGATGTCGTCGGCGTTTCCTAGGTCGATCGCCACCGCAAGGCCGGTGTTCGGGAGCGAGAGGAGCGAAGTCTGAGCCTCGCGCAACTCGGCCCATGCCGATTCTGCGGTCTCTGCCTTCCTCCGCCCGTAGCTTGGGAGCTGCACCGCGTAGAACGGGAAGTCGCCCCACGATGCCCGCCAAGCCGCGACCAGCGCGGGAAAGAGGTCGCGATACTGCGCCGCTTTCGTGGCCTGGTCGTTGGTATAGAGCTGGAAGTGCGTGCCGTTGAACTCGATCGCGCCCTTCGGACTGTTCGCATTCGCCGATGCCAGCGCCAGAGGAACCAGAGCGGCGGTATCCGGCATCTTGTTGATCAGCAGAAGAGTAAGCGACTTGGTCTTGGTATCCCTTGCGGCGTAGCAGGAGACCAGCTCCGGCTTGC
>CAXTOO010000093.1:0-13675 GCA_964245875.1 uncultured Fimbriimonas sp. | reverse complement strand
GGCGGGTCGTCGATGCCGATCATCAAGCCCGACGCGGCGGCGGCGGCGATCATCGGCTACGAGGAGATGATGGAGACGGCCAAGACGATGGTCGGCTCGGGCGGCTGCATGGTGCTGAACGACACGGTGTGCATCGTGACGTTCTGCTGGCGGACGGCGGTGTTCTACGCGAACGAGTCGTGCGGCAAGTGCACCCCGTGCCGCGAGGGGACGCGGTGGATGGTGCAGATCCTGGAGCGGATCCTCGCCGGCGGCGGACGCGAGGGCGACGCGGAGCTGCTGATGCAGGTGGCGTCGCAGATCGATGGGCGCTCGTTCTGCCCGCTCGGCGACGCGGCGGCGTGGCCGGTCATGGGGATGCTGCGGCAGTTCCCGGAAGAGTTCGCGTACTTTATCGAGCACGGCCGGAGCATGGTGACGGGCCGCGAGATGGCGATGGCGTAGCCCCGGCTGGAAGCCGGGGCGACGAGGAGCCGG
This sequence comes from uncultured Fimbriimonas sp., assembly GCA_964245875.1. GTDB lineage: Bacteria > Armatimonadota > Fimbriimonadia > Fimbriimonadales > Fimbriimonadaceae > Fimbriimonas. The sequence continues at coordinate 13,198 of CAXTOO010000093.1, read as the reverse complement.
AGATGCCTCCTAGAAGGAGGCACCACGATGCTATACTCAATTCTGACGCGCGGTTGTAGCTCAGTGGATAGAGCGCTTCCCTCCGGAGGAAGAAGTCGGGGGTTCGAGTCCCTTCAGCCGCGCCAATTTTCCGGTGACCTCTCGGGCGTTCGCGCGTCAAACCTACCATGATGGGCGTTCTCGGACTGTTGGCGGCGGTGGCGTTGGGTGGGGCGCCGGGCAAGGCGGCTTCGGCACCGGTCCTCTGGCTCAATCCGGCGGGAACCGTCCTCGTGGAGGGAAAGAGGGTGGCGGTCCGGCTGACGAAGGGCGCGAAGACGGTTGAAACGCCGTTCGGCCTCGGGCTTGATCTCGACGGGACTCGCGGCGGCCTCCTCCTGGCCGACGCCGCGCCGCTGGCGCTCACGGACGCGCTCACCGTCTCGACGTGGGTCTACCTTCGGAGCTACGTGAACGACGGTCCCGGCGCGCAGATCCTTTTCCGCGGCGACGACCGTGCGGGACTCGATCCCTACGCTCTCGTCCTGCACGGCGACGGGAGGGTGTGCTTCGGGGTGAACGACTCGACGGGCGCCTCGGGCGAGGTGTCCTCACCGATCACGCTGAAGAGGTGGGTCCATGTGACCGCCTCGTTCGACGCCGCCACAGGCGAGATGAAGCTGTGGATCGACGGACGTCTGGAGGGGACGGCCTCCACCGAACGGCGACCGTTCGTGGTGCTGGACCGCGGCTCGGCACCGGGAATCGGGATCGGAAACGTGCAGAACGACCGAGGGCCGCACAACCAGCCTCTGAACGGCACGATCGCGGACCTTCGGCTCTACGGAGCGGCGCTCTCGCCCGCGGCGGCGGGTTGGCGACCGATCAAGACGCCCTCGGCAGGCTAAAGGGTTCAGGGTTCGAAGCTCAGGAAGCCCGTCGGCAGGAGCGAGGGCACCTTCCCTTCGAGGTCCAAGCCCCGGCTGATGCCCCCCATTTTGTCCAGGTCTAGCTTCGGAAGGGTGAGCGGCGCCTTTCCGTTGTTCAGGTAGAAGGTCTTCTTGCCCACGCGGAAAACGAGAAGCCCGGGCTTTGCGTCGGCTCGGATCACCTTGGGCTTGCCGACGACGAGGTGCGGGTCCTCCATCGCGAGAAGCCAACTCTCGAGCCTGCCGGGACCGGGCAGGTAGCGGGTGTTGCCGGTGTCGTCGGCGGTGAAGCAGGGTCGTCCGGGCAGGGCGAGGACGAAGAGCTCGGCGAACACGGCACGGCCGGACTCTTGACCCGTCGCATCGCGGAGGTTTGGGGCCTTCGGGTACGAGAGGAAGTGGACGGTCTCGTGCAGGTTCTGAGTTCGCGCGAGCCATGCCCTTGGCGAGATCTTGCCGTTCACGAAGTCGAGGGTCGAGTTCCGCCAGAGAACGTTCGCGCGGGTGTCGATGGCCTTGGCGGACACGAACTTCAGCTTTCCCCTCGCAAGTCGGCGCGCCTTCGGACCGGGGGCGGGTTCGATGCAGACGGCGTCGAATCCGCCCTCTTCGACGAAGCGCTCGAAAAACTTCGACTCGGCCTCGGCGGCGGGGCAACGGTAGATCGCCGGGGTGCGGGTCGGAGCGTCACCGAGCAAGATCGGAAGGCAGATCACGAGCGGATTCTACTCTCCGGCCAGTCCCTCGTCAAGGTTCGTCTGCCGGGTCTGTGAACCGCCTCGCGGCGCACCACCGGCCCGCACCGACGCCAGAGCACCATCGACCCGCCGGACACGGTTGACTTTTTCCCGCGAGCGGGCGGCAGTAGAGCACCCCTCGCCTCCGTGCCCTCCGTGCCCTCTGCGGTGGAAAGCCCGTCAACCAACCTTTCGCAGGTTGGGCCTAAAGGCCCAACCTGCGAAAGGGAAATATTTTCGAGGCCCCAGTCACCCGGTTCGGCGATCCCTTGCGGACCCCGCGCCGTGGCGCTGGCCTCCGTGCCCGCGAAAGCGGCCGCCAATGGACTCTCGGTCTTGAAAGGGATTTCTACGCGGGAGACTCAATCGCTGGCGCCGCAGGACCTCCTCGCCCGCGCGATGGTCTTCGTTTCCAGAGGCGTCGAGATGCTCGCGCGCTTCGGCGAGGAGGCGCGATCTCGCCCGGGCGCAGAAGCCGCCCCAGTTTCCGCTCCAGGTCCGAGAGAGCGTTCTTGGCTCATTGGGGCCTCCAGTAGTCCCAACGGGACGGGCGGGGGTCCTGCGCAGAGGCGCGCTCGCACCATGCCCCAACGAAGGCCATCAGGACGAGGTAGGCGGCGTACGCGACCGTCGCGAGGCTGGCCCAAAGGGTCGAGCCGGGAAGGTCGACGGCGGTCGAGGCCTCTCGGGCGACCGCGCTCAGGGCCGCATAGTTCGCGCGGTCGCGCTCGGTGCGCGCCTTCAGTTCGGCCGAGGGCCAGCCCGCGTGGGCGTACTTCGCCTGTCTTCGGATGCGCGCCTCGGCGTACCCCTGGTAGAAGTCGGCGATCCGTGCAAGGCTGCCGCGGCCCATCGGGGCGTTGTAGTAGGGTCCGCAGAAGACCGCCAGAAGCAGGGTCGAAAGAAGCCAAAAGGCGGCGACGCTGGCCGCGAAAGTTCGCCGCGGGCGCCGCGCCTCGCACGATGTCGCGAAGACCAAAGCCGCGGCCACGAAGCCCAACGCCGAAAGCGCGAACCAGGCGGCGTTCTGGGAGAGAGCGAGGGGAAGCCACGCCGAACCGGACAGGACCATCGCCACCAGGGCTGGCCTCTGCCTTCTTCCCCGGCGCAGCGCCGACTCCCTCCGAACGATCCGCCCGGACGGCCCGAAGGCGGCAATGGCCTGGAGCTCGGCGTCGCGAGGAGCGTCGCCAAGCTCCAGCCTCGCTTGGATCGAGAGGTCGAGGTGCTCCCTGGCCTCACTGAGGAGGCTGTCAGCGGCCTCGCGAGTCAGGGACTTGCGGGCGCGGAGCTCCAGGTCGGCCAGATACTCGTGGCGATCAGGCAAGGGTACGCCTCCGGTGGCGCTCGCCCCACAGAAGGGCGAGTCCCGCGCCCACGAGGTCGCACAAGGCGGCGCCGCACGCGAGGGCCATGCCCGACGAGAAGGCGCCGCCAACTTGCGAGAGGGTGTTGCCGATCGGGTTGGCCTCCACGCGGGTTAGGGCGTCGATGTCCGAGGCGTCGTAGATCGGGCCGGAACTCGCCTCTTGGTGAGTCGTCGGGTTCCCGCGTGGGTCGCGCACGGTCCAGGTGCGTCCTGGCCGTATGGGCCGCGCCATGTCCGCGAGCATCGTCTCCCGCGCGTGCCAGCGGATCACGTGGTGCTCGCCTCCGTACGCGCGAAGGTTCAAGAGCGAGGCACCGATTCCGCCCCAGAACAATGGGACGGGTGCCGGGCGACCAGCACGAAAGCCCTGGACGACGAACCAAGCCGAGCCGAACCCCGCCACGGCAAGAGGACCTAGGGCGAGCCAAGTCCAGTCGGTGAGGAGAAAGAGCGCCGTGCTCGCCATGAGAAGGGCGACGGCGGTGGTGAGACCCCATAGGCGGAACACGATGAAACGAGCGTGACGAACATCGGGAAGCGCCTCGCTTCGACCGAAGGTGGCCAGCGCTTCCGTCTCCGCCAGCAGAGCTTGCACCTCCTCGCCCGGCAGGCGGCGAGCGAGGTCGCGCTCCAGATCCGCGCGGTAGGACCTAAGCACCGCTCACCCCCGGTCGTAGGACGGCGGCGACGCCCTGGGCGAAGCGCTGCCATTCCTTCCGCTTCTTGGCGAGGGCGCCGCGGCCGGCTTCCGTGAGGCGGTAGACCTTCCGGTTCGGCTTGCCTTCCTGCGACACCCACTCGGCGTGGACGAGGCCGTCGCGCTCCAGCGCGTGCAACGCGGGATACAACAGCCCCTCGCCGACGGCGAGCGCCTCCTCGCTGACGGTCTTGATGCGGCGCGCGATCTCGTAGCCGTGGGCCGCACCGCCGTCGAGCGCACCGAGGACGAGCGCCTCCAGATCTCCGCGAAATGCCATCGACACCACTATACATCATATTTCGATGTATGCGGGCCTTTGTTGACAAAGCGGCCGCGGGCAGGGGATACTATGCTTTCGGATGGGCGGTTGGCTCAGTGGTAGAGCACTACAATGACACTGTAGGGGTCACAGGTTCAAATCCTGTACCGCCCACCATGCCGTAGGATCGAAGATCCAAACATTGGAGAGTCCGGGCTACCGCGGCACCTTCGGACGCGATCTGGGAGTGGCCGTCCGACCGAGAGCCTCGCCTTAAATGTTCCCTGAACGCGCCCGCGTCATCCTCCGTTAAAGCTAGGATTGTGGAACTCGAACCGCTCGACGAATCCTTGCCGAGTGGCGGAGCGCTTGTAGGCTAGCGTGGGGATGAACGACATCGACCGGGGATCGCGACAGGAAGGCGGGGCGTGACGGCGCCGACCCGCACCCTCGCCTCGGGGGCCGAGATCCCGGTGATCGGGCTGGGTACGTTCGGCTCGGACAAGTACGGTCCGGACCAGGTGGCGGCGGCGGTGATCGAGGCGGTGGCGGTCGGGTATCGGCACTTCGACTGCGCGGCGGTGTACGGCAACGAGCGGCAGGTCGGGGCGGCGCTCGCCCAGACCGGCGTCCACCGAAAAGACCTGTGGATCACCGGCAAGCTCTGGAACGACCGCCACGCCGACCCCGGTGCAGCGTGCGAGGAGTCGCTGAGGGACCTGGGTCTGGAGTACCTCGACCTGTACCTCGTCCATTGGCCGTTCCCGAACTTTCACGCGCCGGGCGTCGGCGTCGACTCGCGCGATCCGCGCGCCCGACCGTACGTCCACGAGGCGTACATGGCGACCTGGCACGCCCTCGAACGGCTCGTCGAGCGGGGCCTCGTGCGCCACATCGGAACGTCGAACATGACGGTCTCCAAGCTGTCGCTTCTCCTGCGCGACGCGGAGGTCAGGCCCGCCGCGAACGAGATGGAGCTGCACCCGCACTTCCAGCAGCCGGAGCTTTTCGACTACGTCGTGTCGCAGGGCATCCTGCCCATCGGCTACTCGCCGCTCGGGTCGCCGAGCCGGCCCGAGAGGGACCGCACGCCGGAGGACACCTCCGACGTGGACGACCCCGTGATCCGGGAGATCGCGGCGGCACGGGGCCTCACGCCCGCCGAGGTGTGCGTCAAGTGGGCGGTGACTCGCGGGCAGGTGCCGATCCCGTTCTCGGTGAAGCGGCACCAGTTCGAGAGCAGCCTCCGCGCCGCTTCGGGCGATCTGCTCTCGAATGAGGAGATGGACGCCCTCGTTCGCATCGATCGCGGGTGCCGACTCATCAAAGGGCAGGTGTTCCTCTGGGAAGGGGCGAGGGACTGGCACGATCTGTGGGACGAGGAAGGGACGATTCGAGGCACGTTCCCCCTTCTCGGATCCTGATTCTTGGCGTCGAAATCTCGTCGGATGCTTGCAAATAGGGGCCTAGATGCTGTCAAATCAGGCCCTTTGCAGGTTCGCTGAAGGGACGCAGGTCGGCGGTCGGAGAGATTTTGTTCAGATTGGGAAATCGGCGTTGGGGGCGGGTGGAGGGTCACGTTCCCTTCGCCCTTGGGCTGGGGGAAGTCAACCGTCGGGATTGCGTCTCAGGTTTTCACGAAGGCGCGAAGACGCAAAGGGAGGCATCCGACGCCTACTGGGAACGCTCCCGGCGTTTACTGCACGCGCTTGGGAAATCGGTCGCAGGCGCGGAGCGCCGCAGTCCAAAGTTAGCCGGCGGCTTTGCGGAAGGCGCGGGCGCGCTCGACGAGCTCGTCGTGGGGGAGCTTGGGATCGACGAGGGCGCTGCCGACGCCGACGGCGACCGCGCCCGCGGCGAGGAAGTCGGCGAGGGTAGCGAGGGTCGCGCCGCCGGTGGGCATGAGGGGGATGTGGGGGAGGGGCGCCCGGAGGGACCGCAGGTAGGCCGCGCCGCCGAGGGCATCGCAGGGGAACACCTTGACGACATCGCCGCCCGCGCGGTGGCCGGCGACGACCTCGGTGGGGGTGAGCGCGCCGGGCGCGACGACGACGCCCAGTCGGTTGCAGGCCCGGACGGTCTCGACATCGAGCGCGGGCGAGACGACGAAGCGCGCCCCGGCCTCGATGCAGGCCTCGGCGGTGTCCGGATCGAGGACGGTGCCCGCGCCGACGAGGGCGTTTTCGAGCTTCGCGAGTTCGCGGATGGCGTCGATCGCGCTGGGCACGGTCATGGTGATCTCCAGGACGTCGATGCCTCCCTCGACAAGGGCCTCGGCCATGGCGAGGGCCGACTCGGGGGAGGCGGCGCGCACGACGGGGACGATCTTGGTGCGCTTGATCCAGGCGAGGACTTCGGTTTTGTTCATCGGCGTTCGGGTGGAGCGAGCAAGCTCGCTGGCGGAAAGCGGGAGCAAGCTCCCGCACTCCCAAAGGGCTAGCGGTCTACGCGGGCGGTTCCCCTCTTCATGGCCTTCAAGACCTCGTCGAGGGTGGCCATCGTGTTGTCGCCGGGAGTGGTCATGGCCAGGGCGCCGTGGGCCGCGCCGCACTCGACGGCCCACTGGGGTCCTTTGTCCGTCAGCAGACCGTAGATCAGGCCCGAAGCGAAGGAGTCGCCGCCGCCCACGCGGTCGAAGATCTCCAGGCCTTTACGTTCGGGCGCCGGGTACAGTCGACCGTCTTGGTAGACGACGGCGCCCCAGTCGTTGCGGGTGGCGCTGGTGGCGACGCGCAGGGTGGTGGCGAGGGTCGTGATGTTCGGGAACTCGGCGACCACGCGCTCGATCATGTTTCGATAGGCTTCGAGGTCGAGGTCGGCGTGGTCTTCGGTGCCACCCTCGACTTCGAAGCCGAGGGCGGCGGTGAAGTCCTCCTCGTTGCCGAGCATCACGTCGACGTAGGGCGCGAGGGCGCGGTTCGTCTCCTGGGCGCGCTTCTGGCCACCGATGGATTTCCAGAGGGAGGGGCGGTAGTTCAGGTCGTAGGAGACGGTGACGCCGTGGCGCTTGGCGGCCTTCATCGCCTCGCAGGCGACGTCGGGGGTGGTGTCGGAGAGGGCGGTGAAGATGCCGCCGGTGTGGAACCAGCGGGTCTCGGCCATGATGGCGTCCCAGTCGATGTCGCCCTTTTTGAGCTGGGAGACGGCGGTGTGGCCGCGGTCGGAGCAGCCGACGGCGGCGCGCACGCCGAAGCCGCGCTCGGTGAAGTTCAGGCCGTTGCGGGTCTCGCGGCCCACGCCGTCGTACTTCGTCCAACGAAGGTGGCGCAGGTCGACGCCGCCTTGGAGCATGAGGTCTTCGACGAGGCGACCGACGGGGTTGTCCACGAGGGCGGTCACGACGGCGGTTTTGAGACCGAAGCAGCGGCGGAGGCCGCGGGCGACGTTGTACTCGCCGCCGCCTTCCCAGGCCTGGAAGGTGCGGGTGGTGGAGACGCGGCCGTCGCCGGGGTCGAGGCGGAGCATCACCTCTCCGAGGGAAACAAGATCGAAGGTTCGGTTCATCGTTGGGAATGTGGCTGTAGAATGGTCTCCATGAGTCGGGTCGAAGGGATCGAGGTCGCCATTCGAGGATTGTCGTTCGACGAGTGGAGCGCCTTGCGCGCGTGGTTCGCGGAGCAGGACGCAGAGCATTGGGATCGCCAGATCGAGGGCGACGTGAAGGCCGGGCGACTGGACGCCCTTGCCGACAAGGCGCTCGCCGACGCTTTCGCAGGCTGAAGCCTGCGGCCCTCGTGCAGGCTGAAGCCTGCGCTCCCGGGCTGCGAACAGCTCATCGGCCCGGCGCGTCTTCCAGACCCCTCACCCCCGACCCCTCTCCCCCGGAGGGGAGAGGGGAGCAGGACGCGCCGGAGTGGGGGGTCACGACCGCCCCTCGAGCCGCGCGTGTTGGAGGCCGAGGATGAGGCCGCGCAGCTCGGCGAGGCCGCGCATCCGGCCGATGGCGGAGTAGCCGGGGTTCGGGAAGGGGGGCTTGTCGAGGTCGTCCATCATGGTGTGGCCGTGGTCGGGGCGGAAAGGGAGGCGCCAGTCGGGGCGGCCCTCGGCGCGGCGACGGTCGGTCTCGTCGAGGAGGGCGCGCACGACGGCGGGCATGTCGACGGAGCCTGCGAGGTGGTCGGCCTCGTAAAACGAGCCGTCGGGATCGCGGTGGGTGCTGCGGAGGTGGACGGCGTGGATGCGGGGGGCGAAGCGGCGGACCATCGCGGGCAGGTCGTTGTCGGGCCGGGCGCCCAGCGAGCCGGTGCAGAAGCAGAGGCCGTTCGCGGGGCTTTCGGCCATCTCCAGGATCGCCTGGAGGTCGGACGCCTGGGAGACGATGCGGGGGAGGCCGAGCAGGGGAAAGGGCGGGTCGTCGGGGTGGATGGCGAGGCGGACGCCGACCCTTTCGGCGACGGGGACGACGGCCTGGAGGAAGCGGGCGAGGTTGGCGCGCAGGGCGTCGGCGTCGATGCCCTCGTAGCGGGCGAGCATCGCGCGGACATCGTCGAGGGTGAGGTCCAGCTTGACGCCGGGGAACACGTCGATGATCGCGCGCACGTAGACCTTGCGGGCGATCTCGTCGAGGCCGCGCCACCACGCGGCGGCGGCCTCGACCTGCTCGGGCCGGTACTCCCCTTCCGCGCCGCGCCGCCCCAGAGCGTGGATCTCGAAGGCGGCGAAGTGGACGGGGTCGTACCGTAGGCACTCGGAGCCGTCGGGCAGCACGTGGCGGAGGTCGGTGCGGACCCAGTCGAGCACCGGCATGAAGTTGTACACGACGGTGGCGACGCCTTCCTGGGCGAGGTTTCGGAGGGTGGTCGCGTAGTTCTCGAAGAGGCGGCCGAGGTCGCCGCGGCCGGTCTTGACGTCCTCGTGGACGGGAACGGACTCGACGGCGGTCCAGCGCAGGCCCGCGGCTTCAAGGGTCGCCTTGCGCTCGCGGATGGCCTCGACGGGCCAGGATTCGCCGTAGGGGATGTCGTGGAGGGCGGTGAACACGGCCTCGGCCCCGGCCTGCCGGACATGGGCGAGGGGCACGGGGTCGTTCGGGCCGAACCAGCGGAAGGACTCTTCGAGCGGGAGGTTCATGGTCAGGCTCCGGAGAGAACGGCGAGAAGGTCGTGGATCGCTTCGGCCCCCTCGAAGCGGTCGTAGGGAGTGCTCCGCACGATCAGTTTGCCACGTTCGGTGGGGTGTCGTCGTCGTTCGCCAGGAGACGGCGGTTCTGCTCGCCGACGAAGAGGCCGAGTGGAGCGTCAACCCAGAACGATCGGGTTCCCGTCGCCGCGGGATGCCCTCGTGCCCGCGCCGCGAAGCGGTCCGCCGAGGGGGCTGGTCCCACGCATCGCCCCGGGGTAGACCGGGGCGATGCGTGGGATTCAGCTCAGGAAGTACCTGGGGTTCGCCACCACAACGCCCGGACGGGACGCCATCGCGTCCTTCATCTGCGACGCGACGTTCTCCACGAGGAGGCGGTGGATGGGGTTCTTGCTCACCGCCTCCGACACGATCACGGTGATGAGGTGGTCCGGGTTGCGCTCGCGCAGGGTGTCCACGTAGTCGCGCATGGGATCGATGAGCGAGCGGTAGGGCGAGGGCAGGACGTGGAGCGGCACGTCCGGCGCGTGGGTCTCCCAAGCCCGCTGGACGGCGAAGAGCGACCGGTCGTCGAGCGTGATGTGGACGGCCTGGCACTCGCCCTTCATCTGGCGGGCGTACTCCAGGCCGACGAGGATGCCCCGGTGGACGCGGGGCACGAGCAGCACCGAGATTCCTCCGGCGTAGCCCGGAACCGTCTCGCCCGGCGCGAGGTCGAGCTGGCGCGAGACCTTGGCGTACCGACGGTGGATGGCGAAGAACGCCGCCACGATGATGGGGATCAGCAGGATCACGATCCACGCGCCCTCGCGGAACTTCGTCACGCCGATGATGAGCGTCACCACGCCGCAGAGCAGCGCGCCCGTGCCGTTGATCGCCGCGCTCCTCTGCCACCCCGCGCCGCGCTCCTTCTGCCAGTGGCGCACCATGCCGACCTGCGAGAGGGTGAACGCGGTGAAGACGCCGACGGCGTAGAGCGGCAGCAGGGCGTCGAGCTGGCCGTTGAACGCCACGATCAGCAGCGCCGCCGCGACCGCGAGCACCACGATGCCATTGTGGAACACGAGCTTGTCGCCCAACCGCGCGAGGTAGCGCGGCAGGAAGCCGTCGCGCGAGATGAGGCTGGCGAGACGGGGAAAGTCGGCGAACGCGGTGTTCGCCGCGAGGACGAGGATGAGGGCGACGAAGATCTGGACCGCGTAGAAGCCGAAGCTTCCCTGCCCGAAGGCGAAGGCGGCGACCTGCGCGGTGAGGGTCAGGTAGTGCGGGCTGTTGCCCTCGTAGACGTTGAAGCGCGCGTAGTGCTCCGGCAGGTGCAGCGCCACGTAGCCCAGCCCCAGGAACAGGAACGTGAGCAGGCTCGACATCATCACGAGCGTCTTGCCCGCGTTCTTGCTCTCGGGCGCCTTGAACGCCTGGACCCCGTTGCTCACCGCCTCGATGCCGGTGAGCGCCGTGCAGCCCGCCGCGAAGGCGCGCAGGACGATGAACCAGGGCAGCACCGCCGCCTCCTTGCCGACCACGTCGCTCTCGACGTGGAAGGGGATGGTCGGCGTGTGGGCGATGCCCCACATCCCGGCGAGGATGACCGCGAACATCGCGAGCACGAAGCCGTAGGTCGGCACCGCGAAGAGGGAGCCCGACTCCCTCAGGCCGCGCAAGTTCGCGAAGGCGATGACCGCGATGCAGAGGATCGAGAGCGTGACCGTCGCGTCGGGAACGTGCTGGCGAATGTGCGGGAAGGCGGAGAGGATCGCCGCGATGCCCGCGGCGACCGAGACCGACACGGTCAGGATGTAGTCGATGAGCAGCGCGGCGGCGGCGACCAGGCCGGGGAACCGCCCCAGGTTCTCCGAGGCCACGACGTACGAGCCGCCGCCGCTCGGGTAGGCGTTGATCGTCTGGCGGTACGAGATGCTGACGAACACGATGAGCGCGACGATCGCAATGGAGATCCAGACCTGGAGGTGGAGCGCCGCCGTGCCCAGGTACGCGAGGACGAGGAGGATCGCCTCGGTGGCGTAGGCCACCGACGAGAGCGCGTCGGACGAGAAGACGGGCAGCCCCAAGAGGGGCGAAAGCCGCTCGTGGTGCGCCTCGGAGGTCGGGATCGGCTTGCCGAGGAGGCGGCGGCGGATGGACGCGCGGGGTTGGCTCATGGGTACGGCGCTCGCGAGCGAGCGCCGGACCTATAAGGATGTCGCAAGGGATCGCCCCTCAGGCGTAAGGATTCCGTAAAGATGGATGCTTCTACGCCTGCTGAGCGGCCTCGGTGATCTGCCAGATCACCCCGATTTGACGCGCCCCCAGTTTCCGCGCGACCGCCTGGGAAGCGGCGTTGTGGAAGCCGGTGCTGTAGAACAAGGTCTCGAAGTGGCCTGCGGCCACGCGCGCCCACGCCGCGGTGACCGGGGCCGCCCAACCGCGGCCGCGCTCGTCGGGATGGGTCCAGATCCCCGCCTCGGCGGACGTGGAAGAGGCGACCGGCGTGTAGCAGATCGACACGATACGTTCGTCGGCAATCCCCATGGCCCACGGCCCTAGTCGGCCAGGAAGGAGTTCGGCCCACTCCTCGTCTTCTCCCCACCGTTCGGGGCGTCGTTCCGACAAACTCCATGCATCCTCGTCCTCTGAAGTCATTGTGCGAAGCGACGATAGAATCGTTGCATCGGCTTCGAAGACGTAGCTCGGTCCGCCTTTCAGATGAACGGGGGACCTTGCCGCCAGTTCCTCGGACCAACGTTCGAGCGCGGGCGGGGGAACATCTTCCCTTTCAGAGGCCAACAAATCGCTCTCGACGGTGCGTCTCAGATGGGGCGGCATCGTCGGGCCGAAGCGAACGTCGTGACCATCGGCGGCGATCGCTACCGCGACGAGAGGCTTGGGACTTGTAGGGCGACCATAGAAGTCGGGGCCCCAGAGCAGATCCATCTCCCTTCGCAGGAGCTCGATTTCGCTGAGCTTCATCCTAGCCAAGCTTAGCTGGGAGCATCGGAGGCTTTGGAAGACGGATGGTTGACGAAACTCGTTCTCGCGGCGAGTGCACATGGATCCTCTTTGTGTTCCCGTGCCTCCTTTCGGTCTCGGTGGTCCAGAATAGTCTCGTCAACCACCCTCCATGCAGGTTGGGCCTAAAGGCCCAACCTGCGAAAGGGAATTTTTTTCAACGCCCGTCGAGTGCGCGGTTGAGCCTCAGGACGTTCACGCCGGGATCGCCGAACACGCCTGCGAAGGGCTTGTCGGTGTTCGCGGCGATGAGTTCCCTCACCTTCGCCTCATCCATCTTGCGCGCCTTGGCGACGCGCGACGCCTGGAGCTCGGCGTTTTTGGGCGAGATGTGCGGGTCGAGGCCGCTCGCCGAGCGGCTCACCGCGTCGGCGGGCACGACGGCGTCGGCGGCGAGGCCGTTCTCCGTGCGGTACTTCGCGGCGAGCTGCTTGACGCCGTCGAACGACTCGTCGGCCTCGGTCTTCGGGTCGTCGGGGATGCCGTTGATGAGCTTGTCGCTCGTCGGTCCGAGGTTGGTGCCGCTGGAGTTCGCGGCGTCGTAGCCGCTTCCGGCCGCCGAGGGGCGGGGGTGGAAGTACTCGGGCTTGGCAAAGCCCTGGCCGATGATCTCGGAGCCGACGACCTTGCCGTCCTGCGTGACGAGGCTGCCGTTGGCCTGGCGCGGGAAGACGGTCTGGGCGATGCCCGTGACCACCGCCGGGAAGGCGAGGCCGCAGACGAGGATGAAGACGAGGTTGAGGAGGAGGGCGGGGCGGAGGAGTTTCATGGTGGTTGGTTCGCTGGTTGCTGGTTGTGGGTTGAGCGAACAACCAACAACCAACAACCCCTACTTGGTCCAGATCGCGACGAGCTTGTCGAGCAACCAAATTCCTGGGAAGGGGACGAGGATGCCGCCGAGACCGTAGATGAGGAGGTTTCGCCGTAGCACCTGCGCCGCGCCCATGGGCTTGTACGCGACGCCGCGCAGGGCGAGCGGAATGAGCGCGACGATGATGAGCGCGTTGAAGATCACCGCCGCGAGGATCGCGGAGCGGGGGTTCGAGAGGCCCATGAAGTTCAGGGACGCGAGCTGCGGGTAGGTCGCCACGAAGATCGCGGGGATGATCGCGAAGTACTTCGCCACGTCGTTCGCGATGG
>CAXTOO010000092.1:2173-13714 GCA_964245875.1 uncultured Fimbriimonas sp. | reverse complement strand
CGGCACAGACCCCGCAAGCCTCGTCAAGCTCCCGGACCCCTCGCCCCCTCTCCCCAGAGGGGAGAGGGGAACCGATTCGCCGGACACGGCCTAGTAGGGCGTCGACCCAGAATGATCGGGTTCCCGTAGCTGCCGGATGGTTCGTGCCCGCGTCCCGCACACCGGGATACGCGAACCCGCCAGACGAAGGCCGACGCACCACTCGACGCCCCCAGCCGGGGAATCCCTCTGCCAAGAACCGAGGGGCAATCTACCGCATCGTCGCGGCGGCGGTGGCGATCTCCGCCGCCAGGCCCGGGTCGGGGTCGCGGTGCAACCTTTCAAGCCCCTTGCGGGTGAAGAAAGTGACCAGGAGCACGATCGCCATCAGCTCGCCACCGAGCGAGAAGGCGAACGGAACGCCGCCGCGGAGCGGGAACTCCGCGCGGTCCTTCGTCGCGCGCGCGATGCTGCCCAGCACCAGCACGCCGAAGGGTGAGAGGCCGTTCAGCGCCCAGACGTGCATCGCCAGCACGCGTCCGTGCAGCCTTTCGGGCGCGAGAGTCTGAAAAAGCGCGTTGGTCGTGTTGAGCTGCATGATGCCGCCCGCCCCCGCAATGGCGAGCATCGGGTAGGCGATCCAAGGCCGGTCGGTGTGGGCGAGTCCGGTGAGACCGAACGCCATCATGCCGATCGAGAGGCGGATCAGAAGCCCTTTCCGGCGGCTCGCGGCGAGCTGCGTGACCACCAGGAGGCCGATGAACGCCCCTGCGCCGATCGCCGTGCCCGCGAGGGCGAGCAGTCCCTTCGCCGCCTCCTTGTCGCCGTGGGCGAGGATGTCGGTCGCGTACGCCGGCATCAGAGCCGCGTACGAGAGGCCGAAGAGGGCGGTGGCGAGTTCCAGAAGCCACAGGGTCCGCAGGCGGATGTCGCGCACGGCGTAGAGCGCCCCCTCCTTCACGAGGTCGAGGAGGGAGCCTTGGGGACGCGCGGGCGAGGTGAGATCGGCCCGGATCTTGCGGAAGGAGAAGATGAGCGCGAGGAAGCTCACGCCGTCCACGAGGTAACAGCCGAAAACGCCGACCGCCTTGAGGATCAGCCCGCCGATCGCCGGACCGGCGATGCGCGCGACGTTGAACGTCATGGCGTTCACCGGCACCGCCGCCGCGAGGTCCGCCATGGGCACGACCCGACTGACGACGCTCTGCCGCGTGGGCATCTCGACGCAAGCGATGCAGCCGTTGAGCAGCGCGATGGCGATGATCTGCCAGTACTGGATGAAGTGCCAGTACGTGGCCGCCGCCATGTACAGCGAGTCGATGCCGAACAGGAACTGCGTCAGAACCAACACCCGCCGCTTGTCGAACCGGTCGGCGAACGAGCCCGCGACGAGGCCGAACAGGAAGATCGGCATGCTCCACACGAAGGGGATCAAGGCGAGCTTCGCCTCGTCGCCCGTGAGCTGGAACACGAAGTATCCTTGCGCGAGGTTGGAGATCTGGCCTCCGGTGAAGGAGACGAACGCGCCGATCCACAGGATGCGGAAGTCGCGGTAGCGAAGGACTCGGATCAGGGGAGAGCTTTCGGCGAACCTCCCCAGCGTCCCCATCCTTCAGAGGGTACCAGCGTCGGTCATAATAGCCCCCGGTGTTCGATTTCAAGGAGCGGATCGACGCGCTGGCCGCGCTGATGGAGGAGTACCGGCTCACAGAGGCGGCGCTCGAGGACGGTCCGTTCCGCGTCGCCTTCCGCCGTCACGCCACGCTGGTTGCCGCCACACCTGCGTCCACGGAGACGCAATTCGTGGAGGAAGAGGTTTCCGAGGCCGTGCCCGTCGCCGCCGCGCCGGTCGGAACGCCCGTCACGACCCCCATGGGCGGCATCTTCTACGACGCTCCCAGTCCCACCTCCGCGCCCTTCGTGAGGGAGGGCGACGTCATCGCCGCCGGCCAGATCGTCGGCCTCATCGAGGCCATGAAGGTGTTCAACGAAATCCCCTCGTCCTTGAGCGGAACGGTGAGGCGGATCGTCGCCGAGCCGGGTTCGGTGGTGTCGCTGGGCGACACCCTGCTGCTGGTCGGCTAGGTTCGGATGAGACCCCGCCCCGAGGACCGCGTTCCGTTCTTCCGCCGCGTCGAGCCGCACCCCGACGGCATTCCCGCGTCCGGCGCGTTCCCGCTCGGCCTCCCCCTCGTCCAGGGCTTCCGAGGGTTCGATCTCCATCCCGCGGTCACCTTCCTCGTCGGGGAGAACGGCAGCGGCAAGTCGACCTTCCTGGAGGCGATCGCCGTGCGCGCGGGCTTCCCCGAGACGGGAGGACCGCTGAGTCGCGATTCGTTCGTGCGCGATCTCGACGGCGGCCTCCACGACTACCTGCGGCTCCAACGGAGCCACCGGACTCCCGCCGACGGCTTCTTCCTCCGCGCCGAGGCGTTCTTCGGCCTCGCCACCGACCTCGACGCCCGAAGCCTCGACGAGCCCTGGGTGCTCGACGCCTACGGCGCGAAAAGCCTGAACGAGCGCTCGCACGGCGAGGCCTTCCTCCAACTCATCCAGGAGCGGTTCCGCTGGGAGAGCCTTTTCGTCCTCGACGAGCCGGAGGCGGCGCTCTCGCCCCAGCGCCAACTCGTCCTGCTCAAGGAGATGGACATCCTCGTGCGGGGCGGTTGTCAGTTCCTCGTCGCGACCCACTCGCCCATCCTCATGGCCTATCCCGACGCCTGGATCTACGCCCTCGACGCCGGACGCTTCGAGCGGACCTCCTGGGAGGACACCGACCACGTCCGCACCACGCGGGCCTTCCTCGACCGGCCCGCCGCGTTCCTGCGCCATCTGGAGGAGTAGACCTCCGCCCGCGCCACAATAGACGCATGACCACGCCGAACCCCCGCCCCACCCCCGAGGGCCGCGTCGACCGATGGAAGAAGCTCTGGGGCACGCCGCGCCCGCTGAGCGTGAAGGAGACCGAAGAGGCCTTCGACGAGTTCCGCGAGTCGTTCGTGCCGGGCCATATGCACAAGCGGTTCCTGAAGACCTTCGGCGTGCCCAAGGCGTCGTTCGGCAATCGCTTCTTCGTGGACGAGGCATCCTTCCGCAATTGGAACACCCGCCTTAACCAGATCCTCCCCGCCGACGTCGCCGAGGCGGAGGTCGAGGTGGTCTACGGCTCCGTCGACGCCATCGAGGGCTGGCGCCTTCGCGGGGACACGCGCCGTAGCTTGCGCGACGTGTTCATCGACGACTGGTTCGGGGCCTGCGCGATCGTCCGCGCCGGGGCGACGACGCTGTACCTGTTCATCGAGCCGAAGATCCAGGGCGTCCTCGTGCGCGTGGTGAAGCAGGAAGTCGAGTAGCGCCCTTCCCACCCTCCATAATCTCTCGTAGGGGCACCAAGAGCGGAACGGCCTCTTCGTGTCTCCGTGAGAACCTCCTGGGCGACTATATCCCGATCTAAATAGTAGACGATATTCTACATATGCGTTGTACAATGAGATCGTCATGGTCGCGACGCTCCTCATGCCCTCGCCCGTTGAAGCGGGCCTCGACGAATTGGCCGCCCTCGCCGCCTCGTGCGCCCACCGTCCCCTCGTCCACGCCCTGGTCCTGGCCGACCTCCACCGCTGGCACCGGCTCACGCCCGCCGAGCGCCGTGCCGTCCTGGCGCGCGCCCGCCGCCGCGTGGACGCCGTGGTCCCCCATCCCGCGTTCGATTTCGGGATGATAGACTAGTCGGCGATGCCCGAGAACGCGCCGGAAGACCGCAAGGCCCTCTGGGCGCTGGAGGCGACGACCGACAACGTCATCCTCCTCGACCGCGACTTCCGCATCACCTACATCAACCGCGCCACCGCCGCCCTCAACGGCATCACGCAGGAGAGCGTGGTCGGACGTACGATCTGGGAGCAGTGGCCCGGCAACGTGGGCACCGAGATCGAGCGGAACTACCGCCGCGCGATGGCCGAGGGCGTGCCCGTCCGGTTCGTCCACGGCTACTTCGAGTCCGGTCGCTTCGATCTCTGGCTGGAGATCCACGCCTATCCCAGTCCCGACGGGCTCGCCCTCTTCTTCCGCGACATCTCCGAGGCGAGGCGTCAGGCGGCTCGAGAGGCGGAGGACGCCGAGCGGCTCGCCAGCGCCATGCGCGCCACCGAACTCGGTGTGTGGCGCTGCAACCTTCCCCTCGACGACCACCCCTTCGACTGGTCGCCCCAGGTGCGCCGCCACTTCGGCATCGCCGACGACGAGGAGGTGGGCGTCGAGGCGTTCTTGGGGATGCTCCACCCCGACGACCGCGCGATGACCGCCGACGCGATGGCCCGCGCCATCAACGACCGCGTCCCGTACGACGTCGTCTACCGCACCCTCGGGAGGGACGGCAAGACCCGCTGGGTCCGTGCAACGGGCAACGCCTTCTACCGGGACGACGGCACGCCCTACCGGTTCGACGGCTTCACCGTCGAGCTCACCGACCGGATCGAGACCGAACGGACCCTGCGCGAGACGCAACGCCGAGTCGAGGCGACCCTCGCCTCCGCCGACGTCGGAACGTGGATGCTCGACGTCGTGAACGACCGCATCAACGGCGACGCCAACCTCGGAAGGCTCTTCGGGATGACCGAGGCCGAGGCCGCGGTCGGAAGCACCCGGGACTACCTCGCGAGGCTCCATCCCGAGGATCGGGAGCCGGTCGCGAAGTCGCTGGGCAAGGCGCTCGCCGAGGGATCGGTGTACGACATGGAGTACCGGGTCCTCGTGGCGGGGAAGGTGCGCTGGCTCGTGGCCCGGGGAAACGCCGAGCGGAACGACGATGGCCGCGTGGTGAGGCTTCCGGGCGTGGTGGTCGACATCACGGCTCGGAAGGAGGCGCAGGCGGCGGAGCGCGCTGCCCTCGAAGCCGTAAGGGCAAGCGAACGGCGCCAGCGGCTGACCGTGGAGTTGATCGACGCCCTGCGCGGCGTGGGCGACGCGGTCGAGATCGCCGGAATCGCCTGCCGGCTCGTCGGCAGATTCTTGGGCGGCTGCCGCAGCACCTACGCCATCGCGGACCGGGCGGCGGAGACGATCGAGGTCCACACCGGATGGGTCGACGGGGTGCCGCCCATCGAGGGCCGCTACACCTACGACGAGTTCGGAACCGATCTCATGCGCGCGTTCGAGAAGGGCCTCCCCATCTTGGTCGAGGACACGCGCATCCATCCGTTCACCCGAGGGCGGTACGACGCCGCGTTCGCTTCCCTTGGAATCGGATCGTTCCTCGCCGTGCCGATCATGCGCGACGGCGCCATGGTCGGCAACATCGCCGTCCACCACCCCGACGCGCGACGCTGGACCTCCGAAGAGACGGAGTTGTTGGAAGACGTCGCCATGCGGGCCTGGGACGCGATCGAGCGCGCTGGGGCGGAGGCCGACCTGCGCGCGCTCAACGCCTCCCTCGACGACATCGTTCGCCAGCGCACCGCGGAGCTGACGCGGGCGAACGAGGAGGCCGAGGCGTTCAACTACAGCATCGCCCACGACCTTCGCTCGCCCCTGCGGGCGATGAACTCCACCAGCCGCATCCTCCTTGAGGACCTCGGCGACGCCCTCGAGCCCGAGCACCGCACCCTGCTGGAGCGGCAGGCGCACAACGCCCAGCGCATGGGTGAGCTGATCGACGCCCTTCTGGGACTCGCCCGCCTCGCGCGCCAGCCCTTGCAGCGTTCGTCGTTCGACCTGTCGGCCCTCGCCCGCGAGGTCGCCGAGGGTGTCGGCGTCTCCCACGTGGGCGACTTCTCGCGGATTGAGGTGTCCGACGGCCTGCGCGCCGACGCCGACGCCAGCCTCGTCCGGCTGGTGCTCCAAAACCTGCTGGAGAACGCCTGCAAGTTCTCGCCCGAAGGCGGTACCGTGCGGGTCGGCGGTGAGAACGGTACGTTCTGGGTGCGGGACGAGGGCGTGGGCTTCGACATGGCGTTCGCCGCGAAGCTCTTCCTGCCCTTCGAACGGCTCGTCTCCGAGGACGAGTTCCCCGGCACGGGCATCGGCCTCGCGAACGTCAAGCGGATCGTCGAGCGCCACGGCGGCCGCGTCTGGGCCGAGAGCGCGCCAGCTCAGGGCGCTAAGTTCTCGTTCACCCTGGGCTGACGGCTCGTTTCAGGACCTCTTTGGGAGTGCGGGAGCTTGCTCGCCCCTTTGCCCAGGCGGATCCTCGCTCCGCGAAGCGATCCGCCCGCGCGAGACGCCATGGAAAACAGAACGACCCAATCCGAATAGGGCTGGGGCTGACGGGAAGTCTGGTGGACCGGCTGGGACTCGAACCCAGGACCCGCTGATTAAGAGTCAGCTGCTCTACCAACTGAGCTACCGATCCAGGCCCGGTCATATTACCCCCGGGGCGGAGCGGTGTCAAGCGCGGTACCTTCTCCCGCGTGGTCTTGCCGTGGGACGAGCGTTGGGCGGAGGGCGCGATCGAGACGATCCGCGCCGTGTACGAGGAGTACGGCTTCACGTGGGAGCCGGACGGCTACCACGCCGACCTTTACGACGTGCGCGGACAGTATCTCGCCAGCGGCCACCGCTTCTGGGTCTACGTGGACGGGGAGACGGTCCTGGGAACCGCCGCGCTGGAGAAGTACCCCCGCCTGCCCGGCGCTTCGGGAGAGACGGTGACGGTCAGCGGCAAAGTGCGCGTCGCGACGACCGACGGCTCTGTGGAGCGGCTCTACGTCCATCCCTCGGCACGCCGACGGGGTATCGCGCGGGCCTTGATGGCGATCGTGTCGGAAGCGGCCCGCGAGGAGGGCCTCACCGCCCTGGAGGTCTGGTCGGACAAGCGCTTCGAGGCGGCCCACCGCCTCTACGAGGCGCTCGGCGCACGGGTCGTCGGAGAGCGCATCTGCGACGACCCCGACGTCTCGCCCGAGTGGGGGCTGGTGCTTCCGCTATAGACTCTTGCATCGGTGACTTTTCTCGGAACCCCGCGCCGTGGCGAAAGGCTCCGTGCCTACGAATCGAAGATTTCCCGCAAGACGGCATTCCGTAAGCTGGTCCTGATGGGGGAGACCAGACGGTGCGAGAGGTCGCAGGGTGTAGCGCCAGAGCTTGCCCTGCGGAAGGCTTCCGTAGATCTAAGCGAAGGATCGCGTTGCCGATGGTTGACTTTCCTGCTCCTACGCAGGAAGGGAACATGAGCCCTTCGACCTCCGGAACCGCCATCCCCGATGAGAATTTCAGTCTGAATAAAATTTCCGCGACCGGCGTCCGCCGACCCTCGAGGAACCTGAGGGAAGGCGATTTCGGTAGCACCCAGAATCCCCCTGCAAGCATCGTACGACGTCAGACCCGCCATTCAGCCCCTCTGAGGCCACAATAGGCGGAGCTTCGGACCTGCCTTCACGTACGCATAGCCCAACACGTTCAGCGAAGCCTCCGCGGGGCGGAAGCCGACTGCGAGATCAAGCGTCTTCGTCAAGCCGTCCAAGACCACCTTCTCATCCCGACTCTTGCCCTCACCCACCAAATGGACGACGGAACGAAGGCGGAAGGGCTTGGGGGTTCCCGACTGGGCCACAGTGAGACGAACGTGCCCCCCGACGTAGGCGGCAGAAAGGAGATCGAGTCTCGGAAAGGTCGCGCCGGTGACCCATTGGTCCCAGAACCAGAGGAGCTTCGTGCGCGCGGCACGCTCGAAGTACGGGCGCAGGTCGGGCCACGCGGTGTCCTTGCCGCGCCGATCGGCGACCAGCGCGCGCATCCCGGCGTCGACCGCCCCCTGCCCGATCTCGTGGGACAGCATCGCCATGACGAACGCGCCCCTCATGTAGGAGGCGCTGTCGTACGCCCAGGGCACGGCCATCTTGCTCAGGGGGACGGGGACGTTCAGGCTGAGGAACGCCCGCTCGAGCGTCTTGTCGGAGTCGTGCTTGTAGAGGACGCTGTCCACGTACTCGGTGAGGCTCTCGTTCCAGGAGTCGCGCACGTAGGCGCAGGGGACGAGGCCGCCGAAGTACGTGTGGCCGATCTCGTGGCTCACCGCCCAGTCGCTGATCTTCGGATCGAGGATCGTGTGACTGTAGCTCTCGATCCCGTAGAATCGGTCGGCGTCGAAGACCTCGTAGCTCGGAAAGGGGAAGGGGCCGAGGAGCCGCTCGTAGAACGCGACCGCGCCCGCCGAGCTGCTCACCGCTCGATTCAGTCGGGCCTCGTCCAGAGGCGCGAAGCCGTAGGCGGTGAAGCGCCTGCCCCCTGTCGATAGGGAAAGCGCGGGCGTGTACCGTCCGCCCAGCACCTTGGGGAACGAGATCGGGACGTCGCACCGGAAGGCGACGCGCCGCTCGCCGCCGTCCGGCGGGAAGATCGCGGTGGAGGGTGGCTCGATGGCGATGCCTTCCGAGCGGAGGGTCCAGTCCTTCGGTCCGGTGATGCGGGTCTCGCTCACGAAGGGAAGCCGCGCGGTGCTCGGCACCCACCACGCGGTGAGATAGCCCGCCCGGTCGTCGAGGAGGTCGTTCTCCCCGCCCGCGTCGGGGCCGAACGGCAAGATGCCCTCGTAGGCGAGGCTCACGCGCGTGGCATGGCGGCGGCTCCAGGGGATGAGCAGGCTGCCGACGCGCAGGACCTCCCCCTCCTTCGGCTGGGGCACGCCGCCGCTCTCGACGGCGATCACGCTGCGGGCCGTGCCGTCGAGCGTCAGCCGGGAGACGGTGTAGGGATCGCCCAGGCGCAGGACGTCCGCACGGGCCTGCCCCTTGCCGTCAAGTGTGAGGTCCGAGACGATCTCCACGCGGTGCTCCCCCGGAAGCAGGTGGACGTCGGTGCGGGCGGAGCGAACGCGGTTGTCGCCCTCGTCCCACTCGGGAAGCTCCGCGCCGAGGCGCAAACCTTCGGGCTTCTCGACGACGGCGTAGACCGGATCGTGGTCCGATTCGATCGCCTGGCGGTGGTGGAACTGGACCCAGTAAGGCCCGGTGCGCTCCCATCCGGGCGGAGAGGGGAAGAGGTCGACGGCGAAACGATCGAGGCACTTGTGGAACGGCTTGCGCTCGGTGACCATCTCGATCAGGTAGCGCGCGTCCGTAGGGTTGGCGAATCGCCGCTCGACCTCGGAGGGCCGGTTCGTCGCGAGGGCGACGCGCAGGTCGAGCAGGAACGTCTCGGGAGTTTGAGGGGGAAGGATCGTCATGGTCTGCCGGGAAGGACGACGGCGCGGGCGTTCGTCACGAGGGCCGCCGCCTCGGCCTTCAGCGCGTCGAGCGCGATGCCCCGCATGGACTCGCGCAGCCGGTCGGCGTCCCAACCGACGCCCGCCTTGGCCATCCAGTACGCCTCGAGCGTGGCCCGGTCGAGCAGACCGTCGCTCATGGGAGCGTCGAGAATCCAGAGCGGACCGAGGTTCAGCCGGACGGCGCCCAGGGCGCGGAGTCGGTCCTCCTCCGTCCAACCGTCGATGGACTTTCGCAATGTCGCCCGGAGTCCTTCCGCACGGCTTGCCTCGCCTGCCTCGGGCGTCGTGACGACGACGAGGCGGGGCACGAGCCCCCCTCGGTCGGGCCAGAGCACCGCCTCCTGGCGGTAGCTCCAGCCCTCGACCTGACGGACGTCGCGGAAAAGGGAAGAGCCCTTGCCGACGCCGAGCGCGACCATCGCGAGCCAGCGGGCAGGGAGGGCCGGGTCGGCGGCGGAGAACGGCGCGCCACGAAGCTCGACCGTCGTGACGCCGGTGGCGCTCTCCTTCGGCTCGGGAGCGACGGAGATGTCGGGATAGCGCGGCTCGGGCAGGGGCTTCCAGTCGGCGGTGAGCGCCTTCCAGCGGGACCTCGCCTCGCCTTCGGCGAAGCCCCCGACCGCCGAGACGACCGTGCGGGCCGGGCTGAAGACCCGAAGGAGCACGGCGCGGGCCTCCCCGGGACGAAGGGTCTTCAGCGAGTTGCCACCCGGTCGCAGCGCGGCGGTCCAGTAGTCGGGTTCGCGGCGCTGCAGCCTCCTTAGGGCGACGTCGAGGCTCTCCTGTACGAGCGTCGGACGCCGCAGGAGTCCTTCCATCAGCGCGACGCCGTTCGAGAGGTTCGCCTTGGGCACCGAAAACCGCACGATCACGCCATTGGGCAGGAGCGACGCCTGGACGGTGCCGCCGTCGGTCACGCGGAACACCGTGCGCCGCGAGTACTCCTGCGTGCCGTCCGAGAGCACGCGGACGACCACCGCCAACTTCTGCCGGTCTCGCTCGCCGAACTCCTTCGGAAGCGGTGCGAAGGCGGCGAAGGCTACCGTCTCCCGTTGCGGCATCGGAACCTCGACAAAAGCAGGTTGACGATTGACCCACCATGCACCATTCACGATCATCGATTCCCCACGACCCTGACCACGTTCGGCCCCCCAAACGCCTCAACGGCGGCGGCGAACTCCTTGAAGGTGATCGCGGCGATCGCGTCCCGAAGACGCTCGGGCGAGAAGTCCGGCGACTGCGCCAACAGTAAGCCCCGGAGGGAGGCGTTCGCCGCCGGATCGGCCATGCGCACACGAATCCACTGCGCCGCGAGCAAACGCCCCCGCTCCCAGAGCGAGGCCGCGTCCAACCGTGTGCCCAGTCCAATGTTCTCGCCCGCGCGACCGAGGACCACCAGACCCGACCGACCCGACGGCGTGTAGGTCACGAAGGCGTCGTCCAACTCGCTGCCGATCGCCAGCGCGGCGGCGAGCGTGGCCGCGGTGCGCGGCTCGTCGTACCCCGGGACGGGCAGCGCGCGCGCCTCGCCGTACACGTCCGCCTCGCCCTCCCCGCCCTTCCCAAGCGGGCGCGCCGAGAACGCCCCGTCCAAGCGCGGCGCGGCGCGAACGATCGACGCGGCGGCGGCGGTCGCCTTGTCCAGATCGACGTCGCCCGCGACCACGATCACGAGGTTAGGCCCCGCGCACAGCCGCCGATGAAGCTCCGAGATCGCGGCGGGCGTCGCGCCGCGGATCACTGAGAGGTCCCCAAAAGGCGCGAGACCGCGCTCGCCGTACGCTACCCGCCACGCCGCCGCCGAGAGCCGCGTCGCCGGATCCATCACCGCGCCCTCCTGCCGGACGATCCCCGCCTCGCGGGCGATCGCCTCGCGCGTAAGGGGCCGCAGGCGCAGCATCTCGCCCAGCGTGTCCAGGCACAGGTCGAGCTTGCCCGCGGGCGCTTCGCAGTCGAACTCGGTGGCGTCGCGCAGGGTCTGCGGGTTGAGGAACGCCCCCTCGCGCTCCAGCCGCGCGTCGAGCGTCCCATCGCGCCCGGTCGCCACAAGGTGCTCCAAAAGGTGCCGCAGCCCGTGCGTGCGCGGCGTCTCCTCCGCGCCCCGCGCAGAGAGAAAGAGCCGCGTCCAGACCTTCGTCGCACCCGGAACGCGCTCGACCAGGATCGTCGCCCCGTTCGGAAGGATCGTGCGCAGGCGCGGCGGCTGCTCCACGGGACGCAGCTGGGCAAGGGCGAAAGGGAGCAGCAAAGAAGAGGTTAGCTTACTCCCACCGTCAGGCCCGACGTGCCCGGCGCGTCGGCCGAGACGGCGGCGCTCGGCACCGATGTGCCCGCGCCCGTGATGGCGGTGACGCGAAGCC
>CAXTOO010000092.1:0-2163 GCA_964245875.1 uncultured Fimbriimonas sp. | reverse complement strand
GATCGGCACGTCCGGAGTCAGACTTTCCACGACGTGGGAGTGGCGCGTGACCGCCTTGAGCATGGTGAAGACGACGCCGTCCAGGCTGCTCTCGACCGTGTAAATCGTGCCGCGAGCGTTCGCGCCGAGCCACTTGAGGAGGTTGCCGTTGGCCTGTAGGCTCAGCGTGAGGCCGTGCGGCGTCACGGGGCCTTGGGCCGCGAGGAGCCCGCGCGGCGGGGAGGAAGACCGATCGTGGCGAGTTGGGCGTCCGTGGCCGAGGAGGCATAGGCCGTGGCGGCGGCGCACGAGAGGCCGGTGGCGACGCCGTCTTTCAACGCATCCTTGACCTGGACGGCGCTGTGAATCTGCTCCCGGAGGGGCACCAAGGCCGTGGTCGCGGCGATCAACGTGGTGGCTGTGACCGCGGCAAGCTGGTCGGGACTGAGGTTGTAAACGTTCTCGCCGGTGCGCGTCCGGTCCTTTGCGGCAGGGAAGGCACCCGCGCCGCCCATCATGGCGCAGAAATCTGACGATCTGGAAGACTCGGAGCAGATTCGCCGTTTGCTTGAGAGATTTTTTAGTTTTTGAAGATTGCTGTGCCGTTTCTCAGAAAGTGGTCTATATTGGACGCGGGCCGAAGAAAGTTGGTTTACAAAGTTCTCTTTTCGGCGCTTCGGGACTGACCATGTCAACGAACCATGCTCCTCCGCCGCGACGCCGCGGCTTCTCGTCCCTCGCCCTGCTCTCCGCGGGCGCGATGCTGTTCTCTGCCACCTCCGGCGGCCTCGCCGTGCTGGCCTCCGGCGCGAAGGCGGGCCTCGCCCAGATCGGTCGCCGCCCCTCGGGGCCGTTCACCCAGGCGCCGACGCGGGCGTTCCGGGGTTTGCACCCCGGCCGCGACCCCCAGGGCCGGGGCGGGATGTGGAGCGCCGCCCGGCGCGGCGCGGTCGCCGAGGCGGCGTTCAGCGAGCGGCTCTGGGCCGCGGCCGGCCTCCAGCAGCTCGAGCCGCAGGCCCACACCGTGGCGGTGGCGGCAGACCCCGGCGCGAGCTACCCGTGGGAGGGGAGCGCCCCCAGCGCGGGCGGCTCGGTGAACACCGGCAACGGGAACAAGCTCACGAGCGTCCATCTCCTGGACTGGAAGGTCCGGGGCGGGATGGCGCTCGACTTCACGCTGTACCACAACAGCCAGACGAACTACTCCGACGAGCTGGGCGCGGGCTGGACCTGGACGTACGACGTGTACGTGAACAACCTGGGCGGCAGCCCGGTGCTGCACTGGGGCGACGGCACGAGCGTCCCGTACGCCGCGCCGGGCGGCGGCGGGGGCGGCGGCGGGCAGATCGACCTCGAGGTCGGGGTCACCGTGGCCGCCGGGCACCAGGGGAGCGCGACCACGTACACGGCCCCGGCGGGCATCCGCGACGCGCTCGTGAAGAACGCGGACTCCACGTGGACGGTCACGAGGAAGGACGGGACCAAGTACCTGCTGAACGCGGCGGGCTTCCTCACGAAGGTGCTGGACCGCAACGGCAACGCGATCACCCTGACGCTGAACGCGGGCAACTACGTGACGAAGATCACGGACCCCACGGGGCGGTACGTGAACGTGTCGGTGAACGCCTCGAACAGGTTCACGGGCATCACGGACCAGACCGGTCGGAGCTGGACGTTCTCGATCAACGGCGCGGGCGACCTCTCGTCGGTGACGTGGCCCAGCCCCGGCGGTGGGGGCACGTACACAGACGGGTTCGCGTACTCGGCGCACCGGATCACGGCGCACACCGACCGGCGGGGCAAGGCCTGGACCTCGACGTACAACGGCGACGGCTCGATCGCCTCGGAGGCCGACCCGCTGGGCCACGCCACGACCTACGGCTACGGCTCGACCGCCTCGACGGTGACCGACGCGCTGGGCCACGCGCGGACCGACAACTACTCCTCGGGGGCGCTTGCGAGCCGGGTGGACGAGTCGGGCTACTCGGTGTCGTACACCGCCCGGAACGCGAACCGCGACGTGACGAGTTCGACCGACGCGCGGGGCAAGGCGTGGGCGGCGACGTACGACGCGAAGGGCAATTTGCTGACTCGCACAGATCCGGTAGGGCATACCAAGACTTTCACGTACAACGGCTTTGCTCAGCTATTAACGAGTAAGGACGCTTTAGGACATACGTCAAC
>CAXTOO010000091.1:0-13816 GCA_964245875.1 uncultured Fimbriimonas sp. | reverse complement strand
GCGCCCGCGATCCAGTCGGCGTCGGGGAGGGAGCGGATGTTCATGGGGTGGCGCGGGCGGTGGCTAAAGAAAGCTGGCGACTGCCTACAATGGCTTTGGGGCCTTCAACGAAACGGCAGTCAGCACTTTCCGGACTCTCTATCCCCCGTCCCCTTCCTCTCGCCGGAGCGAAAGAAAGGGGTGACGGGAACCCGGGTCACCTCTTCGGTACGACCAGCGGGGCGGATGGGTTGTACCAGCTTCGACCTTCCTTGGCGAGGAGGGCGTCGGCGGCCTCAGGGCCCCAGGTGCCGGCGGCGTAGTTGGGGAAGCTCGTGGCGGGGATGCTGGACCAGGCGTCGAGGATGGGCATGACGACGCTCCAGGCCTCGTGCTCTTGGTCGTTGCGCATGAAGAGGGTCGCATCGCCCTCCATAACCTCCTGGAGGAGCGTCTCGTAGGCCTCGCGGTTCTGCGCGTGGAAGGCGTCGCCGTAGGTGAAGTCCATCGAGACGTTGCGGAGCCTCATGCCGCTGCCGGGCTCCTTGGCCTCGAACTTCAGGACGATGCCCTCCTCGGGCTGGATGTTGACGATGAGGCGGTTCGGCTCGAAGACGTCGGCGGCGCTGGCGGGGAACATCCGGTGGGGCACGGGCCGGAACTGGACGACGATCTGGGAGAGCTTGCGGGGGAGGCGCTTGCCGGTGCGGAGGTAGAACGGCACGTCCTCCCAGCGCCAGTTGTCAACGTAGAGCTTCAGGGCGGAGAAGGTTTCGGTGTCGCTCTGCGGATCGACGCCCTCCTCCTGGCGGTAGCCCGGCTCGACGTTGCTGCAGACCATGCCGGGGCCGTACTGGCCGCGGACGCAGTACTCGGAGACGCGGTCCCTCGGGATGGGGCGGATCGCGCGGAGGACGTCGACCTTCTTGTTGCGGACCTCGTTCGCGTCGAAGTTCACCGGCGGCTCGGTGGCGACGAGGCACATGAGTTGGAGGAGGTGGTTCTGGATCATGTCGCGGAGCGCGCCGGACGTCTCATAGTAGCCGCCGCGCTTTTCGACGCCCACGTCCTCGCTCACGGTGATCTGCACGTGGTCCACGTAGCGGCGATTCCAGATCGGTTCGAACATGGTGTTCGCGAATCGGAAGGCCATGAGGTTCTGGACGGTCTCCTTGCCGAGGTAGTGGTCGATGCGGTAGATCTGCGATTCGTCGAAGGAGGCAAGGAGAGTCTTGTTCAGCGCCTCCGAGGAGTCCTGGTCGCGGCCGAAGGGCTTCTCGACGACGATGCGGTCGCGGTCCTTATCGGCGGAGAGGCCGACGGCGCCGAGATTGCTGGCGACGGTGCCGAAGAGGCTGGGCGGGATCGAGAGGTAGAAGATGCGGGAGCAGGGCTCGCCGAAGTCGTCCTTCTCCTCGTTGGCGACCTTCTGGGCGAGGCGGACGTACACGTCCGGATCGGCGTAGTCGCCGGCAATGTACTCCAGGCGCGAGCAGAACTGGTCCCAGGTCTTGTCGTCGGGCTTGCCCCGGCGGGAGAACTTGGCGACGGCCTCCTTCATGTTCGCGCAGAACGCGTCCGTCTCGCCCTGGCGGCTCATGGCGACGATGGAGAACTTCGCGGGGAGCTGCTTGTCGAGGAAGAGGTTGTAGAGCGCGGGGATGAGCTTGCGCTTGGTGAGGTCGCCGCTCGCGCCGAAGATGACGACGAGGGCCGGGGGGAGGGGAGCTTGGATCATGGGTGATTGTCGGTTAATGCGTTGTTGGTTTTTGGCGTGGAACTAAGTACCAATAACTAACAACCCCTCACTCTTGCCAGTGGGTGTGGAAGTTGCCTTCCTTGTCGGTGCGCTCGTAGGTGTGCGCGCCGAAGAGGTCGCGGAGGCCCTGGATGAGGTTGGCGGGGAGCTTCTCGGACCGGTACGAGTCGAAGTAGGCGAGGGCGGCGGAGAAGGCGGGGGCGGGGAGGCCGTGGCTCAGCATCGAGAGGGTGGTCGAGCGTAGAGCGCCCGCGAGTCCCTCGATCTCAACGTCGAACCGTTCGGCCATGAGCAGGTTCGGAAGATCGGGTTGGGCGACGAGCGCCTCGTGGATGGGGCCGAGGAGCTTGGAGCGGATGATGCAGCCCGCGCGCCAGACGTGGGTCGCAGAGGCGAGGTCGGTGCCGAAGCCGTACTCCTTGCTCGCGGCGCGGATCTGGGCGAGGCCCTGGTCGTAGGCGAGCAGGAACGCGGCGAGCAGGGCGCGGGGGACGTAGGCGAGGATCGCCTCCTTGTCGCCCGCGTCCATCGGCAAGTTCGGCGGAAAACGCTTGGCGGCCTTGACGCGCTCGTCCTTTACGGAGCTGACCATGCGGGCGGAGACGGCGGCGTCAACCATGGGGACGGGAACGCCGAGATCCATGGCGTCTTGGCTCGTCCACTTGCCGGTGCCTTTGCCCTTGGCCTTGTCGGAGATCATGTCGACGAGGCAGGAGCCGGTCTGCTCGTCCTTGGTCCGCAGAACGACGGCGGTGATCTCGACCAGGTATCCGCCGAGGGACGACTCGTTCCAGGTGGCGAACTTGTCGGCGATGTCCTCGTTCGGCATGCCGATGCCGCGGCGCATGAGGTCGTAGGCCTCGGCGATGAGCTGCATCATGGCGTACTCGATGCCGTTGTGGACCATCTTCACATAGTGGCCCGCGGCTCCCGCGCCCATGAGGGCGACGCAGGGCTCGCCATCGGCCCTGGCGGCGACGGCCTCGAGAACGGCGCGGACGCGCTCGTAGTTCTCGGGCGTTCCGCCGGGCATCATGCTGGGACCGGTGCGGGCACCCGCCTCGCCGCCGGAGACGCCCATGCCCATGAAGCCGTAGCCCGCCTCGCGGAGCTCCTTCTCGCGGCGCGAGGTGTCCTTGAAGTAGGAGTTGCCGCCGTCGAGGAGGAAGTCGCCCTTGTCGAGGTGGGGCAGCATCGCCTGGATGGCGGAGTCTACGGGCGCACCGGCGGGGACGAGGAGCATGATCGCGCGGGGGGCGCGGATCGACTTCACGAACGCGGCAACGTCGGTGGTCGCGGCGATCCGCTCCTCCTTATCCAGCGCCTCCGCCTTCTCGGCGGTGAGGTCGTAGCCGGCCACCTCGAAGTTGTGGTCGGCCATGTTGCGGAGCAGCGCTCCTCCCATCGTGCCCAGTCCGACGATCCCGAATTCTGCTTTCATGCTCTTGCGGCCTCGATGGCCAAAACCTTTTCCAGTCGGCGCACGTGGCGCTCTTCGCCGGTGAAGCGCGCGTCGAGAAATGCCCGGAGGCACTCGCGCGCGACCTCGATGCCGATGACGCGACCGCCGAGGACGAGGACGTTCACGTCATCGTGCTCGACGCCCTGACGGGCGGTGTAGCTTTCCATCGCGACGGAGGCGCGGGCGCCCTTGACCTTGTTGGCGGCGACGCAGGCGCCGACGCCGGAGCCGCAGGTGACGATGCCGCGCTCGGCCTTGCCCTCGGCGACGTGGCGGGCGACGGCCTCGGCGAAGTCGGGATAGTCGTCGAGCGGCTCGTAGGAACACGCCCCAAGATCCTCGACCTCATGCCCGATGACGGCGAGGTCGCGCTTGATGGTCTCCTTGAGGTCGTATCCAGCGTGGTCTCCGCCGATCGCGAGCTTCATGGGGCTACTTGGCCGCCAGGGCGGCGTCGATGGCGGCGCGGACCTTGGGCTCGTCCACCTTCTCGCCGGGCTTGATGCGCGCGGCCACCTTGCCGTCGCGACCGACCACGAACTTCGCGAAGTTCCACTCGATGTCGTCGCCGGGGCGGTCGCTGTTGGCGATGAGCCATTTGTAGAGCGGCGCCTCGTCCGCGCCCTTGACGCTGATCTTGGCCATCATCGGGAAGGTGACGTCGTAGGTCGACTTGCAGAAGCTCTTGATCTCGGCGTTGGAGCCGGGCTCCTGGTCGCCGAAGTTGTTCGCGGGGAAGCCGACGATCACGAGTCCCTTGGCCTTGTAGTCGCGGTAGAGCTTTTCCAGTGCGGCGTACTGGGGGGTGTTGCCGCAGCGGCTCGCGACGTTGACCACGAGCACGACCTTGTTCTTGAACTTTCGAAGGGGAACGGCCTTGCCGTCGATGTCGGTGGCCTTGAAGTCGTAGAGGGTGGCGGGAGCCAGGGCGAGCATTGCGAGGGCGGTGATCATCGTCTTTTCCTATGCGAATCGTAGCGGCATTGTCTCACAGCGCCTTCGCTTCCTGCGCGAGACGGTAGAGCGCGCGGGCGTAGAGGCGCGACATCCGGAAGAGATTCTCGATCTTCAGACGCTCGTCGGTCTCGTGGGCGTTGCCGTCGCCCTCCCAGCCGGTGCCAATGGAGACGGTGTTCGGGATGGCGCGGGCGTAGGTTCCGCCGCCCATGGTGCCCGGCTCCAGGCGGTCGCCGGACTCTTCGGCGTAGACCTCGACCATGGTGCGCACGAGCGGGTGGTCGAGGGGAAAGTAGAGAGGCGGCGAGTCGCGAGTCACGCGGAGCTTGAACTCGCCCTTGCGCTTCGCGAGGTACGCGCGGCACATGGATTGGAGCCTTTCGCCCGTCCAGGTGACGGGGTAGCGGACGTTGACCAACAGATCGACCTTGCCGACCCCAGCCTTGACGATGCCGAGGTTGGCGGTGAGGTCGCGGGCGACGTCGTCGCTGCCCGCGATGCCGAGGCCCGCGCCGCCGGGATGGGTGGCGTCGAGCAGCTCCTCGAAGAGGTCCTTCGCGTGGATGGGGGCGATCTCGTAGAGGAAGCGGATGGCGCGGGAGGCGGCGGAATCGCCCGCGTAGGGGTGGGCGCCGTGGGCTGCCTTCCCGATGGCGAAGAGGCCGAGGACGTCGCCGTCCCAGGCGAAGGTCACGTTCCGGTCCCAGGCGTCGGCGAGCTTCTCGGTCACCTCTTTCCGGGCCTCCGCGCCGACGCGGACTTTCGCGGAGCAGGAGTCGATCACGATGTTGGGGCGCTGTCCGCCTTCGAGCTCGAGGAGTTCAAAGGCGCCTTTGGGGATCGTCCACTCGATCTCCAGATTCGCGATGCCTTTTTCGGCGTGGTAGCAGGGCCAGCCAGAGTCGGGAGCGACGCCGAGGGTGGGCGCCTCCTCGGTCTCCATGTACCGCTCGACGCACTTGAAGCCGGACTCCTCGTTGCAGCCGAAGGCCTGGCGCATCCGGACGCCGAGGTCGGGGCAGCAGGCCTGGATCGCGCGCATGGCGTAGAGGCTCGCCATCGTCGGCCCCTTGTCGTCGGTCGCGCCGCGGGCGTAGACGTAGCCGTCCTCGATCTCCGCCCCGAAGGGGTCGTGCTTCCAGCCGGGGCCGGTCGGGACCACGTCGAGGTGGCCGAGGCTCATGACCATCCTCTCGCCCTCGCCGAACTCGGCGTAGCCCAGGTAGCCCTCGAGGTCGGTCACCCGCATCCCGGTGGCCCTTGACAGCTCAAGGGCGAGATCGAGCGCGCGTCGATTCTCGAGGCCGAAAGGGGCGTTGGAAGCGGCTTCCGACTCCAGGCTCGGGATGCGGAGCATCGCGACGGTGTCGTCGAGGAGCGCCTGTTCGTTCCTCTTCAGCCATTCGAGGAGTCGCGGCACGGTCGGATCAGCCATGCGTTGAGGCTACCCGGTGGATCGCGGGATGGCCGGGCGATCGCTCTTTGGGCAAGGGTTGTGCTCCCGCCTCGGCCATGGAGCTTATGCCCCGTATCCTCGCACGGGACGTCCAGTACCTTTGCTGGCCTGCCTCCGCTCGGGTACACCATGCGGCATGACGGTTTCCGATGTCCGGGCGAGTTTCGTCGAGCGTTTCGGCCGGGAGCCAGAGGTGGTCGCGGTGGCGCCGGGGCGGATCAACCTTATCGGCGAGCACACGGACTACAACGACGGCTTCGTCTTTCCGGTGGCGATCGATCGGCAGACCCTAGTCGCCGCCGCGCGCACGCCCGGTCCTTCGAAGGGACTCTCGACCGAGAAGGGGGAGGCCGCGCCGTTCGACCTCGCGAAGGTCGCGCCCGGCGGCATTGAGGACTGGGGCAAGTATCCGGCGGGCATGGGCTGGACGCTTCGGCAGGCGGGCCACGAGGCCGCGAACCTGGAGGCTTTCGTGACCAGCACGATTCCCACAAGCGGAGGGATCAGCTCGTCGGCGGCGCTCGAGATGGCGTTCGGCCAGATCTGGAACCGGCTGGGGGGCTTGGACATCTCGAACCCGGACCTTGCGGGCCTCGGCAAGCTTTGCGAGAACCGCTTCGTGGGCGTGAACAGCGGGATCATGGACCAGATGGCGTCGGCGATGGGCCGCGCAGGCCAAGCGATGTTCCTCGACACGCGCAGCCTGGAGATCTACTACGCGCCCGTTCCGGAGACTCTGAGCGTCGTGCTGTGCGACACGATGAAGCCGCGGGCGCTGACCTCCTCAGCCTACAACGAGCGGCGCTCGCAATGCGAGGAGGCGGCAGCGGCGCTTGGGGTGGCGGCGTTGCGGGACGCCACGCTGGACGGGCTTGAGGCTCGGCGCGAGGAGCTGTCGGACGTCGTGTTCCGGCGGGCGCGGCACGTCATCACGGAGAACGACCGGTGCGTCCGGTTTCGGGATGCGCTCGCGGTGGGGGACCTCAGACTCGTGGGGGAGCTGATGAAGGCGAGCCACATCAGCCTGCGCGACGACTACGAGGTGAGCTGTCCGGAGCTGGACCGGATGGCGGAGGCGGCTTGGGCCGCGCCGGGCTGTGTGGGGGCGCGGATGACGGGGGCGGGGTTCGGGGGTTCCTGCGTCGCGCTGGTGCACGTGACAGAGGTCGAGGCGTTCGTTTCCGCCACGCTGGCGGCTTACGACACCGCCACAGGGATGGGGGGCGAGGCGATGGCGTGTTCGGTGGTGGAAGGGGCGAGGGTGTTGGAGTGATCCGATAGATTTCTTCTCTCCTCCAACCCCCTCTCATCGCCCGAAGGAAAACCAACGGAATCGATCAGCACGCGCCGAGGCGACGAGAGGGGACTCGGACTAGAACGCCATGCCTTCGTAGTCGCGGACGAGGCCGACGATCTTGCCAATGATGCGGGCGTTGTCCTCCTGCCGAACCTCGATGGGCTGGTAGGCGGGGTTGCTCGGCATGAGCTTGATGCCGTCGCGGGCGAAGTTGATGCGCTTGACGGTCGCCTCGTCCTCGATGAGGACGGCCACGAGCTCGTTCTGCGAGGCGTTCGACTGTGGCCGGACGACCACGAGGTCGCGGGGCAAGATGCCCTCGCCGATCATCGAGTCGCCCTTGACGCGCAGGAGGAAGGCGCCCTCGACGTTGCGGACCATCTCGCTCGGGACCGGGATGAGGTCCTCGACGCTCTCCTGCGCCTGGATCGGCGCGCCGGCGGCGATGGAGCCGAGCAGGGGGAGCATCGTGACGCGGTTCGTCTGCTGGTACGAGGGGTGGATCACCTTGATCGAACGCGGCGTGTTCGAGCGGGAGATGTATCCCTTCCTCTCCAAGGCATCGAGGTGGACGGTCACGCCGCGGAGCGAGCCGATTTCGAAGTCGCGCCCGATCTCGCGGATCGAAGGCGGATAGCCTTCCTTCTGCACGTAGTCGAGGATGTACTGCAGGATCAGCTGCTGTCGCGTGGTCAGTCCTTTCGCCATTCTTCGTCCCGACGCGCAGAGGCCGCGTGTAGACGCATTATAGACCTTTTCTGTCTACCTGTCAAGCCCATCGTGGAGGAATGCGCCTCCACGGATGCCATACTATCGCGACCCGCGGCGTCAAGCTCATCATAAGGGCCCGCGCGGGCGAGGCATCCATCCGTGTCCATCAGTACTCTCCAGGAAAAGTTCTTCAACAAAGGATGTGGCACCGCCCTCATCGTGGTGGCGGCGGTCGCGATGGGCGCGTCGATGTTCTCGAACCGCATGGCGAGCGCAGAGGACAAGCCCTCGGGCGACCAGGCGGGCAAGGCGGTCGCGACGGTGGAGGGCGTTCCGGTCTCCACGGACGCGATCCAGAAGGGCACGGAATCGATGATCGCCCGGATGAGTCCCGGCGCCCCCCCTGATCCTATGACCCAGGCGATGGCCGCGGCGCGGGCCACGGGCATGGCGCTCCAGCAGGCGTCGCTCCAGGCGATCGTCTCGAAAGAGCCGGTGACGGACGCCGAGGTCATCGCGGCGGTCGCCCAGGCGGTCGACGGCGACATCGAGCGGGCGAAGGGCCAGCTAGTCCAGGAGGGCAAGCTCAAGCCGACCGCGACGGAGGCCGAGCTGCAGGTTGCGCTGAAGGACGCGCTGAAGGGCAAGAGCCTCGCCCAGCTCCGGGCAGACACCCCCAAGGAGGTGCTCGCGCGATTCAAGGACCCCTCGCAGAAGGCGGCGGTGGTCGGACAGCTCGGCGGCCAGATCCTTGTCGAGCGGCTCGGAGAGAAGGCGGCGGGCGACGAGCAGACGCTGCGCGACTCGTACAAGACGTACGTCGTTCGGCGAATC
The DNA here is from genome assembly GCA_964245875.1 of uncultured Fimbriimonas sp. GTDB lineage: Bacteria > Armatimonadota > Fimbriimonadia > Fimbriimonadales > Fimbriimonadaceae > Fimbriimonas. Next base: position 5,361 of record CAXTOO010000091.1, on the reverse strand, counting down.
TTCCTGAGTTCGACCTCCGGCTCGAAGGAGACTCCAGAGGCGCGCGCCGCCAAGGCGCTCTCCGACCTGAAGGCGGGCAAGAGCTTTGACGCGGAGATGGACGGGGTGTCGAACGACCCCGCGCCGATGGGAAAGAAGATCCATGAGGCGACGGAGTCCGTGCCGGCCTCGTCGCTCTCCTCCCGTCCCGAGCTGGCGTCGCTGATCGGCAAGGCTCCGAACGCGACCACGGCGGCGGTGGACGTGCCGGGAGGCAAGGCGATCTACCAGCTGGTGTCCGTGAAGGACGACCTGCCAAAGGACTTCGAGGCGAACAAAGCCAAGTACCGCGCCCAGAAGATCCAGGCGGCGGGCGCCGCTGAGACCGAGAAGAGGGTCAAGGCGCTGCTGGCGGGTGGGGCGGTTAGGTGGCAGAGCCTCGGCTACCAGGCTTTGGCGGCGACCTTCGACGCCACCGCGATGGGGATCGCGCTCGATCCCGTCGCCACGAAGAAGGCGTTCGCCGCCGGACAGGCGGCGGTCAAGGCGGAGAGCGCCGCCGACCGACGGCTAGGCGCCCAGGCGCTCCTTGCCTTGACCGACCCTCGCGTCAACATGGGGGGGAAGACGCCCGAGGCGACGGCGAACCGACTGGCCGCGCTCTCGGCGGCGGCGGCCAGCGGCATCGAGGACGCGAGCCTCAGCCTTGAGCTGGCCGGTCTGTACGGCGACATGAAGGACGGCGCGAAGGCGACGGATGCCCTCATCGCCGCGAGCAAGGGCAACTCCGACTACGAGGCGAAGGGGCAGAGGACGTTCGGCGACATCGCCGCGAAGGCGCTGGAGCTACAGAAGAAGGGTGTGCTGACGAAGGCGCAGCTGGAGTCGGTTCAGGCCCAGCAGGCGCTCTGGGCCGCGCAGCGGGCCGACAGCGCGAAGGCAGCGACCCAGGCCAAGAGCGACGCCATCAGGGAAAAGGCGGAGAACGACGCCGAGATCGCGCGCCAGAAGGCGGAGGCCGCGAAGGGCGGCGGAGCGTCCGGCGACGCGGCGGCCAAGAAGGCGAACGAGGACGAGATCGCGCGCCAGAAGTCGGAGGGCGCCAAGCCGGCCGGATCGGCGCCCAAGCCTACGGGTCCGGGCCGTTGAGCCTCCCCCCTTCCGTGGAAGGAGGGAGGCTCACCCTCGTCGCCTCGCCCATCGGCAATCTGGGCGACCTTTCGCCGCGCGCGGCGGAGACGCTCGCGGCGGCGGACGTCTGGTTCGTCGAGGACACGCGCGTGAGCGGTCGCTTGGCCCAGCACCTCGGGCTGAAGAAGCCCATGCGGGTGTTGAACGACCACACGGCGCCCACCCAGGTCGAGCGCTATGCGTCCGACGTGAAGGCGGGGCTCAACGCGGTGGTCCTCACGGACGGGGGGGCGCCGGTCGTCAGCGATCCGGGGGCGTTGCTGGGCGACGCCTGCCACGACCTCGGGGTGCCGGTGTTCTCCATTCCGGGTCCGAGCGCGGTGACGAACGCCCTCGCCCTGAGCGGCTTCTTCGGCCAGCGGTTCGCGTTCCTCGGCTTTCTGGGCCGGAAGGCGGGGGCGATCCGTTCCGAGCTGGAGCCTTTCGCCGAGTCGCCCTTGACGCTGGTTCTTTTCGAGTCGCAGCACCGGATCGACGCGCTGCTGACGACCGCCCACGAGGCGCTGGGCGCCAGACGGTACGCCGTCTGCCGGGAGATGACGAAGGCGTTCGAGCAGACCTACCGGGCGCGCCTCCCGGAGATTCCCGGCGAGGCGACGGTGCCGAGGAAGGGCGAGTTCACGCTCGTGATCGAAGGGCGGCGTCGAAGGGAAGATGCGGCCTGACCTAACGGCCTTCGGGAGTTCGCCCGACGATCAAAGCGGTTAAGCGGTCCGTGGTACAATTGCGCCGCCCAGGCACGGACGCCTTCGGGTTGGGAAAAGAGGAACTTATGCTGAAGCGCGTTCTCGTCGGTCTGATCGCGTTGGCGTTGGCGGTCTCCGCCTTCGGTCAACGGGCTCCCCGCAGGCTCAAGCAGCAGGACGTTCTGCGCGTGCAGGTGTTCAACCAGAACCAGATCGTCGGCGAGTCGCCCATCGACTCCTCAGGCGACTTCACGCCTCCCTACCTTCTGCCGATCCACGCGGAGGGGCGGACCATCGAAGAGCTCCTGAACGAGCTGACGCGCCTCTACCGGCAGCGGCTGTTCCTGCGCGATCCGATCGTGTCGGTGACCCTCGTCTCCGTTCGGCAGATGCGGGCGACGATCGGCGGCGGCGGCGTTCCCCGCGCCGGCACGTTTGCCATCTTTCCCGGCGACACTGTGCTCAGCCTTCTGAACCAGGGCGGCGGCGCGATCCGGGATGTGGCCGACCTTCGCCGCTCCTACCTGCGGCGGGCGGGGACGAGCGAGGCGATCCCCCTCGACCTCTACTCGCTGACGGTATTCGGCGACGTGAGCCAGAACTACGAGGTGCAGGACGGCGACGAGCTCGTCGTGCCCGAGGCGCGTGGCAACCAGGTTCTCGTTCTCGGCGCGGTCGTGCGCGCGGGGCTCTATCCCTATCGTGAGCCGACCACGGCCTGGGACGCGATCGGCGAGGCGGGCGGCGAGATCCGGCTTCGCTCGCGCTTCAGCAAGACCGTCGTGCTTCGTCAGCGCGAAGGCCTGCCCGGCCAGTACGTGAGGATCGCGATCGATTTGACGCGGTTCATCCGGAAGGGCGACTCGACGCAGAACATCCAACTCCAGCCCGGCGACATCGTCTTCGTGCCGGAGACGAACACGCCCGACTTCAACGTCATCGGCCAGCTCGGCAACAGCGCCTTCCTGTTGAACAGCCTCGGCGGGCTGTTCGGGTTCCGACTCTTCCGGTGAGGCCGATGAGTCGTCTCGCCGTCTATCCAGGGTCTTTCGATCCCCCGACCCTGGGTCACCTCGACGTGGTCGAGCGGGCGGCACGGCTTTTCGACCGCCTGATCGTCGCGGTGGGACACAACTCGGCGAAGCGAGGTCTGCTGAGCGTTGAGGAGCGTTGCGAAGCTCTGCGTCGCGCGACGGCGCACCTGGAGAACGTGGCGGTGGACGCCTTCGACGGCCTCACAGTGGACTATGTCGAGCGCGTCGGCTCTCGGGCGATCGTGCGGGGGCTTCGCGCCACGGCAGACTTCGAGTACGAGTACCAGACGACGCTGGTCAATCGGCGCCTTCGGCATGAGGTCGAGACGGCGTTCCTGATGACGGCGCCCGAGTACGGCTACCTTAGCTCGTCGATCGTGCGGGAGGTGGCGGTTCTCGGCGGCGACTACTCCAGCATGGTTCCCCCGGGGGTTGCCGAGGTCCTTCGGCAACGTCTCTCGCAGACGCCATAATCCTCTCGTGCCCAAACATCCCGGCCCCGTTGGCGCGGCCATGCTCGAGGAACTCGGTCGCTACGTCATTGCGACGCCTTACCCGTTCGTGGTCGATCTCGGAAGGTCCGAAGGGATGTGGCTTGCCACGGTGGACGGCGAGAGGCTCTTCGACTGGGCGGGCTATTATGGATCGAAGCTGATCGGGCACAACCATCCCGGCCTCTACCGGCCGGAGTACGTCGAGCGTCTCGTTCGGGCGGCGAACAACAAGGTCGCCAACCCCGACTTTCTCACTCCCGAGTGCCTCGCCTACTATCGCCTTCTCTACCGGCTTGCCCCCGCGATCATGCGTTCCGACCGGCTGGAGGTGTACGCGGTGAACAGCGGGGCCGAGGCGGTCGAGAACATGATGAAGTACCTCATCGCGATGCACAACGCGAAGGGGAAGGGGCACGCCGCGCGCCGGTTCCTCTACTTCGACAAGGCGTTCCACGGGCGGACGGTGTTTGCCCTCGGCGTGACCCAGACGATCGACCCGGTCGCGACGAAGGACTTCCTCGGCCTGAGCGGCATGGGCAACATGAAGCTGCCATTCCCGGCCTACGACTCCGACCGCAGCGCCTTGGAGAACGAGGCGGAGGCGCGCCGGGCGCTGGAGCAGGTCGAAGGGGCGCTGAGGCTCATGGCGGACGAGATCGTCGGGATCATCGTCGAGCCGATCCAGGGGGCGGGCGGGCAGCGCGTCGCGCTGCCGTCCTTTTTCCGGGGTCTCTCGGAGCTGTCGCATCGATACGACGTTTTCCTCGCGTTCGACGAGGTTCAGACGGGGCTGGGGGCGACGGGGATGATGTGGGGATTGGACCACTTCGGCCTGCCGCATCCTCCCCAGGCGGTGGCGGCGGGCAAGAAGTTCGGGAACGGCGTGGTGTACATGAGGGAGCCGCTGGAGGACGTCGGGGTGCTCGACTCGACTTGGGGCGGCACGCTCGCGGACATGGTGCGGGTGGTCCGGGAGGTCGAGATCGTGGAGGAGGAAGGCCTGGTCGAACGGGCGGCGGCCAACGGGGATCGGCTCGTCAAGGGACTCTGCCTGCTTGTGGACCGCTACTCGTTCGCCTCGAACGTTCGGGGGCTAGGGCTCTACCAGGGACTTTCGCTCGACACCCCCGAGAGGAAAGCGGAAGCGATCCGGATCGCTCGCGAGGAGTTCGACCTTCTCCTGCTCGGCGCCGGGCGGCGCTCGCTGCGGACGAGGCCGAACCTCAGCGTCACGGCGGCGGAGATCGACGACTTCCTCGTTCGTCTGGACGCGGTGTTCTCCCGGATCGCCTGATCGGCCGCGGGGGCGAAAACCCCACGTTTTCCTCGCAAACAACGGTTGGAGGAAAAACGTCCTATGATGTAGGGGAGTCGAGCGATCGATTCTCCCCACAACGCGATGTCGCTGCATACCGACGGCCTGATCCAATTCCTCGACGTGCTTCCTGCGGTCGTCCGAGACCGCCTCGACAAGGCCGGCGAGCCCGAGAAGCTCGTCGAGGTCGTCCTCGACTACGGGCGTCCGCTCGAAGCCCGATACCGCGACCGGACGGAGCGGTGGGCCGACCTGATCGTGACGGAGCACGATCTGGAGTTCGTGTCGAAGTCGATCGGCGAGTTCGGCTCCGACAATCGCGCGGGCATCGAGCGCACGCTCCATCGCATCTCGGCGATCCGCAACCGGCATTCGAAGATCATCGGCCTGACCTGCCGCGTCGGAAGGGCGCTGGAGGGCACGATCGACATGATCGACGACATCGTTCGCTCGGGCAAGTCGATCCTGCTGCTCGGAAAGCCGGGCGTGGGGAAGACGACGAAGCTGCGCGAGGTGGCTCGCGTCCTGGCGGACGAAGTGAACAAGCGCGTGGTGATCGTCGACACCTCGAACGAGATCGCGGGCGACGGCGACGTGCCGCACCCCGGCATCGGCGCGGCGCGGCGGATGCAGGTGCGGGTCGCCGCCGAGCAGCACAACGT
>CAXTOO010000090.1:0-13850 GCA_964245875.1 uncultured Fimbriimonas sp. | reverse complement strand
GTCTTGCCGTCGGCCTCGAGCTGGCGCTCCAGGGCGCCGTCCTCGGTCTGGAGGGAGGCGTCGAGGCTGACGGTCGGGCGGCTGCCGGACTTCTTGCGCATGTCGAGGAAGCAGTTGGTAAGGATGCGGTAGAGCCACGTGGTGAACGCGGACTGGCCCTTGAAGGTGTGGGCGGCGCGGTACACGCGGACGAAGGCGTCGGCCACGACGTCGGCGGCCACGTCGCGGTCGCGGGTCAGGCGATAGGCGTACTGGTAGGCGCGGGCCTGATGGCGCGAGATGAGCGCGTCCATGGCGGCGGCGTCTCCGTTCTGGAATCGCTCGATCAGGATGGCGTCCGGCGTCGTGAAGTCTTTCATCGGTCTTTCCCCTCTTCTCCTTTCCGGCCCCCTTGGGCCTGTCGTCGGCGGGATCGTGATCCCTCGCGCCCGACATTCAGTACTATATCACAAATTGCGATCTCGTCCGCAATTATTTGAATTTTTTTCGTTTCGGGGATCATTTTCACCGGCTCAAGTTCGCCACCATCCCTTACGATGCCCCGCACACGCCTTCAGTACTTCTCGAAAGCCCTCCAGAAGCAGACCGCCGTCGACCTCATCCTTCCGGAGGCCTCGGCCGAGCCGATGGTCCCCTGGCTCCTCCTGCACGGCCTGAGCGACGACGAGACGATGTGGGCGCGGCGCACGAGCCTGGAGCGGTACGTGGAGGGCCTGAACGTCCTGGTGGCGATGCCCGACGGCGGGCGCGGGTTCTACGTCGACGCCGCACAGGGCTTCGCGTACTTCACGGCGCTCGCGGACGAGCTGCCGACGATGCTCTCGCACTACTTCCGTCTCCGGGACGAGTGGGCGGCGGGAGGCCTGTCGATGGGCGGGTACGGCGCGGTGCGTTTCGGCCTGGCCCGTCCGGGGCGGTTCCGCTCCGTCCACGCGCATTCGGCGGCGCTGGGATTCGGCCACGTTCCGCGCTATCGGGAGACCCTGGAGTTCGAACGCATCCTGGGCGAACCGCCCGCGGGCGGCAAGGACGACCTGTTCGCCCTCGCATCCGGCGCTTTGGAGCGTCCGGCGCTGCGGATCGACTGCGGCACCGGGGACCTCCTTCTCGATGACAACCGGGCGTTCCATGCGCACCTGGATGCGCTGGGATTCGCGCACGAGTACGAGGAGTTTCCCGGCGGGCATGACTGGGCTTACTGGGACCTGCACGTCCAGGATCAGTTGGCGTTCCACCGGAGGAACCTAGGGTTCTAAAGTGATGGGTGACCAGCGACTGGTGGGACACTCGTCACTCGTCACCTCATCCCCTTTACCAGTGCCAGCACCTGCCGGAAGGCGAAGTGCTCGGCGGTCCCCAGCCACTCGTAGGCCACTGCCTCGGTGTGGACGGGCACGACGCCCGCGTCCCGCATCCGCTCCATGCCGAGCTTGTGGGCCTCGAGCGAGCCCGCGGAGACGCCATCGGGGCAGACGGCGACCTCGTAGCCGAGGGCGAGGAGGTCCTGGGCGGTCTGCCCCACGCAGATGTGGGTCTCGATGCCGACGAGGATCGCCTGTCGGCGGCCGGTGAACTCCAGCGCGCTCGCGAGGTCCTCGCAGGCCACGCAGGAGAACTCCATCTTCGGGAACGGGGCGCCGACGTGCGGCACGAGGTCGAAGTGGGTGCCGCCCATGCGTTCGGGGTTCTGCTCGGTGGCCAGCACCGGCACACCCAGGGCCTCCGCCGCGCGTGCCATGAAGAGCGTCTTCGCGACGACCCGATCGGCCTCGAAGATGCCCTGCAGGAAGGAGGGCTGGACGTCGACGACGATCAGCACGCTGCGACTCGGCTCAAGCTTGATGGCGGACATGGGGGCGCTAAAACGCTACCCCATGCGGAAAGCGGGTAAAACCCGCACGCTTCTACGTGGAACGGGAAATCGCCCTGTCCGCACCAGAGGGGAAAACATGAGGAACGTGCTTACCATCGCTGCGGCGGCGCTCGGCGTCGCCACCGCGTCCAACGCCTTCGGCCAGACCCAGGATCCGGACGCCCTGATCCCAGTGAACATCTCCGTTCGCCTCGGCATCGGCCTGCCGCTCGACAACGACCTGCGCGACCAGAGCTCGCTGCTCGGCGCCTTAGGTTTGGAGTACCGGCTCGACAACTCGCTCCTGCGAAGCGGCGAGACCTACTTCGCCCTGGACTTCTTCAAGGGGAACCGGACGGACCAGGGATACATCATCCCCTTCACCCTGAACCAGCGCTTCTACACGCGCCAGATCGCCGACGGACGCCGCACCTACGCCTTCATCGGCGCGGGCATCGGCTTCCTCAAGAGCGACAGCTGGACCCAGTCGTTCGTCGGCCGCGGCGGCCTTGGCGTGGAGCTCGGCCAGCGGATCTTCGTCGAGGGCGCGCTCACCCTGGGCGACAAGAAGGAGAACATCAGCGCCAACAACATCGGCTTGTACCTCGGCTACCGGTTCTAGGGGCTGAAGCCGTTGTTGGTTTACGGTTCGTTGGACCAATAGCTCCTAACCAACAACATGGTTCTTGACCACCTGATCGCCACGGTTCCCGACCTTCAGGCGACGCATCGACGCCTCCTCGGCCTTGGGTTCGGGGAGGCGTGGCCACCGGGGCCGTTCTGGCCCTCGGCGACCACTTCGGGCATCGCCCTGGGCGGGGCGAACCTGGAGCTCTACCAGCGCCATCCGATCTCCGTCAACACACCCGTGGCGGAGGCACGGATCGGGACGCTCGTCCTCGCTCCCGACTCCCTTGAGGAGGGGCGGGCGTTCCTCTCCGGCATGGCCTTCGAGGAGCGGGAAAAGGTCGAAGCCAGCCCGAAGCTTCTCGCCCTCCGAGGCTTTCCGCCCGAGATGACCGCAGGGCCTCAGCCGATCTGCACCAACCTTCATCCCGAAGAACCGCCCTATCCTTTCTTCCTGTGCCTCTACGCACCCTTCCTTCGGGAGAGGCTCGCGCCCGAGCGCTTCCCCATGCCTCACGGACCGATCGTCGGACTCGACCTGCTCACGCCCGATACCGTACGGGTCGAGAGGCTCTTCGCCGGCCAACTTGGGTCGATCGAACCGATCGTCGACGCGGACTGCCACTCGTGCGTCGAGGCGATCCGGTTCGAGGACGGTTCGTCGCTGTCGGCGAGCGACCTATAGGTCCCAAAGGTGCGGGACTCTAAGGAGTTCTACCACGTTACGGGCCATAGTAGAGCGATGGAACGCTTGGCGATCCTGGTGGGGGCGAAGGGACGAGGGTCGAACATGGCGGCACTGCTTGCGGCGTGCGCGGACGGGACGATCCCGGCGCGGGCGTGCCGGGTGATCGCGCCCCGGGAGGGCACGGAGGCGGCGGCGAACGCCAATGTCGAGGCGGTCGTGGTGAAACCGGGCGAGGGTTACGGAGATCGGCTCGTGGCCGCGCTGGGGGGGGCGACGGTCGTGTGCCTCGCGGGGTTCACCCGCCTCTTGCCGATGGAGGTCTTAGAGGCGTTCCCAGGACGGGTGCTGAACGTGCATCCGAGCCTTCTGCCGCGGCACGGCGGGCCGGGGATGTACGGGATGCGGGTCCACGAGGCGGTGCTGGCCTCGGGGGACGCGGAGAGCGGCTGCACGGTGCACCGGGTGACCGAGCGGTACGACGAGGGCGCGGTGGTGCTGCAGGCGCGATGTCCGGTGCTGGACGGGGACACGCCGGAGTCGCTCGCGGCGCGGGTGCTGGCTTTGGAGCACCGGACGTACCCCGAGGCGGTTCGGCAGATCCTCTCCCCCCAACCCCCTCTCCAAGACGAGCCACTCGGAGAGGGGGAGGAGTCGATCCGATGAGCGACCAGACGCCTGCCGTCAAGCTGCCGCCGCCTGCGCCGTTCGCGACGTGGCGTCGCCGGTTCGGCATGCCGTTCGCCTGGGCGGTGTGCCGGACGTTCTTCACCCTCCTCGGTCGCTACCGCGCCCATGGGCGGGAGCGGGTGCCGCGCACGGGCGGGCTGCTCGTGTTCGCGAATCATCGGTCGGACTGCGACCCGCCCGCGGTTCACGCGATGTCGCCGCGGGCGTTCCACTACATGGCGAAGAGCGAGCTGTTCACGATGCGGCTCACCGCGTGGGCGATGTGGCTCATGGGGGCGTTCCCCATCAAGCGGGGCGAGCCGGATCGGGCGGCCCTGCGGCATGCGGCCGATCTGGCGAAGCTGGGCGAGGCGGTGTGCGTGTTTCCCGAAGGGCAACTGACGCAGACCGGCCGTTTGCAGGAGATCAAGCCGGGAGTCGCGCTGATCGTGCGAATGGCGGGAGTGCCGTGCGTCTGCCTCGGGCTGCGGAACACCGACCTGGTGGTGCCCTTCGGGGAACTGAGGCCGCATTTCGCGAAGCGGCGGGTCGAGGGATTCTGGGGCGAGCCGCGGACGTTCGACAAGGATGCCACGACGGGAGAGGTCACGGCGTGGATCGAGTCGGAGCTGCTGCGGCTGAGCGGCGAGGCGGACGCGGCGAAAAAATAGTCCTCGGTTTCGGTACTTTTGGCTGGGGCGGAGGTCCTAGCGTTTGCGAGGACGTGGTTGACGGGTTTTCCACTGTGGGGATCGTGAGGTTGCCCGTCGGCACGAGCCATCCGGCGAGTACGGGCCTGGGTTCCGATCATCTCATAGAACACAGCGTTCACGGAGGGTTTCGTCAACCATCGTGGCGGGCGGTTTTAGAAATCCGTGGCACGGCAAGCCCTGACGCTACAAGGGTTTGTAGATTCGCCCTCCGCGCGGAAGGGAAAGCGGCGCAGAGCGCCGCAGTCCAAAAAGGCCACTATTGGCGCGGTCGGAGGTTGATCTCGTTGGGGTCGTCCACCTGCTGCGACTGGCCCGAGGGGGTCACGACGCGGGGCAGGGCGGAGCCGTCGCGAGGGTGGCCCGCCTTGCCCATGGCGCCTTCCCAGCCGTCGACGGACTCGAAGGCGCGCATCGGGTAGTCGATGAGGATAAGGCCCAGAAGGAAGAACCAGACGAAGCCCGTGGCGGCCCAGAGCTTCGTGAGCTTGGTGCCCCATCTGACGCCCATGAAGATGAACACGACGAGGCTGGCCTTCGTGATCGCGATGATCAGGGCCACGGTCTGGTTCATGATGGTGCCGCTGATCGGCCCGACGCCCGGGATGTCGATGTAGTAAGCACCGACGGTCAAGAGCATGAGGACCGTGAGACCCAGGAGCGTCAGGATGTACGTGCCGGTCGGCACGATGTGATGCTCGGCGTGGCCGTGGGGATCGTTCGCGTGGGCGGCTTGAAGGGGGGACTTGGCCATCTTAGTGGGGCTTGGGCAGCAGGTACATGAGTGGGAACAGGAAGATCCACACCAGGTCGACGAAGTGCCAGTAGAGGCCGACGAGCTCGGTCGGGATGTAGTCCTCGGTGACGAGGCGGTCGCGCTTCCACCACATCGCCATGAGGGAGCCGATGACGAGCATCCCGACGAGGATGTGAATCGCGTGGAGGCCGGTCATGCCGAAGTAGAGGCCGTAGTAGATCTGCGCGTGGTTCAGGTTCGCGCCGTGGAGCACGGACGGGTCCTGGACGAAGTTCACGCCGGGGACGAGCTTGTCCTCGAACTTCTCACGGTACTCGAAGAACTTGATGGTGAGGAACGCCATCGCGGCAAGCTGGGTGAGGCCCAGGTTGCCGATGACCTGCCAGCGATTCTTCAGCTGCGCGCCCTGGACCGCCATCACCATCGTAAAGGAGCTCAGGAGCAGGATAAAGGTGTTGGTCGCTCCCAGCGGGATGTTCAGGTGCTCGTGCGCGAGGTAGAAGTCCTGCTGGTAGTACATCCGGTAGACGGTGTACATGAGGAAGAACGCGCCGAAGAACATGACCTCGGTGACGAGGAAGGTCCACATCCCGACGATGTAGGACTCGTTCTGCTGGGCGAGGTCCTCGTACTGGTGGTGCAGGGCGCCGTGGTCGTCGTGGCCGTGGCCTTCGGCATCGTGGCCGCTCTCGTGGCCTCCATCGCCGGGGTGGGCGATGGTGGCCAACTAGCGTCCCTCCCGGTCGGACTCGGGGTGGGCGGAGGCCGGCGCGTGGTCGCCGTCCTTGTTCTGGATCTCGGCACCGCGGCTCGGGTGGGTGATCTCCGAGGTGGCGCGCTGCTGCTCGTACTCCGCGACGGGATCGAAGTCGTAGACCTCGTCGGTGACGATCGGCGTCTCGTAGAAGTTCGTCGGCGGCGGGGGCGAGGTGGTCTCCCACTCGAGGCCGTGGGCGCCCCACGGGTTGGCGGCGGCCTTCGGTCCTCTGAAGAGGGAGTGCGTGAGATAGAACAGGGGCATGAAGAGCCCCAGGGCGAGGACGGTCGAGCCGATGCTCGACATGATGTTGTAGACCTGGTACTCCGGCGCGAAGTAGTAGTAGTGGTACCGGCGGGGCATTCCGAGCCAGCCCACGATGAACTGGGGGAAGAACGTGACGTTGAAACCGACGAACACGAGGACGGCGGAGAGCTTCGCCGGCGCGTCGTTGAACATCCGCCCGGTCATCTTGGGCCACCAGTAGTGGAGGCCGCCGAGGAAGGCGAGCAGGGAGCCGCCGACCATGACGTAGTGGAAGTGGGCGACGACGAAGTAGGTCGCGGTGAGGTGGACGTCGGTTCCCGCGGAGGCGAGGAACAGGCCGGTGAGGCCGCCGATGGTGAAGAGGCCCAGGAAGCCCAGGGCGTAGAGCATGGGCGACTGGAGCCGGATGTTGCCCTTGTAGAGCGTGAGGGTCCAATTGAAGATCTTGATCGCGCTCGGGACGGCCACGAGGAACGACAGGAGCGAGAAGACCAGCCCCTCGTACATCGACTGGCTCGAGACGAACATGTGGTGGCCCCACACGAGGAAGCCCAGGCCGGCGATGGCGAGCGAGGAGAAGGCGACGAAGTGGTAGCCGAAGATCCGCTTGCGCGAGAAGTTGGAGATCAGCTCCGAGATGACGCCGAACGCCGGCAGGACCATGATGTACACGGCCGGGTGGCTGTAGAACCAGAACATGTGCTGGAACAGCACGGGGTCGCCGCCCAGCTCGGGGCTGAAGAACGGCAGGTGGAACACGCGCTCCAGGAGCATCAGGAGCAGGGTGATCGCGACGACCGGGGTGCCCAGGACGATGACCACGGAGGTGGCGTACATGGCCCACACGAAGAGCGGCAGGCGGAACCAGGTCATGCCCGGCGCGCGCATCTTGTGCACGGTGACGATGAAGTTGATGCCGGTCGTGATGGACGAGAAGCCCGCGATGAACACGCCGGTGACCACGAGGCCAACCTGGCTGTTCGAGTACATCGACGAGTAGGGCGTGTAGAAGGTCCAGCCGGTGTCGACGCCGCCGCCGATGAAGCCCATCAGGATGAAGGCTCCGCCCGCCATGTAGAGGTACCAGCTCAGGAGGTTCAGGCGGGGAAAGGCGAGGTCGCGCGCGCCGATGGCGAGGGGCAGCACGAAGTTGCCCAGGATCGCGGGGATGCCGGGGACGAGGAAGAGAAAGACCATCACCACGCCGTGCGCGGTGAAGACCTTGTTGTAGGTCTCGCTCTCCAGGATGACGCCCGCGGGGCTCATCAGCTCCAGGCGGATCATGCCCGCGAAGGACGCCCCCAGGAAGAAGAACGACGAGATGGACAGCAGGTAGAGGATCGCGATGCGCTTGTGGTCGCCGGTGGTGAGCCAGGACTTCAGCGTGTGCGAGAAGTTCAGGTAGTTCGGCCGCTCGAGGTGCGGGTGCTCCTCGACCGGGGTGGGGATGCCGATGGTGGCGCTCATGCTAGTGACCGTGCTCCTCGGCGGGGATCGCGCCCACGCCCAGGTCGTGACCGTGCCCCGTGGGGGTGGCGGTCGGGATGGGCCTCTCGGCCGCCATCGCGTTGACGGCGGGGCCGGGGCTCTCGTTCTTTACGGCGAGGGGGCGCAGGCCCAGGTTCTCGCCTCCGGGGGCGGCGACGCCCGTGGGGCTGTTCGCGCTCATGCTCTTGATGTACGCGATGAGCTCGAGAATGTTCTCCTCGGTGAGCTTGCCAGAGACGAGCTCGCTCTCGTAGGCGGGCATCTCCTGGCCGTAGCCCACGACAAGCTTGTTGTAGGGTCGGAGGATCGACTCGCGGATGTACTCGTCGTCGGCGACCTGGGGCGTGGCGTTGCTGAACACGCGCTTCTTGCCGAAGAGGGCGACCAGCGAGGGGCCGCGGGGGTTGCTGACGGCGCCGTGGCAGTTCGAGCAGGCGAGGCGTCCGTTGTAGAGCTTCTCGCCGCGCTGGGCCATGGTCATGGGCGGGGCGGACTCGCCGCCGTTCGCGAGCCACGCCTCGTAGTCGCGGGGCTCCATCGCCACGACCTTGCCGCCCATCTCCGAGTGCTGGGTGCCGCAATACATGTTGCAGAACAGATGGTACTCGCCCGCCTTGGTCGCGTTGAACCACATGGTGGTGTAGCGTCCGGGGACCACCATCATCTGCGTCCGGAACGCGGGGATGTAGAAGGCGTGGATGACGTCCTGCGAGATCATGGTGAGCCTCATGTTCCGACCGACGGGGACGTGGAGCTCGTTGTTCTCGCGGACGCCGTTGGTGTGCTGGACGTGCCACATCCACTGCTTGCCGATGACGAACACGTCCTGCGAGTTCTTGGGCGGGGTCCTCATGTGGACGTACTGCGCCGCGCCGAAGTAGAAGAAGATCAAACCCAGCACCGTGGGGATGGTGAGGAGGGTGAGCTCCAAGCGGAGGTCCTCGTAGACGGGACGCGAGCGATCCGCCGGGCTGCCCTGCCGGTACTTCGTCGCGAAGTACAGGACGCCCGCGACGATGAGCAGGGTGAAGAACACCGTGAACGCGAGCAGCGTGTAGAACAGCGCGTCGTACGGCCCCGCGAACGTGGACGCGGAGGGAGGGTTGACGGGGAAGTTGAAGGGCATCGCGGATTTACGGGTTGACGATTGACGATTGACGATCGCGGTTAGCGGCGCGGCGTTCGGCGCGGAGCATGGAGGCGATCCAGAAGGCGACGATGGCGAGGGTGAGGAGGGCGAAGCCGGTGATGACCGTCTCGATCTTGCCGCGCCGCTCGATCACGCTGGAGGCGAGTTGGACGCAGGCGAAGGGCGACGTGGCGTCGGACTTGGTGCCGATCTTCCCGGCGGTCGCGATCTCCAGGTTGCGCTCCATCTCGACGGTCTGGAAGTCATTGCCGACGGTGTACGACGAGATGCGGCCGTCGGGCGTGAGGAGCGCCGCGCCGGTGGGGTTCCAGAGCGCGCCGGTCGCCTCGTTGACGACATAGCGGAAGCCCAAGGCATCGGTGAGGCGGCGAACGCTCTTCGCGTCGCCGAGGAGGCAGGTGACGGGCTCGGCGTCGTAGCCGACCTGCTTCTCGAACTCGCTCTTGGTGGCGGAGGCGTCGAGGGGCTTGTCGTGAGGATCGATGGAGAGGAAGACGAGGTCGAGGTCCTTGCCCACGCGGAGGCGGTCGGGGCCTTTCTTGGAGACGAGCTTGCGCTCGTTGGGGTGGGCGGCGCGGAAGAGGGTCTTCTCCAGTCCGTCGATGGCGATGCCGCAGCCGGCGAGGCGGCGGAGGGGGAACGGGAGCACGAGCACGGGCCGTCCCTTGAGGACGCTGCCGAAGGTGCGGGTCGCGCTGGTCTCGTCGACGAGGGTCACGTCTCTTGGCACGGCGGCGCCGAGCTTCTGGTCGATGCCGAGGTCGCGGGAGACGTCGAGACCGATCTCACCGGCTTGGGCGGGCGCGGCGGCGGGCAGGGCGACGGCGAGGATCGCCGCTCCCAAACTCCCGAGTCGTCGCACTAAAAGGGCCATGATCGTCTCTTCTACGGCGCGACGCCGCCCGCCGTGCCTCCCTGCGCGCCCGGTCCCTGGTCGGGGGTGGGGACGCGGGGCGTCTCGGCGGGGGTGGTCGGCGTCGAGGTCGGCGCGGGTCCGGCGACGCCGCCGGGCACGTTCCCGCTCGCGGAGCCGTCGCCCTTCGCGCCCGCGGGGCCGACGGCGTTCTGCTCGATGGTGTTGCCGGGGCTGACGGCCTTCTTGTCGTCCTTGATCTCGGGGAGTCCCCGCTGGGCGAGGAGCCTCATGGCGCGGTCGACGGGGATGCGCCGCTTGCCGTCGGGGTTCCTGCCGTAGCTCTCCAGCTGGGCGCGCTCGTCCTGGCGCATCCGCATGATGTCGACCTTGGCGGCGATGTTGCCCTGCACCTTGGGACCGACGATCTCGGGCTTGCGGGCGTCGAAGTGCTGGTTCTGGCCCACCCCGAGTCGAACGTAGACGATCGCCCCCACGCCGAAGAAGAAGAGGGCGAACAGGAAGAAGTAGACCACCACGCGGTAGATCCCCTTCTCCTGGATGTCGCGCGGGTCGTAGCCGAGCTCAACCCCTTCGACTTCTCTGGGTTCGTCAGTGTGCATGGGCGAGGGCCTCCTGAAGGCGGGTGTCGTAGGTCGGGAGCAGGCTCTTGGTGGCCTTCACGCCCTGCGAGAAGACGAAGAGCCAGACGCCGAAGCAAGCGGCGAGTCCGAGCAGCTCGTAGCCGATGTGCTGGCCAGGGAACAGCCCGTGGCCCTTTTCCCAGCCGTTGTTCGGAAGGGCGGGGACGATGGCGTAGTAGACGTCCACCGCATGGACGATGAGGATCCAGCCCGCGACGCCGCGCAGGAGGTGCGGGTAGCGCTTGATGCGGGGCGAGAGGAGCGACATCCAGGGCAGGAGCCACTGGCCGAGGATGACCATCATGCCGACGGCGTTCCAGCCCATGGCGCCTCGCCGCACGAAGTAGCTGGCGGTTTCGGGGAGGTTGCCGTTCCAGATGATGAGGAACTGCGACACCGCGGTGTAGGCCCACAGCATCGTGAACATGAACATGATGTTGCCCCAGTCCTTGGTGACGCTCGGGCCGATCACGGTGTTGTAGGGGGCCTTGCGGGCGTTGAGGCAGAGCACGGCGACGGTGAATCCGCTCGCGCCGAGGCAGGCGGCGATGAGCTGCCAGAGCGGGAACATCGTCGAATACCAGTGGGGCTGGAGCGACATGGCCCAGTCGGTGGCGGAGAAGGTGATCGTGAGGATGAACACGACGATCGACACCGCGCCCCAGGAGGAGCGGCCCATCTCGATCTTGAGCCCGTCGGGCGCGCCGTCCTCCTGCCGCCGGACGGAGCCCTGGAGGAGGGCGGAGAGGAGGATGAAGATCGCGAAGTAGACCACGGTGCGGACTTCCCACCCGGTCTTGTTCAGCCACCAGAGCTTGTGAACGACCGGGTGGTCGACCCACTCGTAGACCGCACCCGGCATGGCCATGACGGGCAGGAACAGGAGGAACATGACGCCGAGGGCGGTGGGGCTGGATCCCGCGTGGAGGAGCTTCATCCACGGGAGCGCCCACGAGCCGCGGACGGTGTGGTGGAGGATGCTGAGGGCCTGCATCCCGAGCACGATCGTCATGGTGAAGTACCACCCGTAGAGGTAGCCGCCCATCATGCCCTCGCGGGCGGGGGTGGCGACCATCATGAACAGGGCGACGAGCGCGCTGACGCCGCCGATCAGGAGGGCCAGCGGGCCCGCCTTGGCGAGGGGCATCGCGCGCGCTCCGACGCCGAGATCCAGGCCCTCGGCTTCGTGGTCGGTCTTGTAGGTTTCGCTCATTCGTGTTCGCCCTCGGCGGTCTTGGGGGCGTCGGCCCGGGCCTGCTGGGCGGCCGCGGCGGCGGGGTCGACGTCGCCGGGGGCGGCGTTCTGGCTCAGCTGGAGCGCGCGGATGTAGGCGACGATGGCCCAGCGGTCCTGGGGCTCCACGCGCGAGGCGTAGGAGTACATCGCGCCATAGCCGTTGGTGATGACGTCGTAGAAGTGGCCCACGGGCATGTTGCGCAGGCGGTCGGTGTGGTAATTGCCGACAGGCCTTCGGAGCATGAAGCCGCGGTGGGCGATCATGCCCTCGCCGTTGCCGAGCTGGCCGTGGCACGGGGTGCAGTAGGCACGGTACCGGTCCTGGCCGCGGCGGATGAGGCCGATCGTGACGGGCAGGGGAATCTTGGAGACCCACTTGCCGTCCGCGCCGATGCCGGTGAAGAAGACGCCGTCCTCCCGCAGATGGCCCTGCGGGATGGTGCCGGGCACGAGGGGCCGCGACTCCGCGCCGTCGGTGAACACGCCGGCGCTGTAGGTGAGCGGGTTGGCCTTGGGCTGGCGCCACATGTCGGTGTGGCAGCCCGCGAGCCCGAGGCCCGCGAAGGCGAGAAGCGCGAGGCGCGGCCTCAAGCCCTCACCTCGGCGACGTTGAGCGGGTTCTGCTGCATCAGGAAGTCTCGCGTGGCCTGGGCGTCGTACCGGTGGTCCCGCGCCTCGATGGCGAGGAAGAACCGGTCCTGGGACGCACGCTCGAAGCCCGGCGCGTTGAAGATCGAGTGGTACGGCTTGGGGAGGCCGTTGAGGGCCCACATGCCGAAGAAGGCGCTGAGGGCGGCGAAGAGGATAGTCGCCTCGTAGGCCACGGGGATGAAGGCCGGAAGCGAGTTGAAGGGCCTGCCGCCCACGTTGAGCGGGTAGTCGATCGTCATCGTGTACCACTCCAGCGTGTAGCCGCTGAAGGTTCCGACGATGCCGCCGATGAACACGAGGTAGGGCACGGCGACGCTCTTGAAGCCGATCGCCTCGCTCAGCCCGTGGATGGGGAAGGGCGAATAGGCGTCCATCTTGCGGTAGCCCGCGAGCCGCGCGTTCTCCGCCGCGTCCATGAGCTTCTCCGGGGTGTCGAACTCCGCGCTCATGCCGTAGATCCCCTGCGGGTCCTGGCCGTAGCCGTAGCTCACTGGCCTCCTCCCCGCGCGGCGACCGCCGCGGGCTGGACGTCCGGATCGGGGTCGGCCTGTCCGGTCTTGAGGATCTTGAACCAGAGGTCCTTCACCTCGAAGATGTTGATGACCGGCAGGAACCGCAGGAACAGGGCCATGAGCAGGAGGAAGAACCCGATGGTGCCGCCGAACATGGCGAAGTCCCAAATCGTCGGGTAGTACATCTTGTTGCTCGACGGCAGGTAGTTCGCGGTGAGCGACATCGGGATGATGACGAACCGCTCGAGCCACATGCCGACGGAGACGAGCTGGCACTCCAGGAACACGACCCACATCGTGCGCCGCATCTTGGGGAACCAGAAGATGTTCGGCGAGATGCCGTTGCAGAAGATCAGCGCCCAGTAGGCCCAGGCGTAGGGACCGTTGAAGCGGCGGTACACGGTGTTCTCGATGTCCGCCGCGCCTCCCGAGTAGAACGCGAAGAAGATCTCCAGGACGTAGCCGTAGAAGACGATCAGGCCCGTGGCGAGGGTCACCTTGCACATCCAGTCGATGTGGCGGTCGGTGATGAGGTGCTTGAGCTTGTAGGCCGCCCGCACGGGGATGGCGAAGGTCATGACCATCGCGAAGCCCGCGAACACCGCGCCCGCGACGAAATACGGCGGGAACACGGTGACGTTCCAGCCCGGCACGATCGACGCGGCGAAGTCGTACGACACGATCGTGTGAACGGAGAGCACGAGCGGGGTCGAGAGGCCCGCCATCAGCAGGTACGCCTGCTCGTAGCGGTGCCAGTGCTGGTTGCTTCCGCGCCAGCCCAGCGCGGGAAGGGCGAAGGCGACGCGCGCCCACTTGTTCGTGGCCTTGTCGCGAAGGGTCGCGAAGTCGGGCACGAGGCCCATGAACCAGAACAGCAGGGAGACGGTGAAGTAGGTCGAGACCGCGAACACGTCCCACTCCAGCGGCGAGCGGAACTGGGGCCACATGCCCAGGATGTTCGGGTAGGGGAAGAGCCAGGTGATCGCGACCCA
>CAXTOO010000089.1:0-13886 GCA_964245875.1 uncultured Fimbriimonas sp. | reverse complement strand
CTTCAGGGCGTCGAGGCGGGACTGAACCTCGTCGAGGGTTGCCGGATCGGCCTCCAGGCCGTCGGTATAGGCGCGGAGGCCGTGCGCCCCGTCCTCCAGCGCGTAGAGAGCTTCGCGCAAGGGGCGCAGGATGTCCTCGACGCTGGTGTCGTAGCGTAGCAACCCCTCCAGGCTCTTCACCGCGTCGCCCAGCAGATCGACGGCACAGCCCTCCTGCTCGTCCAGCGCGCTCAGGGCGGCGAGGCCGGTCTGGGCCAACCGCTCGGCGTTCTTCAGGCGTGAGAGGAGGGCTTCGAGGTCGGCGGTCTCGTTCGGAATGGGGGCGACCGCCTCGATCTCGGCGATCTGGTACTTCAGCAGATCGACGCGCTGCTCGCGGTCGCGAACGCCCCGCCGGAGGTCGGCGAGGGCGCGTCGCGCGCCCTCAGCCACGGCGTGGCGCTGCGCGACGGCGGCGAGGAGGGCGGTCGCGGGTTCGCCGATCCAGGCGTCGAGGTAGGCGACATGGCCGAGGGGGTCGAGGAGGGCCTGGTGGTCGTGCTGCCCGTGCAGGTCCACGAGCGCCTTGCCGAGGGCGCGAAGGCCCGAGACGGGCGTCATCTTGCCGCCGACTCGGCAGGTCGAGCGGCCTTCGGCCATCACCTCGCGCTGGACGTAGAGCAGGTTGTCCTCGATGGGGATGCCGAGGTCGTCGCACTGGGCGCGGACGGCGGGGGCGTCGGAGAGGTCGATGACGACGTTGACGCTCGCCTTGGAGGCGCCGGCGCGGACGAGCTCGGTGGCGGCGCGCTCGCCGAGGGCGAGCTCGATGGCGTCGATCATGAGCGACTTGCCCGCGCCGGTCTCGCCGGTGAGGACGGTGAAGCCCGGGCCGAGGGTGACTTGGGCGCGGTCGATGATGGCCAGGTTCTCGACGGTGAGCTCGACGATCATGGGAGGTTGTTGGTTAGAGGGGTTGTTCGTTGTTGGAGGTCCGTCGAAAACCAAATACTAAGAGCCAACAACGCTCGCCACAGGAAGGCCTAAGAGCTTGAGAAGTAAATGGCGATTGGCTCTCTTCGGACTCTCCATCCCCCGGCCCCTTCCTCTCGCCGGGGCGAAAGGAAGGGGTGACACGGGCAATGCCCCCGCGACGAGGCCACTCTGGGACAAATTACGCTACACCCTCTAAGGCGAGTCCCTATTGTGACGTGGGTTGACAGAAATAGACCCCTAGAACGAAACGTTCCAGGGGTCGTTAGCGGGAAGGCTGCGGGCGAGGCGCCCGCGCCACTCTATTCCTTGTCCTTAAAGCCCGGAAGGCGGCGGCCATTGTAGTAGCCTTCGGCGCTGGCGCAGTGATTCAGGCGGGTGGGCACGGAGCCGACCTGGCGAGTGAGGGTGATCTCCGGCAGGGTGGCGGTGTAGTTCGTGCGGCGCAGGGCCGTGCGCTGGTGGCTGTGGCGGCGTTTCGGATTCGGCATGTCTTACTTCTTCTCCCGGTGTAGCGTGTGCTTGCGCAGGCGCGGGTTGTACTTCATCAGCTCAAGGCGGCCCTCGGTGTTCCGCTTGTTCTTGGTGGTGGTGTAGTAGTTCTTGCCGTCCTCGGTGCACACCACTCGGATGATCTCACGGGCTTCGCTCTTCTTCGCCATGGTTTTCTCAGGAGCCGTCGGAGCCACGAAACGGGGGACAGCAATGTCGAGTATGGCCCATTCGGGCCTTCGATTTCAAGCGGTAGACTGCGCGAGGTGCCCGCCCGGGTGGTGGAACGGTAGACACAGGGGTCTTAAAAACCCTTGGCCTTTGGCCGTACGGGTTCGAATCCCGTCCCGGGCACTTGGAGAGCGTTGTTGGAGAGGGAGTTGTTGGTTGTTGGTCTTTGATCCTACAACCAACAACGAACTAGCTAAAAACCCCGAGGGGCGTGAACCGCTGGCCGAGGACGACCTCGCTGTCGCCGCCCATCCAGGTGTCGAGGGTGGCGGAGTAGACCTCGCGGAAGTCGATCTTGTGTGCCACGTCGCCGTCCACGAGGCCGGTCAGGTCGGGACGCGCGCCGTGGAGGCCGCCCTTGACGCGCGAGCCGACGAGGAACATGGGGGCGGCGGCGCCGTGGTCGGTGCCGAGGCTCGCGTTCTCGTGGGCGCGGCGCCCGAACTCGGAGAAGGTGAGGAGCACGACCTTCCTGTCCTTGCCGATCGCCTCCATCTCGCGCTGGAAGGCGAGGACGGCGTCGCCGTAGCCCTTGAGGAGACGGGCCTGCTGGTCGGGCTGGCGAGCGTGGGTGTCGAAGCCGCCGGCGGAGAAGTAGACGACGCGGGTGGCGGGGGAGGTGGCGATGAGCTGCGCGATCTGCTTGAAGCCGTTGCCGAAGGCGTCGTTCCCGTAGGTCTGCTTCGGCTCGTAGCCTTTGACCTGCTTCGAGAGGATCGACATCGCGTCGAGCGCGGACTTGGAGGCCTGCTGGACGGCGGCGGTGGTCGATCCCATCATGCCGTCCGCACCCTGGATCTCGCGGAGCATCCGCTCGGAGTCGGGATCGCCGATCAGGCCTTGGACATCGGCGAGGGAGGCGAAGCAAGGGACGCTGGCGTGCTCGGCGGCGAGGGCGAGGGGCCGCTCGGTCGACAGGCCGAGGGCCATGACGGGGTTGAGCGGGTGGCGTCCCATGTCGAGGTCGAGCTGACGGCCGAGCCATCCGGTGGAGATCATCTTTTCCGGCGCGGCGGTCTGCCAGATCTCCATGCTGCGGAAGTGCGAGCGATTGGGCTTGGGGTAGCCGACGTTGCCGATGACGGCGACCTTGCCCTCCTTGTAGAGCCCATACAGGCCCGCGAGCGAGGGGTGGAGGCCGACCTCCTCGTCGAGCTTGAGGACGTCGGCCTCCCGGAGGCCGATGGTCGGGCGGAGGTCATAGTAGGCCCGCTGGGCATAGGGGACGACGGTGTTCAGGCCGTCGTTGCCGCCGGAGAGCTGGCACACGACGAGGACGGTGTCGGAGGAGGCCTTGCCGCCGGCCGCCTGCCGGATGACGTCGGCCTGGGCGATGGTCGAGAGCCAGCGGGGGGCGACCAGACCCACGGCGATCATGCCGCCCGCCTTCATCATGCTTCGTCGGGAGATCGAGTTGTCCATCGTGGTCGCCTTCGCCTATTATCGGCTAACTCCGGTTCAAACGTCGCGATCCGGCGAAAGTTCGGCGGGAAGGCTTTTGGAGCGTCTTGACGCTTTCGGTTGCGACCTCCACTTTGGGCTTCAGGCGCTGAGGCGCGGAATTGCCGGAAGTGTCTCGCGGAGTTCACGAAATGCTCAAAGTGGGATCACGAGGGAGGATCTTTGAGCTCGAGTTCGATCCGCAGCGTAGCTCGTCCGATTCGGTTTCTCGCAAAGGCGCGAAGACGCAAAGGGGGGCACGAAGAGTGGTTGTGAAACGATCTCGAAAGAGCGTCTGACAAAATCCTCTGTCAGCCTCGGCCTTGGGCGGAGCCTGACGCTCGCGGGCTCGCTCGGGAAAGCGGTCGCAAGCGCCCGCACTCTAAACCGGAGTTTTGTCGGAGGCTCTTGCGGCGGCACGGGTACCTTTTTCCCATGTCCCTGCTCGACGTCAAGATCGGTCCCGATGCGCCCGAGACCTTCAACGCGGTCATCGAGATCCCGCGCGGGAGCACGAACAAGTACGAGGTGGACCCGGAGACGGGGACGATCGTGCTCGACCGGGTGCTGTACTCGCCGCTCTTCTACCCGTTCGACTACGGCTACATCCCGCAGACGCACTACCTGGACGGCGACCCGCTCGACGTGCTGGTCCTCACCTCGCACCCGCTCTTTCCCGGCTGCGTGGTGGAGGTGTCGCCCATCGGGGTGCTGAAGATGAGCGACGAGAAGGGGCCGGACGAGAAGATCCTGTGCGTGGCGCTGAAGGACCCTCGCTACGGCTACCGCCGGACTTTGGAGGAGCTGAACAACCACACGCTGAAGGAGCTCCAGCACTTCTTCGAGGTGTACAAGACGCTTGAGGAGAAGTCGGTCGAGATCGAGGGGTGGCACGGGCGCGAGCTGGCCTTGGATCTGATCGCGCAGTATCGGACGGACAAGTAGGGTTCGGATTGGGATCTGCCACAGGAGGACACGGAGAGCACCGAGGGGAAAGTGGCCTATGGCTTGGGGGAAGCCTGGCCTCGGTAAGAGTCGCGGAGTTCGGAGCGACTCCGTCGCGGTGAAAAACGGGGCGGAGCCCCGCAGTCCAAAAAGGTCAGAAGGGGTTTCGCCAGATGCTGGGGACGCGGAGGCGGGTGAAGGTCTCGATGGCGAAGCGGTCGGTCATGCCCGCGACGTAGTCGATCGCGCCCTGGAACCCTTCGTAGCCGTCGGGCAGGTTCCCAGAGGTCGCGAAGTGGCCGAAGAGGTCGCGGACCATCCCTTCAGCCTTGACGACGTCGGGGAAGAGGACGGGGTAGCGGAGGTAGACGTTCTCGAACATCCACTCTTTCAGCTCGTTCGTGCAGGCCAGAAGGGAGGGGGACATGCGGATGAACGGTTGCTCGAACGAGTTCTCGATGACGTCCACGACCATCATGCCGACGCGCGCGCCGTGGTCGCCGCCCATCGGGGCGAACTGCGACGGGACACGGTCGATGATGCCGCTCCGGAGGGCGTCGTCGAGGTCGCTGTTGAGGTAGGCGATGCGGTCGCTGATGCGGACGACGGCGGCCTCCAGGGTGGAGGTGGGGGTGCCGTCGGCGTCGCTGAGGTCCCCTCGGCCCTTGCTGTGGCCGTCGATGCCGAGGCGGGTCTCCTGCGAGAGATTGAGCCTTTCCAGCACGTCGACGATTCGGAGGGACTGCTCGTAGTGGCGGAAGCCCTCGCCGCCGTGGGCAAGGACGGCCTCGTCCAACGCCCTTTCCCCCGCATGGCCGAAGGGGGAATGGCCGACGTCGTGGCCGAGGGCGATCGCCTCGACGAGGTCCTCGTTCAGGCGGAGCGCCCGGCCGATGGTGCGGGCGACCTGCGCGACCTCTAGGGTGTGGGTGAGGCGCGTGCGGTAGTGGTCGCCGAACGGGTCGATGAAGACCTGGGTCTTGTGCTTCAGGCGGCGGAACGACTTGGAATGGAGGATGCGGTCGCGGTCGCGCTGGTAGGCGGTGCGCACGGGGTCGGGCGACTCCTCGAGCGCGCGGCCCGCCGAGTCGGCGGCGCGGGCGGCGAAGGGCGAGAGGCCCTCCCTCTCCCGTTTTTCGGTCAGTTCGCGAACGTGGTGCGGCACAGACCCTTAAGACGAGCGAACGGGCTAGAATGGACGCGATGACCGAGGTTCCTTCGCCTCCTGACGTCGCCGTGCTGGTGGGCGAGTTCAATGGCCTCACGCCCGAGGATCTTTTCGCGTGGCTCACCGAGCCGGACAAGCTGACCCAGTGGTGGCCCGAGCGGGCGGAGGTGGACCTGCGGGCGGGCGGGGCGTACGCGATGCTGTGGCCCAAGCCGGAGTGGACGATCCGGGGCGAGTACACGGCGGTCGAGGCGCCCCGCCATCTGGGCTTCACGTGGCGGGGCGACCCGGACCTGGGCCATGCGTCGCAGGTGGACGTCTGGATCGACGGCCTGGAGGAGTGCTCGCGGCTCGCGGTGTGGCACCGGGGCTTCCGGGACCACGAGGAGCGGCGCAAGCTCTGCGAAGGGTGGATCCACTTCGGGATGCGCCTCATGGGCATGGCCGAGCCCGCCGGGCGCGATGTAGACTAGAGTCCGATGGCCGATAGCAGCCCGCAGATCGCGGTCGCGGACTGGATCAACCGGGAGTGGCTGCCGCACCGGCTCGGGGAGCCGTTCTTCCGGGCGAAGGTGCGGCTCGTGAGCGGCGGCGAGCACTCGTTCGCCTCGGTGAACGCGGACAAGAGCACGGTGGCGACGGTCTGCACGAGCGGCCCGCGCAACGGCGGCAAGATGAAGGTCCGTGCGGATCTCTACTTCCTGCTGATGGCGAGCACGAGCCGGAGGTACGTCGTCTTCACCGATCCCGGCATGGACGCCTACTTTGCGGAGGAGCGGCGAAGGGGGCAGATTCCCCAGGACATCGGGTTCATGTTGGCGACGGGCGTGCCCGTCGAGCTGATGGAACGGCTGCGGGCGGCGCAGCTGAGCGCGGCGGAAGAGGCGAGCGTGTCCGTGGCGGCGTTGGAAATCGCATGAAGAACTGGGCAGGCAACTACGTGTTCAGGGCGGCGCGGTGCCATGCTCCGCGAACCGTCGAGCAGCTTCAGGAAGCGGTTCGAGCCGCGACGAAGGCGAAGGCGATCGGGACGCGACACTCGTTCAACGACATCGCGGACACGACGACCGACCTCATCGCCCTCGATCGGATGAACCGCGTTCTCGCGTTCGACGGTCGCCGCGTGTGGGTCGCGCCCGGCATCGCGTACGGGAAGCTCGCGCGCTGGCTGGCGGCGAGGGGCCGGACGCTCGCCAACTTCGCGTCGCTTCCGCACATCTCGGTCGGGGGATCGGTTGCGACGGGGACCCACGGCTCGGGCGTCGCGAACCGAGGCCTCGCGTCGGCCGTTCAGGAGGTCGCGATCGTCCGGGCGGACGGTCGGATCGTGACGCTTGGCCTTGGCGCGGAGGGTTTCGAGGGCGCGGTGGTCGGACTGGGAGCGCTCGGGGTCGTCGCCTCGCTGCGGCTGGAGACCGTGCCCATGTTCGAGGTGGCGCAGACGGTCTACGAAGGCCTGCCCTGGAAGACGCTCGAGCGCGAGTTCGACGCGGTGCTCTCGGGCGCGTACAGCGTCAGCCTCTTCACGAACTGGTCCACCGACCTCATCGACCAGGTGTGGGTGAAGCGCACGGAGGGTGCGAACGCGCCGGAGTACTTCGGCGCGAGGGCGGCGGACGGTCCGCGCCATCCGCTTCCCGACATGCCCAGGGTGAACTGCACGGCGCAGATGGGCGTTCCCGGCCCGGCGCCCGACCGTCTGCCGCACTTCCGGATGGAGTTCACGCCCAGCGGCGGGGAAGAGCTCCAGTCGGAGTACGTCTTGCCGCGCGAGCACGCCTTCGCCGCGCTCAGCGCCTTGGAGGGGATGCGCGACCGGATCTCGCCCCTGCTGTTCGTCTCCGAGATTCGGACGGTGGCGGCGGACTCGCTGTGGCTGTCGCCGTTCTACGAGCGGGACAGCGTGTGCGTCCACTTCACGTGGCGCCGTCTCCAGCCACAGGTCGAGGCGCTCCTGCCGGAGATCGAGGCACGGCTGGCCCCGTTCGGCGCGCGTCCGCACTGGGGAAAGCTGTTCGCGGGGCGGGTCGACGGGCTGTACCCGCGCCTGGAAGAGTTCCGCGGTCTCGCGCGGGCGTACGACCCCGAGGGCAAGTTCCGCAACGCCTATCTGGAGCGCGCGGGCGTCCTGGGGTAGCGGAGGCGTCCTCGACTCCGGGCTTCTGCCGCTATCTTCGACTCTTCACGAGGTAACGCACGAACGAGCCTAAGCCGTCGAAGCGGAAAGTCGGGTCAACGTACTTTTCGACGACGTAGAACGCGAAGTAGTACCAACGGCAGAACGCCCAGGCGGTGATCGTGAGCAGCGCCGCCGTCGCGAAGTCAGGATGCTCGGCCAGCAGGCACCCGCCGGAGAGTAGACCAAGTACCAGGAATAGCCATCCCTTCGCGAAGATCGCCCGTCGGCTCGTGAGGTCGTCGGTGATGCGCATACGGCTATTTTCCGCTAAACTCGCGTTATGGGCTACCGTCGGAGCGTCCCGACCTTCACGTTCATGGGCACGGATCGCCTGGGTCGCTCGGTCGACCTCGTCGTGGACTCCGAGGAGCGTTCGGTCCAGAGTAGCCCACGTCGCCCTCGAAGGCCGAAGTCGGATGGCTCTCTCTCGGTCGGCGTGTCGGCATTCGGCGCGGATCTCGAAGACGGACGGATCGAGCTGGTGATCGTCGGTTCGCCCTCGTGGTCCGTCAGCCGGTGACTGCCCTTTACTCTTATTTTCTCCTACCCTCCCAGTCCCAGTGCGCCGACGCCCAGGAAGCCGTTCAGGTTGAACGGCTTGCCGAGCATCGCCTTCCACTTCGAGCGCTGGGCGGGCGTCAGGATCGTCAGCAGCGCCTGGTTGCCCTGCGCCTTCGCCTGGGCCTGGAGGCGGGTCATCTCCGGCATCCGGTTCTGGAGGTCGCGTCCCGACATCCCCCGCTGCATCTTCGAGGCGACGGCGTCGTTCGCGGCGGAGACGGCCTCGCCCAGCCGGTTGCGCTGACCGGCGGACAGTCCGAGCTGCGTCGCCACCTTGGGCTGCAGCGCCGCCGAGGCTCCGATGGACTGGAGCGTGAGCTGGCGGAGCCGGATCCGCTGCGGCGGGGTCAGCATCGAGGCCAGCCGCGTCTGCATGTGCTGCACGCCCGCGAACATGCGCCGCGTCCGCTCCGTGGTGCCGGCGGTCTTGCCGCCCCCTCCGGTGAGAATGGGCATGATCTTGAACGCCTCCTCCATGAAGGCCTTCTGGACGCTCGCCGACGCCGCGGGCGAGAGCCGCAGCTCGCGCTGGACCTGCGGGTTGATGAGCAGCAGGGGGTTGTACTCCACGTTCTGCATGGGGAGTCCGCCGAGCTGCGCGCGCGCCGAGACCGCGGCGAGGGCCAGAAGGGAAGGAACGAGAAGGCGTCGGATCACGATGCCCATTATTACGCCCCGACGCCCGTTGCGTTCGGGTTAGAATAAACGTCTTATTAACCTTATCGGACCCCTCGCCTCCGTTTCTTTCGAGATCCCGCACGAGTGGGAGGAGCCGCACGACCTTCAGGACATGCTCGACGCCGTCCGGGAGATGCGTCCCGACGCCAACGTGCGGAAGATCCGCTACGCCTACTTCCTCGCGGAGCAGGCCCACGAGGGCCAGACCCGCGACTCGGGCCTCCCGTACATCGTCCATCCGCTCGCCGTCGCCCGCACCCTCGTCGATCTGCGTTTGGACGACGACTCGCTCGTCGCCGCCCTCCTGCACGACGTCCTGGAGGATTGCAAGAGCCTTACCGCCGCCGACATCCTTGAGACGTTCGGTGCGGAAGTGCTCCACCTCGTCGAGGGCGTCACCAAGCTCGACTTCAAGCCCGCAGGCGACCTCACCGACCGCCAGCGCGTCCAGGCCGAGACCACCAAGACCGCCGAGACCCTTCGCAAGATGCTCCTCGCGATGGCGAAGGACTTCCGCGTCATGGTCATCAAGCTGGCCGACCGCCTGCACAACATGCAGACCATCGACGCGGTCTCGCAGGCGCGCAAGGAGCGCATCGCGAACGAGACGCTCGACGTCTACGCCCCGCTCGCCGCTCGCCTCGGAATATGGCAGATCAAGTGGCAGCTTGAGGACCTCTCGTTCAAGGCGCTCCACCCCAAGGAGTTCGCCCGGATCAGCGAGATGGTCTCGAAGACGCGCGCCTTGCGGGAAAGCGAGATCAACGAGGCCATCGTCCGCATCAAGGACCATTTCAAGGACCGGAACATCCCGATCCTCGACATCCGCGGCCGACCGAAGCATCTCTACTCCATCTGGAAGAAGCTGGAGCGCGGTGAGCACAGGTTCGAGGAGATCAACGACCTCCTCGCCCTCCGCATCCTTGTAGAGACCGTTCCCGAATGCTACGTCGCCCTGGGCACGGTCCACGAGACCTTCGTGCCCATCGCGTCGCTGTTCTACGACTACATCGCCAAGCCCAAGCCCAACGGCTACCAGAGCCTCCACACGAAGGTGCTCGGCCCCGGTGGGCAGCCGTTGGAGATCCAGATCCGCACCCGCGCGATGCACGAGACGGCGGAGTACGGCGTGGCCGCGCACTGGACCTACAAGGAGGGCAAGGCCAAGGTGGACGAGAGCAAGCACCTGGGCAACCTGCGCCAACAGCTCGTCGAGTGGTCGAACGAGAACGCCTCGTCCAGCGAGTACCTGCGCAACCTGGGCACCGACCTCTTCAGCGAGCAGGTGTTCGTGTTCACGCCCAAGGGGGACGTGATCGACATGCCCGCGGGCGCGACCCCCGTGGACTTCGCCTTCCGCGTCCACTCGCAGCTCGGCATGACCCTCGTCGGCGCGAAGATCAACGGCTCGATCGTGCCTCTCAGCACCGAGCTCAAGAACGGCGACGTCTGCGAGCTGATCACCCGCGGCAACGCCCAGCCGAGCCTCGACTGGCTGGAGTTCGTCAAGTCGGCCCACACGAAGGCGAAGCTCCGGACCCACTTCCGAAAGCTCTCCAAGGACGACGACGCCATCCGCGGGCGCGCCCTTCTAGAGCGGGAGCTCCGCTCTCTGGGGCTGGATCCCAAGGTCTACATGGGCGAGGCGTCGCTCCTCAAGGTCGCCGAGACGATCGACACGGCGCACTCCTCGGCGGACGTCCTCTCCAAGCTCGGCACCGGGCTGATCTCCGCCGCGAGCGTCGTCGCGAAGCTCCGCGGCACGGTCCAGGAGGCTCCGAACGCCGACCAGATCCGACTCACCCGAACACGCGAGGGGAAGACCCAGCTGACCACCGAAGGCATGGCGGGCGTGCTCGTGGCCCGCGGCAAGTGCTGCGCCCCGATTCCCGGCGACGACATCGTGGGCTACGTCACCCGGGGCCGGGGCATCGTCCTCCACCGCCGCGTGTGCCCCAACGCCCAGGCGTACCTTGGCTCGGAGCCGGATCGGCTTCTCGCCTACGACTGGCCCTCGGACGGTGGCGTCTACGCCGTCACGATCCGTCTCGTGTCGGTCGACCGCATCGGCCTGATGATGGACGTGACCACCGTCCTCGGCGAGTCCAAGACGAACCTCTCGTCGATCAAGACCCGCACCCTCCCGAACAACACCGCGCAGACGGAGATCACGATCGACGTGCGCGACGTGGAGCACTTCCAGCAGATGACCACGAAGCTCGGCAACCTGCCCGACGTCATCTCCATCGTCCGCCTCTTCGGCCGCGCCGCGGGGAAGTGACTCCACCCGTCCCCGATCGCCGACGGCCCTCAAAACCCGTTTCCTTTCACTCCGGGGAGAGGAAGGGGCAAGGAAGGGAAAGTCCGCTCAGGTCGTTTTCAGCGTCACCGGTCGCCAACGCCGCGTCGTTCGTCATCAGTTCGTATCCAAGTTCGAGGGCGGTCGCCGCGATCACCGCGTCCGGCAGCTTGAGCCTATGCGCCCGCCGCAGCGCGATCGTCCGCGGCACGATCGGCTCGGTCAGCGGGATGACCTCCACGTCCTGCGCCAGCATGCGTCGGATGGCCGCCTCGTCCGTCGGCGTCAGCCCCGGAAGCGAGAGCAGCTCGATCTGCGTGATGATCGAGACGGCGAAGATCCCTATCCCAAACGGCGGGCCCAGCAGATCCTTGAGGTGGTAGATCGAGACGTTCGTGTCGAGGACGATGCTCAGTCCCACTCCGCTCGAACTTGGCGCTGGTACTCCATCGGGTCGATGTCCGTCTTCAGGATGCCACGGTAGGGGCCGAGGTCCCCCACCTTGTGCCCGTGGTCCTTCCCCTTCGCGATCTCGACCAGCCGTCCCACGAGATCCAGCACGTCCGCCTGGGACCAGCCCTCCACCTCCGCCTCGATCGCCTTGCGCTCCAGCGTCGCCACGTCCGGATTATAGGCCCACGAGGCCCTTCCTCACCGAAGCGAGGAGAAGGGGTAACAATCCTCGATGCCCCCCTTCTTCGTTTCTCCCCGCACCACGGACTACAGCTTCGGCGAGAAGCACCCCCTCAAGCCCGAGCGGCTACGCCGCACCCTCGCGCTTCTGGAACGCCTGGGCGGCCCGCCCGTGCTCGATCCTGGCGAGGGCCGCGTCGAGGACGCCCTGCGCGTCCATGCGCCCGACTATGTCGATGCCATCCGCCTTGTCGACGAAGGGGAACTCGACCGCGAGGAGCGCCTCGATCTTTGCGCGGAGTACGGCCTCTACGGCGACACCCCGCCCTTTCCCGGGATGTACGCGACGAGCCTCGCCTACAACACCGCCACCGCCCGCGCGGCGGAGAGCGTTCGCGACGGTGAGCCGCTCGCCTTCGCCATCGGCGGCGGACTCCACCACGCCCACCACTCCCGCGCGAGCGGGTTCTGCGTGTTCGACGATCCCGCCGTCGCCTGCGCGATCCTGAGAGAGCGGCACGACCGGGTCGCCTACGTCGACATCGACGTCCACCACGGCGACGGCGTGCAGGGACTCTTCTACGACGACCCGAGCGTCCTCACCTGCTCGATCCACGAGGAGGGAAGGAGCCTCTTTCCTGGCACGGGCTGGACGGACGAGACCGGGGCGGAGTTCTCGTCGCTCAACGTCCCCGTGCAGGCGAAGACCACCGCCGACGTGTGGCTCGATCTCTTTCAGCGAACGATTCCTCCGGCCATCGAACGCTTCCGTCCGGGCGCGATCGTCCTCCAGCTTGGCTGCGACACCCACTATCTCGATCCCTTGGGCCACGTCCTGTCCACCCTCGACGCCTACGTCGCGGCGGTGCGGATCGTGCGCGACCTCGGCCTGCCGATCGTCGCCGTGGGCGGCGGGGGCTACAACGTCGGCACGGTCCCGCGGATGTGGACCGCCGCCGTCCTCGAGCTCTGTCGTCTCGAGTACCCCGACCGCCTTCCTGCCGACCTCTCGCGGGACTGGGGCGTCGAGACCTTCTCCGATGTCGATCTGCCCTTCGCCCCCGGCGGCGGGCGCGAGTACGCGGATCGCGTGATCGCGACGCTGTCGCGCGACGTGATCCCCAACATTGGAACGCCTGGTCCGCCGCAAGGGGTCTGATAGCCTCGATGGTCGGGAGACCATCGCCACGTTGGGGTACCACGAAGGGAGATGGACAACCTTGGCGGATTCCGCCCTCCGGAGCTCGATCCCGCCCAGGTGCGGCGCGCGCTCCGGTTCGGCCGAACGGTCCTGCTCCTGATCCTCGCGCTCGTGCTCGTGTCCAGCGCCGTGGGGCCGTACACGAGCTACCTCTGGTTCGTCCACGACGCCCGCCAGCCCGAGGTCTACTCCACCGCCTACCGGACGCGCGGCACCCTCTTCGCCTTCTCGTTCCTCGCGGTCTGGCTCCTGCTCTGGGCTTCGCTCCAACGCGCCCTCGGCATCACCCTCGTCTTTCTGAAGACGCCCGAGAACGTCGCCGAGCGGCTCCTGAGCAACTCCCTGGCCTTTATCCAGACGCGGGGCGGCGGCATCGTCCGCGTCGTCGCGCCCGTCGCCGCCCTCTTCTTCGCGCTGGGGTTCTCGAACGAGTGGAACACCCTCCTGCTCGCCCGCCACGCCCAGGCGTTCGGCCGGAGGGATCCCATCTTCGGCCTCGACCTCGGCTTCTTCGTCTTCAACCTGCCGTGGCTGAGGGCGCTCGCGAACGGCGCGTTCTCGCTCCTGTTCCTCACGACGCTCGCCACCGTGGGCCTCTACGCGGGCCTCCAGGCCCTCGCCGCGCTGGCGAGGTTCGAGCTCGGACGTCCCGCCATCCGGCTCCACATGCACGGCCTGATCGGCGCGACGCTCCTCGCCTACGCCGCACAGACGTGGCTCAAGCGGTACGAGGCGGGTCTCGTGGACAACGGGCAGTTCACCGGCGCGGGCTACGCCGGGATGCAGGCGCTCGGCGCGCAGACGATCTTCGCCGCGCTGGCCGCTGTCGTCGCGATCGCGACTTTGCTGAACGGTCGGTTCGGACGTCCCTACCTCGTTCCTCGGACGGGCGCGGCCGCCCTCCTCGCCTTCTACCTTTTGGCCGTCACCGCTTGGCCCGAGCTGACGCAGCGCCTGGTCGTCGACCCCAACCGCCTCGACAAGGAGGCGCCCTACGCGCGGCGGGCCATCGCGATGACCCGCTACGCCTACGGCCTCGACCGCATCGACGTGCGCGACATCGAGCCGACCCTGGCCCCCACCGCCG
>CAXTOO010000088.1:0-13894 GCA_964245875.1 uncultured Fimbriimonas sp. | reverse complement strand
TGCCCGAACTCGGGGAGTCCGTCCACGAAGGAACCGTCAGCCGCTGGCTGAAGAAGGTGGGCGATTCCGTCAAGGAGGACGAGCCGATTGTCGAGATCATGACCGACAAGGTCAACACGGAGCTTCCCTCGCCCGCATCGGGCGTCCTGAGGGAGATCCTCATCAAGGAAGGCGATCTCGTCCAGGTCTTCGCCGCCATGGGCGTGATCGACGACGGCTCCGCCACCGGCTCCGCCGAGCCCGAGACGAAGGTCGCCCCCGAGTTCAAGAGCCTTGACCTCGACGCCGACACGTCCGAGGCGAAGACGGCCACCCACGCGGACGAGCGCACGTGGGCCACGCCCATCGTCCGAGCCATGCTCAAGGACAACGGCATGACCGAGGCCGATCTGTCCAAGGTCGCGGGCACCGGCGAGGGCGGCCGGGTCACCAAGAAGGACCTCGAAGGGTATCTCGCAGGTGGGTCGAAGCCAGCGCCCGTCGTGCCCAAGGCCCCCGAGCCCAAGCCCGTTGCGCCGACCGTCGCCGGCCCGGACCAGGAGCTCGTGCCCCTCGCCGGGATGCGCAAGATGATCGCCGACCACATGGTCCGCTCCTCGCAGGTCCCGGTCGTCACCACGATCACCGAGTGCGACGTGACCAACATGGTCGCCTTCCGTACCCTCAACAAGGACTCGTTCCAGGCGACCTACGGCGTCAAGCTCACCTACACGCCGTTCTTCATCAAGGCGCTCGCCGAGTCGCTCGCCGAGTTCCCGCTCGTGAACGCCTCGCTCACCGAAGGCGGCATCCTGATGACGAAGTCTGTCAACGTCGGGATCGCCGTCGCCCTTGGCAAGAAAGGCGACGAGGGGCTGATCGTCCCGGTCATCCGCGACTGCGCCACGAAGAGCCTGATCGGGATCGCGAAGGACCTCGAGGAGATCGCCGCTAAAGCCCGTGCGAGCAAGCTCGGCGTCGAGGACGTGAAGGGCGGCACCTTCACCCTCACCAACCCCGGCACCTACGGCGCGTCGTTCGGGACGCCCATGATCAACGCGCCCCAGGCAGGCATCCTCGGTGTCTACGCCATCACCAAGAAGCCCGTCGTCATCAACGACGCGATAGCGATCCGCTCGATGATGAGCCTCGTGCTCACCTACGACCACCGCCTCATCGACGGCATGCTGGCGGGCAAGTTCCTCGCCGCCGTCCGCGACCGCCTCCAGGGCTTCGACTTCTTCAAGTAGCGGCACCGCCACTCGCCCGAGTGGCGGTGCTTAAAAGGTCAGTTCACCCCTCAAGGTCGTCACCGCGCACCCCTGAAGGATCACCCGATCGCCCCGCAGTTCAACGCGCACCGTTCCTCCGCGCCGGGAGGCTTGGTACCCTACCATCTCCGTTTTGCCCAGGTGCTCGGCCCAGAACGAAGCAAGAGCGCAGTGCGCCGAGCCGGTCACGGGGTCCTCGTCCACGCCTGACTGCGGGAAGAAGCAGCGCGACACAAAGTCGAAACCCGATCCGCCGGCGGTGACGATCAGGCCGCGCATGCCCAGCGCGGCGATAGCGGCGAGATTGGGCTTCAGTTCGCGCACCGCCTCCTCGTCCGCGAGCTGCACGAACCAGTCCATCCGATTGCGCCCTGTCCAAAGGGCATTGGGGAAGAGCGGGATCGGTGCCGCGATCGGCGGCTCGGCTGGGAAGTCCAGTGCAATGCCGTCGCTCCTTCGCTCGGCGATGAGGACGCCGCTGCGCGTCTCGAAACGCAACCTTCCCTGAGCGCCACGCTCCCAGAGGACGTGCGCCGCGGCCAAGGTCGCGTGGCCGCACAAGTCGACCTCGACGGTTGGCGTAAACCACCGGAGGGTGCCGCCGGGTAGGACGAAAGCCGTCTCCGCCTGGTTCATCTCCATCGCGATGTTTGCCATCGTTGCGTCGTCGAGCGGCCCTTCGAGAGGCACCACGCCCGCCGGGTTGCCGCTGAACGGTTCATCTGCGAAGGCGTCGACGAGGTAGATGGGTAGGGTGGCCATCAGGTCTTCGACCGAACCTGAAGATCGGGGAGGGGGCGGACGACGACTGTCGCCGGCCGTACCCCGACACCAACGCGGAGCCTGGACGGGTCGGGACACCGAACGAGCCACGCGCCCGCCTCGCCGGGTTGCGGGTCGAGGCGGCGTCCGAGCGTGCCGTTCTGGACGGTGATCGTCATGGTCGACGCGCCGAGGACGGAGAGGCGGTAGGTCTGCGGAACGGGCTGGTAGCTCCTGGCGGGAACGGCGAGCTCTGCGAGGGCGAAGGGCGAGGGCGTGGCGGCGACGCGAAGGGCGGCCTCGATGTCGCGGCGGGCGTTGCGCTGTCGACTCTGGGCTTCGTCAAGGGCCTTCTGGGCATCGGCCTGCTCGGCGGCGGCGTCCCTGGCGGTCGCATCGGCGCTCTCGGCCTGCTTCTGGGCGACAAAACCGTCCTTGACGAAGCCCCACTGCCGCTTGGCCTCGGCGGCGGTCTGTGCCGCGCGCACGGAGGCGGCGGCGAGCCGACGCCCGGCGTCGGCGACGCTCCGGGCGCGCTCGTCCTCGAAGAGCCTCACCACGACGGGCGAGACGACGCTCGACCGCCTCGGCGAGGGCGCAGGACTCACGGGAGTCGGCTTTGTGGGCAAAGGATTCGTGGGCTCGACAGGCACGGTCTGGATCGGCGGGCTGGGAAGGATCGGGATGTTACGGAGGTCGGGAAGGATCTGACCGCGGAGGGAGGGCAGCGAAGGGAGGCGCGGCGCGGCGCTGACGACGAGATACGGCTCCACGAGCGCAACCACCGGTGCGGGGGCGACGACCGTGACCTTCGTCGGGGCGGACACCGGCGCCTGGACGACGACAGGGCTGGCGGGCGCCGGAGGTGGGGCCGACCGGCAGCCGACCGTCGCCAAAACGACGGCGCCGAGGACGCGCCAGGTGTCTTTCATGCCCTTTTCTACGTCGCGCGGATGCCGTGGGACTCGATGGTCAGCTTGCCCTCGCGTTGGAGGGTGCCGATGAGGCGCTTGAACGACGCCTTGCTCAGGCCGAGCTCGTTGCGGATGGTGTCGGGC
Organism: uncultured Fimbriimonas sp.; assembly: GCA_964245875.1. GTDB lineage: Bacteria > Armatimonadota > Fimbriimonadia > Fimbriimonadales > Fimbriimonadaceae > Fimbriimonas. The sequence continues at coordinate 10,824 of CAXTOO010000088.1, read as the reverse complement.
GGCGTCTTGTCGTTGAACGGCAGGAAGCCGCCTTTGCGGGCGAGGCGGTCAAGCAGGGCGGGGCCTTCCTGGAGGGTGGCCTCGTATCCGACGGGCGTGAGGGCGAGAGCGACGCGGCCGTCTTCGCGGACCTTGCGGGCGTGGGCGTCGAAGACGCGACCCATCGGAAGCGGGCCGGGAGCCTCGGCGTTGAAGAGCATGCCGACGTGGGCGTCGTTCACGACGCACATGAGGCCGTGCTCGTGGCGGGCGTAGGGAAGGGCGCGGACCTTCTGGTTGACGAGATCGCCCGGCGCGGGGGCGAGGTGCCGTTCGAGGCGGGTGGAGCCGAAGAGGCGGCCGCTAACCTCGTCGAGGCCGACCCACACGACGCGGTTGTCGCCGGGGCGGATTGGGCCACGCTGCTCGGCGAAGGGCACGAGGAGGTCCTTCTCCAAGCCCCAATCCATGAACACGCCGCCCGGACCGTTGTCGACGCAGCGCATCACGGCGACCCCGCCGACGCCCGCGGCGGGCCGCTGGGTGGTGGCTACGGGCCGCTCCTCGCCGTCGAGGTAGAGGAAGACGTCGACCTCGCTGCCGGGCGGCATGTCGCGGGTGACGTACTTGCGGGGCAGGAGCACGTCGTCCTTGCCGTCGGTCAGGAAGAGGCCGACGGGGGTGGCACGGGCCACGGTGAGAGTCTGTCGGCGGCCGATCTGCACCTTGTCATTGTGCGCGAGTGTGCGTTTTTTCCATTTCGTTTTGGTCCTAAATCCGTTGGGGCTTTGGACCCATTCTCGTACGAAGATGGTTGACGGGCATTTTCCGCTGATAATCGAAACACAAGGACACGAAGCTCGTACAAAGACACCGTTAGGCTGGGTGCGTTTTGTCAACCAACCCTTCGTATCTTCTTCGGCTCTCGCGCGTCGGAAGGCTATGCGCCCCTTCCTCTTCTCGCTTCTTCTCCTACCCAGCCTCGCTTCGGCGCAGCTCGTGCGGATTCCGGTGCGGCACGCCGACCCCTGGGCGATCAAGGCGATGATGGAGGGAAGACCGATCGTGTCGCCGGAGCTCTCGACCCTGCTGAACATGATGGGTCAGACCGGAGCGGCGGTCGCAGTCGCCGCAACGTCGAACCTATTGATGGGCGGGGTGCTGTTCGTGAACCCGACGGACAACAGTCTTTGGTGGACTCCGAAGGTTGCGTAGATCCGGAGCGTGACAAGTCACGCCGCTACAGGTGAGCTTTCGCAAATTCGGGGGAGCCGTAGGTTGAGAGCACGACTTCGGTCAACCGCTTGGACGTGAGCCACACCTTCGGCTGCGAGTAGAGGGGAAGAATGGGCACGTCTCGGCAAGCGATGGTTTCGGCGACCTCGTAGTCGGAGAGCAGACCGCTCGCCTGGGCCTTCGCGTCGGCGGCGTCGTAGGCCTTGCTGGCGTAGCCAGAGTAGTTGGTGGCGCTGTCGGAGCGGAGCAGTACGCTAAGCACCGCTTGCGGATCGGGGTAGGGCGCACCCCAACCGGAGAGGGCCAGGGGGAGCCGCGAGTGTTGGATCTCGTCCATGAAGGAGAGGCCAAAGGGGTGCGTTCGCACGGTGATGCCGAGCGGCTTGAGGGCGGTGGGGAGGAAGTCGACGATGGGGTTGAGGCGGTTCGCCTCGTTGAAGCCGAACTCGAGAGGCGGGAGTCCCTTGCCCCCGGGGTAGCCCGCCTCGGCGAGGAGGCGCTTCGCGCCTTCGAGGTCGAAGGTCGGGAGCATCGGCTTGTCCGGCGCGAGTCCGCCGGGAAGGATGCGGCCTGCGACGTGCGCCTCGCCGCGCACGAGGTCTTCCGCCAGCTTCTTCCGGTCGAGCGCCATCGCGAAGGCGCGGCGTACGCGCGGGTCGCGCATCGGCGGGTAGGCCGCGGGCTGCATCAGAAGGTAGATCACCTTCGTGGTGGGGAGGAGGGTGGCCCGTTGCTTCAGATCGTTCGCATCGAGGATCGTCCCAACGTCGCTGGAGGCGACCTGTAGGAGATCGACGTCGCCGGAGCGGAAGCGGTTCAGGAGGGAAGAGGCGTCGGTGATGGGGATCACCTCGATTCGTTTGATCGGGACGGCGCCTTTCCAATGCGGATTGGGTTCGAGGACGGCCCGTTGCGATGGGCGGTACTCCGTCATGCGGTACGGCCCGCTGCCTACGAGGTCCTCGGGCTTCTGGATGGTGGTGTTGCGCAGACGCGCGGGGAGGATGGCGACCTGGGGGGAGGAGAGCTTGGCGACGATGGTCCGGCTGGCCCTCTTCAGGTGAACGACGACGGTATGCGGGTCGGGCGCGTCGACGCTGGTCACGTCGCCCAGGTAGGTGGAGGTTTCGAGAGGGAGGAGCTTTTCGTCCTGAGCGCGTTCAAGGCTCGCCTTGACATCAACGGCGGTGAGGGGTTTGCCGTCAGAGAACGTGGCGTCGCCGAGGGTGAAGGTGACCATGCTGCCGTCGATCTTCCAGCTTGTGGCGAGGCCGGGTTGGACCCTGCCTTCTGGATCGACGTTGACAAGAGTCTGGACGATCTCGCCGAGGACGCTCGCGGTGTTCTCCTCGTTCGCGCGGATCGGATCGAGGCTCTTGAGGTCGTTGCGGATCGCCCAGGTGACGGGCTTGTCGGCGGACGCCTTCGCGGAGAATTTGCCCGGACCGCAACCCGCGAGGAGGAGGACGAGGAGGGGAAGGGCACGCTTCAAGGTGGGGAAATTATGACGCCCTCTTTGCTCCACCCCCGGCCCCTCCTCATTTTCCTCGCGGTATTCTGCTGTGAAGGCGGGGCCTTGAAGCCGCGGGAAAACGAGGAGGGGTGACGTGGTTACGACGCGTGGGCGAGCTCGACGACCTTAGCCGCCGCTTCCTGCACCGTGGCGGCGGGGATGATCTTGCTGCCTTCGAGCAGCTTGCGCCCCTCTTCGACCGCCGTGCCCTCGAGGCGGGCGACGACGGGGATGTCGATGTCGATCTCCTCGAACGCCTTGAGGATGCCAAGCGCCACCTGGTCGACGCGCGTGATGCCGCCGAAGATGTTGAGCAGTAGACCCTTCACGTTCTTGTCCATCATGATCAGCTCGACGCAGCTCTTCACGCGCTCGGCCTGCGCGCCGCCGCCCACGTCGAGGAAGTTCGCCGGGCGTCCGCCCGCCGCGTTGATCTCGTCGAGCGACTGCATGACGAGGCCCGCGCCGTTGCCCATGATGCCGATCTCGCCGCCCAGGCTCACGTAGGCGATGCCGCGCCGCGCGGCCTCGGCCTCGATGGGGTCCTCGGCGGAGTCGCTGCTCGTCGCCGCGTAGTCCTTGTGGCGGAAGAGGGCGTTGTCGTCGATGGAGACCTTCGCGTCGGCGGCGATGAGCTTGCCGTCCGGCGTCAGCGCGCAGGGATTGATCTCGATCATCTCCGCGTCGTTCTCCACGTACGCTTTCACGAGGCCCTTGATCATTTGGACCATCTGCCCGCGCGCCTCCTTCGGGATGTTCGCATCGAGCACGGCCTTCCGGAGCTCGTAGTCGGTGACGCCGAACGCCGGGTCGATCGCGAGCTTGACGATCGCGTCAGGGTTATGCTCCGCGACCTCCTCGATCTCCATCCCGCCCTCGGCGGAGAGCATCACGATGTTCTTCTGGAGGTTGCGGTCCATGAGGACGGCGACGTAGAACTCCTTCGCGATGTCGACGGTGTTCACGACGAGGATCTTCTCGACGACCATGCCCGCCGGGTTCTGGTTCGAGACGAGCTTCTTCCCGATGAGTTCTTTCGCGAACTCGCCCGCGCTCTCCGCATCGGTGAAGAGCTTGACGCCGCCCGCCTTGCCGCGCCCGCCCATGAGGACCTGGGCCTTTACGACGACGTTGCCCCCGAGCCGCTCTGCGATGGCGCGCGCCTCTTCCGGGTCGGAAGTGACCTCGCCGGCGGCGACGGCCACGCCGTACTTGGCGAGAAGGTCCTTGGACTGATACTCGTGGAGCTTCATGGGTTAGGGATTAGGTTACCAGGGGTCAAGAAGTAGCACGGCTAGCTTTTTCCGGCAATGTCTCCTGCGCGAGCCTCCCGGTGGGCAGGGCGGCGAAGTGCGAGTCGCGGTGGACAAGGATCGCGCCCTGCTGGACGGCGGTGGCGGCGATGAGGCAGTCCGCGATGGCGAGGCGGGCGGTGGACGCGCGGCGAAGCTCGAAGGCGAGGCTGAGGGTGGCCTCGGTCACCGGCAGAACCGCGCTCACGGCAAGGCGCAAGTCTGTGACAGCCTTGTCCGCGCGGTCGTGCGAGCCGGTTCGATAGAGGAAGGTCGTCCGGACTTCGTAGAGCGTCAGCACGGAGACGCAGACGGTGATGTTCGGGTCTTCAAGGAGGCTCCGCACACGCTACATCCCCGGCTCTCCCAGGATGCCTGCGAGGGCGGCGGAGGTGTCGAGGACGTGGCTCACGAATTCTGGTAGCTGTAGTCCAACTCGCGCTCTTCCTGTCGCCACTTCAGGAACTGCTCCATCCCGCTCTCGCCGGGCTTCACGGTGTCCTTCAGAGACCCTAGCAGTCGATCGATCGCCTGCTGGCGGGCCGTTCGGGCGGGGCAGAGTTCCAGCGTGCCCTTCTCGGTTCGCACCCAGTCGATCTGGCTTCCCTTGTGGATGCCGAACTCATGGGCGAGGTCTTCAGGGATGGGCACGGAGCCTTCTTCTTGGACGACGAGCGACATGGGTGTAGTTTAGCGCAAGGCCCTTTTGGTGGTACATCACTTCGCCCAGGCGCTCACCGACCCTCCCCCTTTCGGAGGGGACGTCGAAATCGGTGAGAGGGAGAGGAGGTTCGCCGAGAGTCTCTCGGCGGAGCCCGCCCTTCCTTCGCCGCCCTCGGCGTCGCTCCGGGTTCAAAACGACACACTCCCCCCTTTTTCACCGCTCCCCCTTGGCTTGAAAGGCCCGATGGTCTGGAGACCATCGCCACGTAGAAGAACCATCTCCGGAGTCAGCGCAGTGCCGCTCTGCTTCCTTCGACCTCTTCGAGGGCGGCGGCGAAGGTGTTCATCATGCGCTCGATGACGGGCATCGGGGATCCGACGAAGGGCCAGATGAGGGCCTCCTTCGTCTTGTACGCCTCCTTGTTCTTCGTGCCGAGGATCGAGAAGGCGCGGGGCGGGACGGTGGAGATGTCCTTGAACTGCACGTTCAGGCGACCGCCGCGGGCGTCGAGCTTATCGATGCCGAGGTCGCGGGCGCGCATCCGCAGGGCCATGATCGCGAAGGCCTGGGAGACCTCGATCGTCGTTCTGCCGTACCGGTCCTCCATCTCGGCCTGCACTGCGCCGAGGGTCTCGGGGTCGCGGGACGACATCATGCGCTGGTAGTAGTAGAGCCGCTGCGCCTGGTCGCGGATGTAGCCCTCGGGAAGCAGCGCGACGACGGGGACCTCGAAGGCGGGGAGCGGCGCGAGCGACTCCAGGGGGTCCTTCACGTCCTGATCCTTGGGCAACTCGCCGTCGACGGTGTTCTTCAGGGTCGCGACCGCCTCGTTGATGAGCTGGGTGTACAGCTCATAGCCCACGGAGACCATCGTGCCGGACTGTTTCGCGCCGAGGATCTCGCCCGCGCCACGGATCTGGAGGTCGCGGAATGCGAGCGAGTAGCCCGAGCCGAGCGACGAGAACTCCTGGAGCGCCTGGAGCCGCTGCATCGCGCCGTCGCTCACCGTCATGCGCTTCTTGATGCCGCTCTGCGCCTGCTTCTGCGCCTCGGCGACGCTGACGGCGGAGATCGAAGCGTCGAACGCGCCGGAGTAGAGGAAGTAGGCGTAGGCCTGGCGGTCGGAGCGCCCGACGCGACCCCTCAATTGATACAGTTGAGAAAGGCCCAGCTTGTCCGCGCCCTCGATGATGAGGGTGTTGGCGTTGGCGATGTCGATGCCGTTCTCGACGATGGTGGTGGAGAGGAGGACGTCGATGTCGCCCTTCACGAAGCCGACCATGATCGGCTCCAGCTCCTTCTCGTGCATCTGGCCGTGACCGACGCCGATGCGGGCGGTGGGGACGAGCTTGCGCAGCTTCTCGGCGATGTGCTCGATCGACTCGACGCGGTTGTAGACGTAGAAGACCTGCCCGCCACGCGCCATTTCCCGCAGGATCGCCTCGCGGATGACCTCGGCGCTGTAGGGGCGGACGTAGGTGCGGATGGGGAGGCGGCCGGGGGGCGGGTCGTTGATGAGGGACATCTGGCGGATGTCCATGAGGGCCATGCTGAGGGTGCGGGGGATGGGCGTCGCGGAGAGGGTGAGGACGTCGACCTCGGTGCGCAGCTCCTTGAGCATCTCCTTCTGCTTCACGCCGAACTTCTGCTCCTCGTCGATGACCACGAGGCCGAGGTCCTTGAACTTGATGCCCTGACCGAGGAGGGCGTGGGTGCCGACGACCATCTCCACCTCGCCGTTCTCCAGGCCCTTGAGGATCGCCTTCTTCTCCTGCGGCGGGGTGTATCGGTTCACGAGGGCGAGCTTGGTGCCGAACGACCCGAGGCGCTCCTCGAAATTTCGGTAGTGCTGCTCGGAGAGGATGGTCGTGGGGCAGAGGATCGCAACCTGGCGAGTGCCCTGCACGGCCTTGAAGGCGACGCGGATGGCGACCTCGGTCTTGCCGAAGCCCACGTCGCCGCAGATGAGGCGGTCCATGGGATAGGGCGCTTCGAGGTCGCGCTTGGCGTCGACGATGGCGGTCATCTGGCTGCGGGTCTCGACGTAGGGGAAGGTGCCCTCCATCTCGTCCTGGAATGGGGTGTCGGGGCCGTAAGGGCGGCGGTCGACCTGCTTGCGCTTGGCGTAGAGGCGGACGAGGTCGCGGGCGAAGGCCTTCGCTTCCTCCTTGGCCTTGCCGAGGGTGCGCTGCCACTCGCCGCCGGTGAGCTTGTTCAGCTTGGGATCGGTGTCGCTGGGGTTGAGGTACTTCTGGACGCGGTCGAGCTGGTCGGCGGGGACGAAGAGCTTGTCCGGAGCCTGGTACTCGATGAAGAGGAACTCCTTCTCGACACCATCGACGGTGCGCTTCGTCAGTCCCTGGAAGATGCCGATGCCGAAGTTGATGTGGACGACGTGGTCGCCGGGCTTGAGGTCCAGGACGGTGGTGATCGGTGCGCCCTCGCTGAAACGTCGTTGAGGGAGCTTGAGGCGCGCGACGCCGAAAAGCTCGGCGTCGGAGACGAAGGCGAGCTTTTCGTTCGGGAGGACGAAGCCTCCGCCGAGGTTGCCCTGGGCGAGGAAGGCGCCGGAAGCCCCCTCCTCGTCGCCTCGGGGTTCCGCTTTCGACTTTCGAGAGCCCTTGTCGGGCGATGAGGAGAGGGTTGGGGGTGGAGCCGAGCGGCCGTCTTGCTCTCCCCCCAGCCCCCTCTCATCTCCCGTTGCGGCCTTGCCTTCGTCGGAACCTTCGTCCCGAGGCGACGAGAGGGGGAGTTCCCGGACGAAGATCTCCGCTCCCGAGAGAACGCTTCGGGCGCGGTTCGGCTGGTCGGTGGTGAAGACAATGCGGAAGCCTTCCTTGAGGTAGTTCTTCAGGGTCTGGGCGAGCGCGTCGGCGCGGCCTCGATAGGGCTCGAGCGAGGCGGCTTGGATCTCCACCTCGCGGAGGCGATCCATCCAGTCGGGCAGGGCGTTCATGCCGGTGAGGGCGAGAAGGCAGCCATGGGAAGCGAGGTGCTCGGCGGGCAGGATGAAGTCGCCCGCCGTGGCGGCGAGGATCTCGCCCCGCTTGGCGCGGTTCTCCAGGGATTGCGAAAGCTCCTCCTCGGCGCGCTGGGCGATCGCCTCCAGCTCCAGCGGCTCGTCGAGAACCAGCCAGTCGTCGTCGCCGAGCAGGTCGATGGCGCAGCCGGAGTCGGGGTGCAGGTAGGGTCGGTAGAGGTCGAGGCGGTCGAAGTAGACCTTCTCGGCGAGGGCGTCCGCATCCATCGGGACGATCTCCTCCAGGCGTGCGGCGGCGTCGGGCTCCAGGTTCGGAGCTTCCCGCTCGATGGACGACGCGAGCATCTCGCGGAAGTCGGTGTCGCCGACGTACATGGTCTCGCGCGAGGGCACGAGGCGCAGGGAGGGGGCGCTGCCGACCGAGCGCTGGGTATTCGGATCAAACTGGCGGATCGACTCGACCTCATCGCCAAAAAGCTCCAGGCGGATCGGGAGGTCGGAGCCAGTAGGGAAGACGTCGAGAATGCCGCCACGACGGCTGAACTGGCCGGGAATGCGGACGGGGTCGGTCGGCTCGTAGCCCAGCGCGACGAAGCGGCGGATGAGGCGGTCGACATCGATCTCCTCGCCGGTCTTCACCTCCACGAGCGCGTCGAGCAAAACGTCCTTCGGAAGCGTGCGTTCGAGGGCGGCGCTGGGCGAGGTGATGACGATCCGCTCTCCGCCTTCGGCCAGCGAGCGCAGCGCGCCGAGGCGGTCGGACAGGGCGATGTGCTCGGGGGCGGCGTCGTCGAAGAGGCTCGATGTGCCGCTCGGGAGCTGTGAGATCGCGCCGTGCGGAACGCCGCAAAGCTCCAGTTTCGCCTGCCACGCGAGGGCGCGCTCGTAGTTGCCCGCGACGATGAGCGTCTTGCGCGGACCCTGCCGCCAGGCGGCCGCGAAGAGGACCGGCCTGGACTCGACGGAGACCGACTGCCAGACCGTCGGCCCCTCAATGTTGAAGGCTTCTTGCAGACCCTCGATTTCCGTCAGGCGCATCGCCCACTCGGCCGTTCGCATCGTCACCAGTCTACTTCCCGTCGGGCGGGAGGGTTCCCACCGCCCGCCGTCGCCTAAAGCCCGAAGTAGGCGGTGACGGTGAACGTGAAGCCCGCGAAGCGGCCCTGCATGTAGGCCACCTTGCCTCCGAGGTCTCCGGGGCTGCTGCTTATGCCGGAGAGGCCGACGGTAAAGAAAAGGGGCTTCCCGTCCGACCCGGACGGAGGATTCTTTGGGTCGTACGACAGGTTGATCTCCTTGTGATAGTAGGCTGGGTCGTCTCCCCCGGTACCGTGAACGGCGTAGGAGGTCGCCCCTTTCACCTCGCCGAACTGGACCGCACCGATGGCCGACTCGTAGGTCGAATCCCCGAAGGTGAGCACGGTGAAGGTTCCCGCCTCCGTCACCGGCTGGTTGCCGACGACGGTGATCTTGGCGGTGTCGGCGCCGAGGCTCTTGCCGGTCGCCTTGTCCTTGGCCTCCACGGTGATGGTGGCCACCTGGCCTTCGGGATCGGATGGGGTCGTGGCGAAGGTGATGCTGGGGCCGGTCGTGGTGATCGTCTTGCCGGAGCCGCCGTCGCCGGTCAGGGTGCCGAAGCTGGAGCCGGCGAGGGTCCAGGTGTAGGCGGGGGTGACGCCGGGCAGGCCGACGAGCGTGGCGGTGAGGCCGAGCGAGGCGTTCTGGCGTACCTCGCCGGTGCGCGGGTCGATCTTGACCTTGGGCTCGAGCACCGTCTCTTCCCAGACGGCGACCTGGGGCGAGGTGAGGATGTCGTAGTAGGTGACGCCCGCGTCGGTGGCGGCGAGGAGCGCGCCGGTGGTGGCGAGGGCGGCGAGGGCGAAGGTGGCGATGCCGAGGACGGCGAGGCCCTGGGTGCCCGCGACGGCGTCGGCGGCGGCGGCCTCGCTGTAGCCGACGATGCGCAGGGCGACCTTGCGGGCGCCGGTGCCGAGCAGCTCCCGGCTCGTCATCTTGGAGAGGATGTCGGCGGTGCAGGCGGAGAAGTCGCCCGCGCGGGCGAGCACGATGGCGCTCTGGGCCGCGCCCTCGACGACCGCCTCCATCTCGGCGACGATCTCCAGCACCTTGCTCGCGGAGAGGACGGCGGTCGCGCCGCCGACCACGCTCTTGAAGACGTCCTGGAGGATGTTGGCCACCCAGGCGTACAGGTTCAGCTCCTCGCGCTTGGTGCGCCAGCCCGCCACCTCGGCGGCGTAGCGGGGGCTGCGGAACGCGGCGGGCTCGTCCGTGCTGGCGGAGGCCATGAGGACGACGGTCTCGTAGAAGCTCCTGTCGTCGCTTCCCGAGATCGGCAGGACCACCGCCTTGCCCTTTTTCTCCTCAAAGGCGGCATCGCCGCCGAGGGTGGCGAGGGAGCCGATGATCCCGGTGGTGGGCTCCAGCTCCTGCGCGTCGACGAGGGTCGCGGCGGCGGTCGAGCCTGCGCCGTCGCCCGGTTCGTGGCCGACGAGGTAGGTGTAGGCGGCGACCGGGCGCCGTTTGAGGTTCGTGGGGACGATGGAGGCTTCGTCGCCCTGGTCGACGCGCGCGCCGCCCTGCTCGTTCGAGGGCGAGACCAGGATCAGGGGGGCGTCGTCGGCGCGGGAGGAGCGAGCCGAGCGCTTGGACGCCTTCGCGCCGAGGCCCCCGACGGCCGCTTTCAGGGAGGCGGCGACGGCGGCGTTGCCGTTCGTGAGACAGTAAGGATCGCTCGCCATCGTGGCCGCGATGGTGTCGGCGAGGCTCCGCACCCCCGCGTCGGCTTCGAGAAGGGCGAGGCCCTCGTTCACGCTCTGGGCGGGCAGGCCGACCAGCCCGATGGCGAGGGCGACCATGAGGGCCGCCGAGGCGAGGGGGGTGACGCCGGGGCGGCCCTTGCCCACGAGGCCGAACAGCACGAAGTTGCCCGACGGCTTGTGCTGGACATAGGCGAAGGTGGGCCCGTTGGAGGAGATCTTGGCATTGAAGCCGTTGCCGGAAAGGGATGAGGTGCCGTAGGCGGTGCCCGCGACCAGTTCGGCCCTCGGCAGCATCAGGCCGGTGGGAAGCTCGACGACCGTGGAGGAGGTGACCGCCTTGGCTCCGCCTCCCCCACCGCGCCCTCCGCCGCCGCAGCCGA
>CAXTOO010000087.1:0-13931 GCA_964245875.1 uncultured Fimbriimonas sp. | reverse complement strand
CCGAGGGCTCGATGCGAACCGCTTCGCGGCGCGGGCGCAAGCGCATCCCGCGGCTACGGTTCGGTCGGTCGATTCCGAGACGATCCGCGCAGGGCGCAGGTCTTTTCGTCGTGCGAGCCGATGACCACCGTCCCGTTCGCGCCGATCGCCGCCGAGGAGGCGACCTTGCCTCCGGTCGTGAACCGCCACTGGACCGCGCCGGTGCTAGAGCCGCTCCCCTCGATGGCGGGCGACGAGAAAACGTAGCCGCCCGTCCCTTGCCCCCCGAGGAGCTTGCCGACCGCCCCGGAGCCGACGCCGAGTCCCTCGTTGCCCGCGCCGCCGTGGAACTTGGGCCAAGGCGACTTCGTGAGTCCGCCGTTGCTGACGGGGGCAAGGCCGAGGAGGAGCGGCAGGGCGAGAGTCATGGGGTGCTCCAGGTCGGGGGCATCATACGACGGCTTGTTGGAACCCCGACGCCTTTGAGCGTCGAAGAGGTCGTTTCACCGCCTGCGATCCGCAGCGAAGCCCCCTCCGTTCCAGGTTCTCGCAAAGGCGCAAAGACGCAAAGGGGAGGCACGAATCCAGGTTGTGAGACGACTTCTCAAGGTTTCAGGCTCTGGGCTATGACCTTGCCGGAAGGGTCTCGCGAAGTTCACGAAGTGCGCAAAGTGGGATCACGAAGGAGGGCCAGTAAGCCTACGAGCGCGTGTCGTAAATCGGAAGGGGGTTCCTTTCGGATTCTCGATTCCCCGTTCCCTGCCGCCTTGGGGCGACCGGACGATCCTCACGAAGAACGTGGACCCCGGCGCGAAGGTCTTCACCGACTCCTTCGTGAGCTACGGCCGCCTGGACCGCAAGTACCGGCACGACTTCGTGGACCACAACTCCATCGAGTTCGTGCGAGGCGAGGTCCACACGAACGGGATCGAGAACTTCTGGCCCCTCTTCAAGCGGTGCCTCAAGGTACGTACATCAGCGTCCTTCCCTGCCACCTTGACGCCTATCTGACGGAAGAGTCGTTCCGGTTCAACGGGCGGAAGGGCAAGGAACAGGTGAGCGGACGACGGGTTACCTATCGAGAGTTGGTTGCGCGGGGGCGTTGAACCACTAGCCTTCTTCGTCCGCTTCTGCGCTCTCCTCTTCTTCAAGAGTTCGGGCCATTGCCTCAAGAACCCTGTGGTAAGCGATTATTTCGCTCGCATCATCGGGCCAACGAGGCTTAGGAAGTAGGGCGACAAGCCGATGAAACCTAGGGTGATTGTGTGCTTCGCTCACGATTCCGTGCGGTACTCCACGAGTGAGCAACGCGGTCAAGGCCCCGAAGACCCTCCTCGAAGCGGCCGCGCACTTCGCGGACGGGCGGAAGGCTTTCGAGTACATCCGGGACCGCCGGTTCCCGAACGGCGTCGCTTGCCCGCGTTGCTCGTGTGAGCGCGTCCACTGCATCGAGACGCGGATGCCGTGGCGGCGCAACGGTTGCCGCCGCCAGTTCTCGGTCAGGGTCGGGACGATCTTCGAGGACTCTCCCATCAGGTTCTCGAAGTGGCTTCCCGCCACGTGGCTCCTCACGAACGCGAAGGACGGCATCGGCTCTTGCGAGCTGGCACGGTCTTCGGGCGTCACGCAGAAGGCCGCGTGGTTCATGCTCCGCCGGCTCCGGCTCCTCATGCAGAACGGCACGGTGCAGAAGCTGGGCGACCACGTGGAGGCTGACGAGGCCCACATCGGCGGGAAGGCTCGCAATGTGCCCGCCCACAAGCGGGAAGCGAGGATCAAAGGGCGCGGCTCCGTGGGCAAGTCCATCGTGGTCGGAATGCTGGAGCGCGGCGGCGAGGTCGTGACCATGCGCGTCGGACAGGCCGACAGGCGCACTCTGCAGGGCATCGCGAAGGCGGGGGTCCACAAGGGCGGCAAGCTCTGCACCGACGCGCACAAGGGCTACACGGGCCTTGTGGCGGAATACGCGCACAAGGTGGTCGACCACGCCGTGACCTACGTCGTTGGTACGGTCCATACAAACGGTCTGGAGAACCACTGGACCTCTTAAGGCGCACCCTCTCGGGCACGTACGTCAGCGCTGAGCCGTTCCACCTTCACCGCTACCTCGACGAGCAGTCCTTCCGATACAACGAGCGGAAGCCGAACGACGCGGCCCGGTTCGAGATCGTGGCGACGCGCGTCGTCGGTCGGCGGCTCACCTACAAGATGCTCACGGGTAAGGTGGGCCATGCCGGTGCCTGAGAGGGCGGATGGAGGCCCAAGCCCTGCGGTCGAGGAAGAAGACGGGCGCATGGCGGCGTTGGACGAGATGGCGAGGAGCCTCCTCAAGATCCCGAAGGAGGAGCTAGATGCCTTGGTGGTTGACGATTTAGCTCGCAACCGGGGCATCCGACGAGCAAAGCTGACTTGAAGGGCGCACTTCGCGAATCATGTACAGTACGAGGGTTCCGTACTGAAACTGCGCTCCAGCGAGGTCATGAAACACGTCCTCGAAAGGACCTAGCTTGCTCCAGAACCGCCCATCTTCGCAAACTCGGCAGGCGTGTTCCCACTTTCCTAGTTTCTCGAACAGTGCGATCTTGTCGTAGCCTGACTCATAGGATCCGTCCATTCCGCACTGTATGAACCCCGCAACCTCGAAGGTCTCTACTAATTCTGACGTGAGCCCGTTTCGACCTACAGATTCAGGCCAGTAGTCCCAAGGCATACCGAGACCCTCGTCAGCCCACCATTCGTTATCCTTACCTGCCGCCCATGCAACACAGTTATAGGCGAGAGTGGTTTCGCTAGAAAGCTGATAGGGGTTACCGCCAAGAATGCGCGATACTCGATCATCGGGGCTCTCCCCGTCTCCCTCAAACGCCATTCTCGGTGGCCCATCTAGCCCAAGCCTCCGCAATGGAATCGAGTCCGCCGCCGGGAGTCACAGGGTTGGCCTCTGTGATCAACTCTAAGGCTCTGTACCAAGCACGGGGCTCCTTCCTGACTTCTTCGATGAGAAACGGCAAAGCTTTCTCACCCATGCCTACGATTCGGAGATACGCATCGCACGAGGTCAAGTCGCGCATCCTAGACGATGCAGGCATCTCGCGCACCCACTGCGCCTTCAGGCGATTGAACTTGGCACGAGCGCGCTCCTGCACCGCGATCTGCGCGAAGAACTCAGGCTTAGCTCTTGGAACGGCAGATTCCATTGGGGTCAAATCAGCGAAACGCGCCATAAACCGATACGAGCTACTCGCGAGGGTTCCTTGGTCCACTTGTTGCAACCGAACGCCGTTGGATGAAGTGGAGGACACCTCAAACGACTCAAGCAGGACCTTAGCGGTAAGGTTCGGGGCTTCAGGTGCAGAGAGCGCTGTCATCAGTTCGCCTTGCTAAGTGGCCCATTGTCTATTGTTCCACCTTCAGCCTCGATTTCGGCTTCCGCCTCCGCCTTAAGCGTCCGGTATCGCTCAACGTTACTCAGGAGCCACAACCCAAGCGACTCTGCCGCTTCCATGGACATAAATACGCCGATTTCGATTTCGCGAATGAACCCAGGCGTTCCAGGATTCTCAACTGGTATCTCGCGAGATGCGCCGTCAGGGGTTAAGCGCATTCCAATGTTCTCGCGATTAGCTTGACGCTCTGAGAACAGGGCGACGTACATCTCTCCCGCTTGATTGTAGTTGCCCATCGCGCCATTTACATGAATGCCACGATACAAAGGGCTTTGCACTTGCCTTATCAGCAGGTCTACGGGCTCTACGCCGTCAGGCTTCCCCCACGTCCCCTTTCTTGGTTCGTCTTGAGCCACAACGGTTCTAGCATATCACGCCGGAGGTCCGAGGGTCAAATTCGTGAGCCAAGTATATAATCACCAAACCTAGTGACCTTCATCCAAGAGTCTTCAAACGTCTCAGGGTCGAAGTCTAGCCCGCGTTCATCAAGAAGTTCATAGTCTGCGTTGCACCTGCGGCGATGAGCGATGTTCCCCCTTAGATCGAAGGCTTCAATGCCTGTTTTCTTCGCAAGATAGTCCCATACTCTTTCGTGCGTCCCCAGCGTGGAACCCTTGGGCTTCCGTCGGGCCAGCGGAGGGGATTGGTCTTCGGCCCAATCACGAGCACGGTGAAAGACCGAGTAGTAATAACGCGAGTAGGCGCAACGATGGAAATGCTCTCGCATATCTCCAACCTTGTCAGCGCGCTTCTTAAGGTCTAGCGCCAGTTCGCCGATTTTCTGCCAACTAGACGCCACGGAACTTCACGACATCGAACCCGATTAGCCGGCTGTAGAGACCAATCTTGTCGTACCACCAGCTATGGCAGAAGACATTGAAGCACTTGTTTCCCTTTTTATAGTTCTCTACAGGAATCCGAACAGAGAGTGAGGCGTCACCCTCCTCGGAGTCCAAAGCCAAGTCGATAACAAGACCCACGAGACTGCCAAAAGCGGCCTCAATAGCTTGCGATGCCTCTTCCAATAACTGATGAAGCCCATGCTCATCAATGAACGCCTTCACTTCGGGAGTGAGGGTCGGACACTTTGACTCTTCGACCACGGCCTTGTGTCCAAGCGGGATGCGATCTAGAGCCGCCCGAATGCCGATCTTCGGCTCTTCGTCGCATGAGCCGTAATAGAGCGTGGGGATGCGCAGACTTTCAGGCAGCAGAGCACCATCGTCGTCATCGCGCCAGTGTCGGCACGAGGGATTATTCGACATCAAGTGACTCCTTTTCCTCTTTTGGCTCTTCGTTCTGCTCTTCGGACGGCTTCATCTTCGCTTCCTTGTAGTCGTCTATGTATTCGAGCAACGCCTTAGCGAACCGCTCGGCACGGGCCACAGTCATGAAAGCGCTGGCTTGTGGAATCAGGGTTCCGTCCTCACCCTCCCCGTCGTTCGTGAGGCTGTCCATCCTTATGGAAAACGTCATGCTTACTCCTGTTGGACCTACGCCAAACGAGACGTGGTTCGAGTGGTACATGGGCGTATTCTTCAGGAGTTCGGGATCAAGACGGTACTTCTTGCCCTTCCTCCAGACGATCCGGGTTTTCTCTTCTGCCATCTCTATCCCCCTTGCGGGGCGGTGTTTTTGTCAACCACCGGCACAGCCTTCCGCGCCTTCTCTTCGGCCAACCTTGCGTCCAACTCCTCTTTCGGAACCCTGATGAGCTTCCGCGTCAGATCGCGAAACTTCTCGAATGCGGAAGGCGTGTGCGGCTCCCCCACAGGTGTTGATTCCATAGCTATTGGACTTCTATCTTACGCGGGAATGGCTACCATTTGGTAGCCATTCCCGCCCATTGGACACTGTGTCAAGAATTTATAGCGGTTGTGCCTAGAGTCTTCGGCACGAACGCCAAAAGCCTTTAGGGGTCAGGAATGGACTCTCGTGGACACGATTGAGGTCACCCGTAGCACACTTTCTACAGGGGTAAGTACTCTAATTCGCGGCGTAGGTGGGTCAAGTGATTCGTCACCCTAAACAGCTCTGACCTCCTGCCCCCCCTTCACCTGGGAGGCAACTCCAGAGGACTGTTTCAGGACGGTCCTCTCGTCGCCTCTCAGGTGGAGAGGGGAACCAGAGTTTTGTCCCTCGCCCTTAGGCGTTGGGGACGGCACAATCCGGCGTACACTCTCTCCGTGATCCCCGCGCTCGCCGCGCTCGTTCTCGCCTCGGCGGCGGATGCGCTCACGCTGACGCCCGCGCAGTTCTGGCACACGCCCTACGGGGTGGACGATTGGATTCCGCTCGTGGGCGACGCCGACGGCGACGGGCGCGCGGACCTGATCGCGGTCTCTCCGGGAGGCGACACCCATATCGAGATGGCCCGCACCTCGGCGCTGGGCAAGCCCGTCGCGAACGCGATCGCGCTCAAGGGCTTCGGCGCGAACGCCGTGGCGGCGGCCTGCGGCCCTTTCAAGCGGGCGAACGCCGATGCGCTGGCCCTCTTCGCGGACGGGTCGCTGCGCCTCGCCTGGGGCATGAAGCCGGGGACGGCGGCGTACGAGCACAACGACCTTGTCGGAACGATACCGCGCGAGGCGATGCCCAAGGGTCCCGTCCGGACGGTCGTCGCGGACTTCGACGGCGACGACCGGGCCGACGTCCTGATGCTGGACGCGGACGGTCGCCTGCTGCTCCTGCGGGGCGCGCCGAACGCGGGGTTCGCGGTGGTTCCGCTCGCCGCGACGCTTCCGGGGATGCGGCGCATCGCGGCGGGCACGCTGGGCGGCGCGGCGCGCGGCGAGCTCGTTTGGCTCGATGAGACCGGGGCGGTCTGGCGCGCGACGGTGTCCGCGAAGGGGCTGGGGACGCCGACGCTCGTCGTGAGGGCCGCGCCGGACGACGGCCTCGCGGTGGGCCGCTTCCGCGGCCGTCCCGGCGCCGACCTCCTCGTGGGCGACCGGCTTCTTCCCGGCGGCGATCCCAAAGGATCGATGGCGATGCCCGGCGTCCCCGCGAAGGAGGCCGGAGCCTGGAGGGTGGGCGACGTGGACGGCAACGGCAAGGCCGACCTCGTGCGGAGCCGCCGGGCAGACGACCCGGCCGGGGGGCGGGACACGGTCGTCCACTTCGCCTACGAGCCGGGCAAGGAGGAGCCTGGCTACTTCAGCACCTCGAACGACGGCCTGCCCGATTTTTGGAAGGATGGGACGGTCAAGCCCGGAGGCCTCGACCTCGTCGCGATGGGCTGCAAGGTCGGACACCGCGACCTGATCGTGGAGCTGGAGCGGTTCGAGAACGTCGACCTCGCCGACCTGCGCAACAACGTGAACCGGGCGGCGCGGTACTTCGCCTCGATTCCGCTCGCCAATCCGGACGGGACCACCGGAATCGCGCTCCACGCGATCTACCGCGAGCCGTGGCCGATGAAGGACCACGACCGGATCCGTGCCCACTTCAACGACCTTTTCCCGAGACCGGGCAACCGCGGAATCGCGCACATGATGTTCGCGGAGCGAGACGGACCGCTCGACGCGGCGATCGACGCGGGCGTGGGCCGGTTCAATGGCCAGTGGCCGGTGCTCGTCCACGAGCTCGGCCACCAGCTCGACCTCGTTCACGACGGCTTCCACCCCAGCGGCACCCCTGGCTGGCCGGGCGACACCGGGGCCGCGATCTACCCCAGCCTCATGAGCTACACCTACGCTTGGGGACTGAACGACTCGACCGAGAACATCGGCTACTCCAACGGCGCCCTTGCCTCGCTCGTCCTCGATCCCCGCCACCTTTCCGAGCGGCTGCCTTTCCCCTTGGACAAGGTCCGCTTCCTGGGCACCGAGCCCTACCACTACCGGATGCAGCCGACGCCCGACGGCAAGGGCACCCTCATCGACTGGAACTGGAACGGGGTGCTGGGCGAGGAGGACGTGGCGGCGAACGTCAACTCCACGCACGGGACGGACTTCGGCCCCTCGTACTCGATCGCCCGGACGGACACCGCGCCCGCGCTCACCGTCCACGGCGACCGACCGCTGTTGGTCTACGGCCAGGGCGCGACGCTCGCCGTCCGCGCGTGGCAGGGTCGCAACCGCGACAAGGACGGGGGCCGCTGGTCCGAGCCGACGGTGGACTACGCCGCGGGGATCACGGGCGACCCGACGATCGCCTACGTGGGCGACGATGCCAGCTGGATCGCCTACCCGACGGCCAAGGGCGCCGTGCTCCGAAGGGTGACGGTCGATTCGGCGGGCCACCCGATGCTCGGCGCGGCGACCCTGCTCGCGGGGACGATCTACGTCCAGCCGACGGTGTCCGCGCTGGACGGTCGCCTCGCGCTGCTCCTTTGGCGGAGCAAGAGCCTGCCCGTCGGCCTGCGGCTCTTCCGGCCGAAGGGCGAGGGGCTGGTCGCGGGGGGCGAGCGGTCGCTCGACTTTTTCAGCGACGTTCCGGTGGGCGCGGTGGCGGGCCGGGCCGGGTCGCTGTGGGTGGGGCGCATCGAGCGGGACGGCCAGCCCAACGGCGGGCGGACGGAGGTGCTCCGCCTTCTCGTCGATCCGGCGGGCGGCACGCAGGTCGCGCTCCGCGCGTTCATGGAGGGCACCTACGCGCGCCATCGCATGACCCTCCTGTGGCGGGAGGAGGGGCCGAAGCTGCCCGACGGCCGCATCTACCAACTGAGCGGCGGGGCGGGCAACGACCAGTACATCACGATGAACACGCCGTATCTCGACTTCTATCACGGTTGGCTGTACCACCGCTACCGGCAGCCGAGCTTCACCAGCCTCTCGGCCGCCGGCGCGTGCCTTTTCGGGGGCGACATCCTCGTCGCGTTCCGCGGCGGGAACGACAGCCTGGACGTCGCGTTCTACGGCACCGGCGCGACGCCGTGGCCCACGGGCGACTTCGACGACATCAGCCACGTCCGCGACTACGGTCTGAGCCACTCCATCCGGGAGGTGACGAAGGGGTAGGTCGTTCCTGCCGGGAGAGGCGGCTCGGCGCGAGAGGAGACTGGGTCTCGACCGAGCATTCGGGGTAAAACCGCGCGGTGAAGAAGAGCCTGACGTTCGTCCTCGCCGTCCTCGCCTCCTCCGCCCTCGCGCAGTACCAGCTGATCGACCTCGGCGCGAGCTATCCGGCGGGCGCCTACAGCTCGGGCCGCGCGATCTCGCCCGGCGGGACGACCGTCCACTACTCCGCGGGCAACAACAACGCCGCGTACACGCGGAACCCGGCGGGCACGGTGACGACCCTCGGCCTCGTCTCCGGCTTCAACCGCGCGAACCCGGAGGGGGTGAACGACGCGGGGGTGGCGGTCGGCATCGTCCAGACGGGCCAGTTCGGGACGCAGTATCCCACCCACTGGCAGAACGGCGTCGGGACGCGCTATGCGCTCAACGGCGGCTACACCAACGGGCAGGCCCGCGCGGTGAACAACAACGGCCTCGCGGCGGGCTCGGTCGGCTCCGGCAGCGCGCAGGTCGCGGCCACGTACACGGTGGCGGGCGGCAGCCAGCGGATCCCCGCGACGCTGCCCGACGGCACCGCGCTCACGGTGGCGTACGGCGTGAACGACGCGGGCCTCGTGGTGGGCCAGGCGTCGCTGCCCAGCTCCGCCGCCGCCTACCGCGCCTTCGCGTACGACTCGGTCACGGGCGTCGTCACCGACCTCGGCGTCGCGAACCCCGCGAGCAACAACGGCTCGATCGCCTACGCGGTGAGCCGGAGCGGCTTCGTCGCGGGCTCGAGCACGTTCAACGGCGGCGTGACGAGCGACGCGTTCCTGTGGGACGCCGCGGGGGGCATCCGCGCCGTCGCGCCGCTGAACGGCAGCAACCGGATGCAGGCGCGGGGCGTGAACAGCCTGGGCTGGACGGTGGGCCAGGACTTCGCCTCCGCGACCGCGTGGTTCAACAACGGCACGACGACGGTCTCGCTGAACAGCCTTCTCGGCTCCGCGCTGCCCGCGGGCTGGGACCTCAACACGGCCTACGGCATCTCCGACGACGGCACGATCATCGGTCAAGGCGCTTACAGCGGCACGATCCGCGCCTTCGCGATCCAGGCGGTGCCGGAGCCGACGACGGTCGTCGCGTTGGGCCTGGGTCTGCTCGCCGTGCGCCGCCGCCGGTGAGCTGGTCCAGATTGGTCTATACCTGTGGTTCGTCAAAGCGTCCATAATCGGCATTAGGCTCAACGCCGATCCACCATGCGACGCCACTTCCAAGCCGCCCTGCTCGCCGTCGTCCTCGCCCAGTCCGCGGTGGCCCAGCTCCGCCCGCCCGCGGTGCCGCTGATCGCGCACGACCCTTACTTCAGCGTCTGGTCGTTCTCCAACGGCCTCGCGGACGAGGCGACACGCCACTGGACGGGCGCCGAGCAGCCGCTCACCAGCATGGTGCGCATCGACGGCGCGGCCTACCGCCTCATGGGCACGGGCACGGTGATCCCTCCCGCGCTGCCGCAGACCGGCCTGCGGGTCTGGCCCACGCGCACGGCGTACACCTTCGCGGGCGCGGGCGTGGAGGTCCACCTGACCTTCACGACCCCGTCCTTGCCGGACGACGTGGACGTGCTCAGCCGACCCGCGACCTACCTCACGTGGGACGTGCGCGCGACGGACGGCAGGACGCACGACGTGCAGGCGTACTTCGGCGCGGACGCGCGGCTCGCGGTGGACACGCCCGAGCAGAACGTGGTGTGGGGCCGCCTGAAGGGCGCCCAGAGCAACAGTGTCCTGAGCATCGGCAGCGAGGACCAGCCCGTTCTCCAGAAGCGCGGCGACAACCGGCGGATCGACTGGGGCCACCTCCTCGTCTCGGGCGCGGGCAAGGGCTACGTGGGCACCGGGGCGAAGGGTCTCGGGAGCTTCGTGGAGCGGGGTGCGCTGCCCGGCGACGAGCGGTCGAAGGCGCGGCCCGCGGGCGAGGACGTGGTGGCGGCGTTCGCCATGCCTTTCGGGAGGGTGGGCGCGAGGTCCGTCGCGCGGCACCTCGTGGTGGCGTACGACGATGGGTACTCGATCCAGTTCATGGGGCACAACCTGCGGCCCTACTGGCGGCGGAACGGCCTGGACGGCGCGGGGCTGCTGGCGGTCGCGGAGAAGGACTACGCGCGGCTGGCCGCGCGCTGCGAGGCGTTCGACCGCGAGCTGACGGACGACATGACCCGCGCGGGCGGCGCGGACTACGCGGCGATCGGCGCGCTCGCCTACCGCCAGAGCCTCGCCGCGCAGAAGGTGGTGGCCGACGCGAAGGGCCAGCCCCTGATGTTCAGCAAGGAGAACTTCAGCAACGGCTGCATCGCGACGGTGGACATCCTGTATCCCGCCGCGCCGGAGCTGCTGCTCTTCAGCCCGACGCTCACGAAGGCGTCGCTCGTGCCGATCATGGAGTACGCCACCTCCGGGCGATGGAAATGGCCCTTCGCGCCGCACGACCTGGGCCAGTACCCGAAGGCGAACGGCCAGGTGTACGGCGGGGGCGAACGGTCGGAGCAGGACCAGATGCCCGTCGAGGAGTCGGGCAACATGATCATCGTGTTCGCCGCCCTCGCGAAGGCGGAGGGCAACGCGCGGTTCAGCGAGACGTACTGGCCGCAGCTGAGCCGGTGGGCCGCGTACCTCGCGGACAAGGGGTTCGACCCGGAAAGCCAGCTCTCGACGGACGACTTCGCCGGACATCTCGCCCACAACGTGAACCTCTCCGCCAAGGCGATCGAGGCCCTGGGCGCGTACGCCTACCTCGCGGACGCCTTGGGCAAGAAGGAGGAGGCGACCAAGTACCGCACGATGGCGAAGGGCTTCGCCGAGCGCTGGGTGCAGGAGGCCGCCGAGGGCGACCACTTCCGACTCGCCTTCGACAAGCCGGGCAGCTGGAGCCAGAAGTACAACCTCGTGTGGGACCGGATCCTCGGGCTGGACCTCTTCCCGCGCGAGGTCGCGCAGAAGGAGATGGCGTTCTACCGGACGAAGCTCAACCGCTTCGGCCTTCCGCTCGACAGCCGCGAGGACTACACCAAGCTCGACTGGCAGGTCTGGACCGCCACCCTGACGGGCGAGAAGGCCGACTTCGAGGCGATCGTGAATCCCATCGCCCGGTTCCTCGACGCGACCACCGACCGTGTGCCGATGACCGACTGGTACTGGACCTCGCGGCCCCAGCAGCGCGGCTTCCAGGCCCGCTCGGTGGTGGGCGGCGTGTTCGTGAAGATGCTGGACGACCCGGCGGCATGGGCGAAGTACGCCGGGCGCGACCGGACGCCGGTCGGCCCCTGGGCGCCCCTGCCCACGCCGCCGGTCGTGACGGAGGTCGTTCCGACGGCGATCGACGCGGCCACGGAGTGGTCGTACACCTTCACCCAGCCCGCCGAGGGCTGGACGGGCCGCACGTTCGACGCCTCGTCCTGGAGCAAGGGACCGGCGGGCTTCGGGCGGGGCGAGGACGCGCGCGGCGGCACGATCCGCACGGCCTGGGACGGCGACCCCGACATCTGGCTCCGGCGCGAGTTCGATCTGTCGGCGGGCGACCTCAAGGAGGTCCAGCTGAGCGTGGCGCACGACGACGGTGCGGAGGTCTATGTGAACGGCGTCCTGGCGATGCGCCTGCCGAGCGCGGCGGGCTACGAGACGTACGAGCTGCCCAAGGCGGTAAGGGCGACGTTGAGGGCCGGCCGAAACGTGATCGCGATCCACTGCCACGACGACGGCGGCGGCCGGTACGTGGACGCGGGCTTCGTGACCACGCGCGTGGCGCCGTAGCCCTCCCCTTCGGGCAGGGCTAACGCCGCGACGGCGACCATCGAGACGTAGGTGGCCGGTTCGGGGATTGGCTCGCCGTCCTCACGCATCCCTTCCAAGTGGAACTCGATGGCCTCCGTAAGGTTCCGTTCGCACTCTTCGCGCGTGTCGCCGGTCGAGATGCAGCCCGGAAGGTCCGGCACGTAGCCGCTGAAGTTGCGAGCCGACGCCCTTTCGATAATCACCGCATACTTGTGCATTAGATTCCTGCCTGTCTTTGGATGCTCTTCTCGGTCGCGATGGAGAGATCGTCCCCTAGATGGCCGGGAACGGTGACTCGCCCCTTCTTTGTAGGGTGCGTGAACTGTCGATGGCTCCCCTTCGTGGATTGCAGCCGCCAGCCATCGGCCTCAATCCTTTTTATCATATCGCGAACGGTGGTCGGCACAGAATAGCCCTACCCTATTCCTAGCCCTTTCGCCGGAACTTATCGGCCTCGTTCGTCCGCCATTCCAAGGCTAGATGAGTATCCATTTACTCTTCTTGACAAGCAGCAATGTAGCCGTCTTTTCTGCGGATAAGGAGCAAGGTAAGAATGTACATAAAGTTTTATTTATATTGAAACTTTAGGAACTCTTGTGCTGGGTATGCCGTTCTTCAGAGTGCACCATGGCACTCAACAAGGACTACCGAGACATGGCCGAACGGCACGAATTAACCTATCGCGGGATCAACGGTCGCGGCCACCAAGTTTGGCATGGATGGGGGCGAGACTTCACTTTCCCATCCAGCCCCTCCAAGCCGAGCGGAGTGAGGAATGCAGAGGCGTTAGTAAGCGCCAGAAGCGGCTTTACTTGGCGCAGCGCGCAGAGAGTCACCGCCGCGATCACTGACCCAACCTAAGAGGTCGTTTCACAACCTGCGTTCCGCAACGAAGCCCTCTCCGTTCCAGGTTCTCGCAAGGGCGCGAAGACGCAAGGGGGAGGCACAAAGCCAAGTTGTGAAACGACCTCTAAAGCATCGCTTCCAATCACGAGAGAACAAAGACATGAACATTCAGAAGACCCTCATCGCCAACATCAACGATACGCGCACCGGCGTCGTCACCGACTCGTTTGAGCTTGCCCATTGCAATCCGAACTCCCACGCTTTCACTTTGGACCCCGATGGGGGCGGAGCCGAGATCCTGGTTCGGCACCGAGACCTTGGCTTTCGCGTGTGGGTGAGCCGCACGCAGACCAAGGAGCTGGCCGACGACCTTCGCTACCATCTCGAAAAGTCGCTTCCCGAATTTGCCAACATCCGAAAGGAGGCTCTGGCGAAGGGCTACGAGCGCCTCGCGAGCTTCGTCGCCGTCCTCGACCTCGCGCCTGTCACCATCCTGCACGATCCTGTCTATACTGGTGAAGAAGCCTTGGAGAGCCTCCGTATTTCCGCACAGCCCGGCGCGATCGTGCTGACTCTCGGCGACAATCGATCCTGGGGTTGTGAGCGCCGCATGACCGAAGAAGAGGCGCACGACCTTCTCGATGCCTTCGACCAGGCCATCGTCGCCTGGGATGAATACATCTAAGAGCGTCTAACAAAACTCTCTTCTGCGCCTCGAGAGCCTCCTCGCCCACACGCCGATCCCCTGCCCGCAGGTTCCTGGAACCCCTCACCCCCAGCCCCTCTCCCCCGGAGGGGAGAGGGGAGAGGGGAGCCGGAGTTTTGTTAGACGCTCTAAGTACTGCGCCAGTCTGGGGCACCGGCAGGACGACGAGTCGGGCCTGATCTAC
>CAXTOO010000086.1:0-14025 GCA_964245875.1 uncultured Fimbriimonas sp. | reverse complement strand
GGGTTGAAGCCGGTCGCGAGGACGGTGACCCGGACGTGGCCGTCCATATCAGGGTCGATGACGGTGCCGAAGAAGATGTTGGCGTCCTCGTCGTCGCAGAGGTCCTGGATGTAGGCCATCGCCTCGTTCGCCTCCGCGAGGGTGAGGTCCTCGCCGCTCGTGAGGTTCACGAGGAGCCCCTTCGCGCCGTGGATCGTCTGCTCCAGGAGCGGACTGTTGGTCGCGCTCTGGGCGGCCTGGAGGGCGCGCTGCTCGCCCACGCCATAGCCGATGCCCATGAGCGCGGGACCGGCCTCGGACATGACGGCGCGGACGTCGGCGAAGTCGACGTTGATCTGGCCGGGGATCGTGATGATGTCGGAGATGCCCTGCACACCCTGGCGGAGGACGTCGTCGGCGACGCGGAACGCCTCGACGAGGGTGGTCTTGCGTTCGACGACCGAGAGAAGGCGGTCGTTGGGGATCGTGATGATCGTGTCGACGCGGCCCATGAGGCTGGTCACGCCCTGCTCGGCGAGGCGCGAACGGCGCGGTCCCTCGAAGGTGAAGGGTCGGGTGACGACGGCGACGGTGAGCGCGCCGATCTCTCGGGCGAGGTCGGCGATGACGCTGGCCGCGCCGGTCCCGGTGCCGCCGCCCATGCCCGCGGTGATGAACACCATGTCGGACCCTTCGAGCACCCGGCGGATCTCGTTCTTCGACTCCTCCGCCGCGCCCTTGCCGATCTCAGGGTTTCCTCCCGCACCGAGGCCGCGCGTGAGGTTCGCGCCGAGCTGCACCTTCCGGGTGGCGGGCGACTGCTCCAGGACCTGGATGTCCGAATTCATCGCGATGAACTCGACGCCCTGGATGCCGCTCTCGATCATGCGTTGGACGGCGTTGCTGCCGCCCCCGCCGACGCCGATGACCTTGATGACTGCGTTTCCTGCGCCCATAATTCCGTGTGGCCCTCCGTGGCCGTGCCCTATTCTAGACCGATTTCACAAACTTTGTGAAAAACGACGATAGCTCGATGATAGTGGAACGCGAAAAAATTTCTATTTCGCAGGTTGGGTCTTTAGGCCTAACCTGCGTCGAGGGTGGTTGACGGGCTTTCCACCACAACCAGGCTCGACCCGGAGAAGAAGGTTGCACGACTATCGTCGGGCAAAGACGATTTCGTCAACCATGGACAACGGACGGGGTTGGTTGTGCTGAGATGTTCGGTCGAGTTGTCGTCGCCGCTACCCCCTCCCCCACGGTTCCCCCTGCCTGTGACGTTCTGATCCGTCTAAGTTTGCCACTCTCGCGCCGCCTAGGTAAGGGGAACCATCTCCGGAAGCTCTCGCGCACTACGCAGCTTGGCGGACCTGGCCGACGAACTCGACGTCGGCGCGGGCGGCGATTTCGCTGTAGGCGAGGACGCTCACCTTGGGCAGGCTACGCTCCAAAAGGCGGCGGAGGGGAAGACGGAGGCCGGACGAGCAGATGACAACCGCCTGATAGCCCTTGGATAGCGCCTCGTCGACGGAGGCCTGGAGGCGTTCCACGAGCGACGACTGCTTCGTCGGATCGAGGATGAGGGACGAGCCGTAGGTGCTGACGGTGACCGCCTCGCTCAGCTCGCGTTCCAGGGCGGGTTCGAGGGTGATGCAGTAGAGGCGGTTCTCCGGATCGACGTGCTGGCGGGTGATCGTGCGGGAGATTGCGGAGCGGACGAGTTCGCCAAGCTGCTCGGGGTCCTTCACGCGCTTGGCGTAGTCCGCCATCGTTTCGAGGATCGTGGGCATGTCGCGGATCGGCACCCGCTCTCTCAGAAGGTGCTGAAGGACCTTCTGGATGTCGCCCACGGCGAGCACGCCCGGCACCAGCTCGGACACCACGGCCTCGTTCTCCTCCTTGGCCTTGTCCACGAGCTTCTGCACGTCCTGGCGGGTGAGCAGCTCGGCGCAGTGGGTCTTGACCAGCTCCGCGAGGTGGGTGGAGATCACCGCGCTCGGCTCGATGACGGTGTAGCCCGCGCTCTCGGCGGAAAGCCGCTGGGAAGCGTCGATCCACATCGCGTCGAGGTTGAATACCGGATCCTTGGTGGGCGTGCCCGCAACGGGGAACATCACGCCACCGCTGTCGACCGCGAGCAGGCCGCCGACCACGCACTTCGAGCGGGTGACCTCCTCGCCGCGAATCTTGATGACGTACTCCTCCGGCTCCAGCGCGGCGGAGTCGCAGATCCGGACCTTCGGAATCACGTAGCCGAGCTCCATCGCGACCTGCCGCCGCGTGGCGGAGATGCGCTCGGTGAGATCGCCGCCCGCGCGGGCGTCGGCGAGGCCGATCAGGCCGTAACCCACCTCGATCTCGATCGCATCGACCGCGAGCAGGGAAAGCGCCTCCTCCGGCCCGGTCGGTTTGGGCGCTTCGATCGACTTGGGCTTCGGCTCCTCCTTCTTCGGGGCGTCGATCGACTTCGCCGCGTCGGGGTTCTTCTTCAGGTAGCGCGAGGTTGCGAACAGCATCCCGGACGCGCCGAGAAAGATGGTGGCGGGAAAGCCGGGCACGAGGGCCATTGCGGCGAGCGCGGCGGAGGCGATCCCCAGCGCCTTGGGCTGGCCGAACACCTGCGTGGCGACCTCGCCGCCCATGCTGCGCTCCTGGCCGGCGCGGGTGACCATGAGGCCGCTCGCGGTCGAGATCAGCAGGGCGGGCATCTGGGCGACGAGGCCCTCGCCCACCGAGAGCATCGTGTACTGCTTCAGGATCGACATGAAGTCGCCGCCGCCCTTCATGAAGCCGATCACGAAGCCCGCGACGATGTTGACGGTGATAATGAGGATCGCGGCGATCGCGTCTCCCTTGACGAACTTGGACGCGCCGTCCATCGCGCCGTAGAAGTCGGCCTCCTTGCGGACGCGCTTGCGCCGCTCGCGGGCCTGGTTCTCGTCGATGAGGCCGGCGTTCAGGTCGGCGTCGATCGCCATCTGGTTTCCGGGGATCGCGTCCAGGGTGAACCGGGCGACGACCTCGGAGACGCGCTCGGAACCCTTGGTGATGACCATGAACTGGACGATCACGAGGATGAGGAAGGCGACGAAGCCCACAACGGGGTCCCCACCCATCACGAAGTCGCCGAAGGTCTTGATGACCTGCCCCGCGTCGCCCGTGCCGAGGATGAGCTTCGTCGCGGCCACGCTGAGGGCGAGCCGGAAGATCGTGGTGACGAGGAGGAGCGAGGGGAAGACCGAGAACTGGAGCGGATCGGTGATGTTGACCGCCATGAGGACGATCACCACCGAGATCGTCATCGCGCCCACGAGGCCGATGTCGAGCAGCCAATGGGGCATCGGCAGCATGAGCATGCCGACGACACCCAGGAGACCGAGTCCGACCAGGACGTCCGTGTTCTTGAGCAGGCGTGCGGCGATGGACATGGGACGGCCTATCCGCATTGTCGGTGTCCGCGCCAAGGATCGTTAGGGTGAGACGAACGGGCGAGATGTTGAGGCACTTGTTTTTTGGCCACAACGTTCGATGGGCAAGACTTTTCCAGAGAGGCTCGGTGAGATGTCCACTCTGCAGTCGATCGAGGAGGCGATGCGAGCCGCCCGCTGGAGCGACGCGCAGTACGCCCTTCGAGACCTCCTCTTCGCCCGCCCTACCGACGCCAAGCTCCACGCGCTCGACGGGATCTGCTTCCTCCGGCTCAGCGACTTCGAGGCGACCGAGTCCTGCTTCCAGCGGGCCACCGCCCTCGATCCCACGTTCGTGGACGCGGGGTGAAGCGATGCCAGTGCCTGGAGCGGCTGAAGCGGTTCGACGACGCGGTGTACTTCGCGCGGCAGTGGCAGTCGAGGCGACCGGGCGATCCTACGCTCCGCCAAATCGTCCACGCCCACGGCAACCGTCCCGATCCGCTTCGCAGGCAGTTGTGGGGGTTCAGCCGCTGCCGGGCACGGGCGGTCGAATTCGCCGCTTAGGCTCGGCTGCAAGAAAGTTCGGCAAATCTTTCCCGTAGGTCTAAAGTCCCGGCGACGTATTTCTCGCGCGTTCAATGATCATAGGACGCGCGAAATGGAGAAGATTGAAGCGGCGATGCGGGCGGGACGTTGGACGGAGGGGCAGCAGGCGTGCCGAGAGGCGCTGATGCAGCGGCCCACCGACGCGAGGCTCCACGGCTATGAGGGCATCTGCTTCTTCCGGCTGGGCGACTTCGCGAGCGCCGAGCCGTGCTTCATGCGGGCGAGCGCGCTCGACCCGAAGTTCGTGGACGCGGGCGTGAAGCGCGCCCAGTGCCTCGATCGGCTTCGCCGATACGACGAGGCGCTGGCGGTGGCGCGGGAGTGGCAACCCATGAGGCCGAACGATCCGGCGCTCTGCGCGATCATCGAGGCGCACCAGTATCGGGCGAACCCGCGCCGGACGGAGGGCTGGGAGATCTCGGCGGCGACGATGGGCCGGGCGCACCTCGCGTCGGAGGTGTGATGTCGTTTTGGAGCGCCGAGTAGCACTCGGCGGAGTTTTGCGGTCGCCGAGTGCTACTCGGCGCTCCTGCCGAACAGGACTTTGTCGAGACCCGTCGTGACGCCCGTCATGCCGAGGACCGCCTTGGCGGCGAGGCGGACGCCGGGCATGAAGCTGGCGCGGTCCATCGAGTCGTGCCGGATGGTGAGCGACTCGCCCCGTGCGCCGAACATCACCGCCTGGTGCGCGAGGTAGCCGGGAAGACGAACCGAATGAACAGGCACCCCGAGGACGTCCGCGCCGCGCGCGCCGTCGGCTTTGAGGAAGGGGCGGGGCAGGTCGGTGGGCGCCTCGCGCCTTGCTTCGGCGATGAGGCGGGCGGTGAGCATGGCGGTCCCGCTGGGGGCGTCCTCCTTTCGCTCGTGGTGGAGTTCCAAAATCTCGACGTCGGGCATCCAGGCGGCGGCGATCTCGGCGAAGCGCATCATCAGCACCGCGCCGACGCTGAAGTTCGGGACGATGAGGACGCCCTTCCCTGAGTTCTGGGCGGCATCTTCGATGCGGGCGAGGTCCGTAGCGGTCAGGCCGGTCGCGCCGATCACCACGGAGGCGCCGCGCGCGAGGGCGACCTCGGCGTGGTCCGCCGCCACCGAGTGGTGGCTGAGATCGATGAGGACGTCGAAGGGCGTGCCGTCGAGGGCAGGCTGCAGGATGAGGTCGGGGCCGCCGAACTCCCCGGCGTTTTGCCCCGCATCGCCACGGGCGGTGGCGAGGACGAGATCGAAGCCGTGCGCGGGGGTGAGGGCCTTGAGGGCCTCCCGTCCCATTCTGCCTCCGGCGCCGGCCAGGGCGACTTTCGTGTTAGGTCCTTCGCGCATGGTCGAGTTCGGTGAGAGCCGGACTGAAGTCCGCGCTCCGGGCGCATCCGTCACAATTCTCCCATGTTTCGCCGTTTGATGGAGCGTGTCGACCGCATGATGGGCCGGGGCGTGATCGACGAGCAGTTCTACGAGGAGCTGGAGGAGGCCCTGCTGGCGGTCGACACCAACGTCCACACCACCGGCGAAATCCTGGACGAGCTCCGCCGCGCGGTGCGCGACGAGAAGGTGACGGAGGCCGAGGCGATCAAGGACCGCCTGAAGAAGGCGATCACCGACCGGTTCCAGCAGAAGGGCGCGGCGGGACTGGACATCAACGACGACGCGCCCACGGTCTGGATCTTCGTGGGCGTGAACGGGGTGGGGAAGACGACGACGATCGGCAAGGTGGCCCACCTCCTGCACCGGCGCGGCTTCAAGACGCTCATGGCGGCGGGCGACACCTTCCGCGCGGCGGCGGGCGAGCAGCTGGAGATCTGGGCGGAGCGCACGGAAAGCGAGATCGTGCGCAACAAGCCGGGCGCGGACCCGGCGGCGGTGGTCTTCGACGCCATCGTCGCGGCGAAGGCACGGGGCGTCGACTTCGTCCTCGCGGACACCGCCGGCCGGCAGCACGCGAAGGGCAGCCTGATGACCGAGCTCCAGAAGACGATCCGGTCGGCGGAGAAGGCTCTTGGACGGCGACCGGACGAGGTGCTGCTGGTGCTCGACGCGAACACGGGGCAGAACGCGATCCGACAGGCGGAGGAGTTCACGAAGTCGGCGGGCGTGACCGGGCTGGTGCTGACGAAGCTCGACGGAACGGCGCGCGGCGGGGCGCTGATCGGGGTGTACGACCGGCTGAGGGTGCCGATCAAGCTCGTGGGAACGGGCGAGAAGGCGGAGAACCTCAAGGACTTCCGGCCGGCGGACTTCGCGTCGAGCCTGTTCGACTAGGCTTGTCGAGGCATCCTTCCTTGCGCTTTTTGTGACGCAGGGGACAAAAGAACGCGCCGACCCTCGTCCTCCTACCGGGAAAGTCAACAATAGGACCGTACTTTGCACGTTTGTCGCGCGTCGTGAAGGGCGTCTTGCGAAAGGGATGCCCCACCCTATCAAATTCCCAAACCCTCTGTGGAACAAGCCAGTTGGGCTAAGGGAAAGCAAATGGGTGGGAAAACGACTATGACGACGATGATGCGGCCGGAAGGCCTTCGCGCGGTTCGACTGACGAAGCGGGAGATCGAGGTCTTGAGCCTCATCGCCCAGGGTCACAGCTCCAAGGAGGCGGCGGACAACCTGTACGTCTCGAAGCGGACGGTGGACTTCCACCTCGCCAACATCTACGACAAGCTGCAGGTGAACAACCGCGTGCAGGCGTTCCGGGCCGCGACGCGCCTGGGTCTGATCCCGTTCGAGCCGAGCTTCGGGGCGCCCCGGGTGGCCTGAGGATGCGATCCCTTCCCCCGCGTGTCTCGTCGCGGGTGGAAGGGACAGGGGGCATGGCGGGTTTAGACGAGGCTGTTGCCCCCTCGCAAGCTCCACGGACCCAAGGTGCCTTCGTGCGCGCCTATGTCCTGGTGTTTCCCCTTGGCCGCCGATCTGAACCTGCATGGGGGGAGGGGTAGGGGTGCCACAATCCTCTACATGGCCGACATCCGCTACGTCGAGGGCCGCGCGCTTCGGGCGACGCGTCCCGAAGGCGCGATCCACATCCGACTGGAGGTCGAGGACGCCTTCTGCATCCCGAGCGCGCGGGTTCGCCGGGCGTTCCCGCTGAGCAAGCCCGACGGTTTCCTCTCGCTCCAGGGCGCCGACGGAAAGGAGATCGCGATGGTCCGCAGCCTGGACGAGGTCGACTCCGCTTCGCGCGCGCTGCTCGAGGAGGAGCTCGACCGACGCTACTTCACGCCGCGCATCTCGCAGATCGTGGGTCTGCGGCAGGACGCCGGCATGTGGCGTTTCGACGTCCAGACCCAGCGCGGCCCGGTGGAGTTCTTCGTGCGCAACTGGCGCGACTCCGCGGTGGAGATCGCCACGAACCGGTGGCAGATCATGAGCGTGGACGGCGGGCGGTTCGAGATCGCCAACCTCGCGGCGCTCGACGCGGGCAGCCTCCGTCTCCTCGACCAGCTTCTGTGATCCTCGACTGGCTCTATCCCGAGCGCTGTGCGCTGTGCAACCGGGTGGGCTTACCGACGGTGTGCGACGACTGCCGGAGCGAGATGGTCGCGGCGCGACCGCCGGTCGGCGATGTGACGCCGCTCTCCCTTCGGGCTTCGGTGTACGTCTATGAGGGCCGGGCGGCGCAGGCGGTCCGGCGGCTGAAGTACAGCCGCTCCACGGCGCTGGCAGCGTTCATGGCGGAGGCGCTCGCGCCGCGGATCGCCGATTTAGCCGGTCCCGACGACCTGGTCGTGCCGGTGCCGATCCACTTCCGTCGCCGGGGCGAGCGCGGCTTCAACCAGTCGGAGCTGCTCTGCGAGGGTGCGCACGGTCGGCAGGTCGAGCGGCGCGCGCTCCGCCGGGTCCGCATGACCCCGCCGCAGGCCTCGTTGCCGGTCGCGGAGCGGGGCGAGAACCTGCGCGGCGCGTTCGTCGCCATGCCCTTGGTCGCCGCGCGTCGGATTCTCTTGGTGGACGACGTCCTGACTACGGGCCACACCGCACGGGAGTGCGCCGCGGCGCTCGTCGCCGCGGGGGCAAGGGAGGTCGGGGTCTTGGCGTTCGCGGGCGGCGCATAATCTCCTCATGGCCGCGACGCTGCGCAAGGCGGGGGCGATCTTCGCGATCTACTTCCAGGAGGGCATCGCCTACCGCGCGAGCGGGCTGATCTGGGTGATGACCGACGTGACGACCGCCGTCACGATGCCGCTGGTGTGGGCGACGGCGGCCAAGAGCGGCGCGATCGCGGGATTCGGGACGAGCGACTTCGTCCTGTACTACCTCTGCATGCTGCTCATCCAGTGCTTCGTGATGAGCCATCTCATGTGGGACGTGGCGGTGGAAATCAAGGAGGGCACCTTCTCGAACACGCTCCTCCGTCCGGTGGATTGGACGCTCTTGATGTTCGTGCGCAACTTCGCGTGGCGCGTGTTCCGTCCGGTGCTGTTCTTGCCGTTCTTCGTGCTCTTCCTGTTCCTCTACCGGGGCTACCTGGGCGACGCGCACGTGCATTTCAGCCTCGGCTTCCTGCTCTCGATGCTGCTGGGCCACCTCGTCTCGTTCTTCCTGTCGCTGGCGGTCGCGATGGTGGCGCTCTTCACGCAGGAGGCGATGTCGATCTTCGAGCTTTACTACCTGCCGCTCATGTTGCTGTCGGGCAACGTGTTCCCGATCGCGGTCCTGCCCACGTGGGCGCAGAGGATCGCCCACGCCCTTCCGTTCTACGCGACCGTCGGCGCGCCGACGGAGATCCTCGTTGGCCGCACTCCCGCGTCGGCGGTGCCGGGCATCTTGGCGACCCAGCTCGTCTGGATCGTCGTCGGCTACGGGATCTATCGCGCGCTGTGGACGAAGGGCCTGAAAAGGTACGCGGGCGTGGGGATGTAGGAAACAGGCGTCACCCGGCGCCCGTCACCGTTGGAAACTGCGCCATAAGCGAGTCGAACTCCAGGGCGACCCCCTTGTACTCGCGGGCTTGGGGGGACATTCCGGCCAGAGCGGCTTTGAGCGGCATCCAGAGCGTCTCGTCCGCCAGCACTGTCTCGCGGTCGACGAAGGCGACCCCGATCAGGAAGATCGACGCGCCGTGCTCCGGCATGGGGATCAAGACCTGCCGCTCGACTCGGACCACGAACGGCTTCTCCGCGAACGCCCTTCCCGGCGCGCGGTCGGGGTGATGATCCAGTTCTGTGTCGGTCTCGCAACCCCACACGAAGCGGACCCAAGGCCCGCGGGAGACCATCGCCTCCACCAGGCCAGTCGCCGCCGCGTTGATCTTTTCGAAGTGGGGAATGGGCGCGTGGGTCGCCACGAAGGGAAGGCCGATCTTGTCCTCCGGCCGCCAGTGGCTCGGCGCGCAGACGTGGAGGTACGCGCTCCAGTCCCGCTCGCCCTCGCGCCGCACCACGGCCAAGTCGCACGGCAGACTCATCGCCATCGCGTCCAGCCCGTCCGCGTCCCGCGACACGACCTCGCCCGTAAGCCGACACTCCAGCGTCTCGCCGAGGGTGAAGTACTCCGGCCATTCCCGCGCCGCTCTCGCCGCAAGTTCGATGACGACGGCCTCGGCCACCTCGTCGGAAAGGTCGTGACGGAGCACCCTACCGGGCAGGTGCTGTGTCTTGTTCGCCCGGATGCTCGGCCAGAGCGTGTCAAACTCGATCGCCCGCTCGCTGCCGAGTGGCCGGAGATTCGGCTTCACGTCGTACCGGCCGTTCGTCCAGGGCGCATGGAGGACGGGCTTCGAAAGGTTCAGGGCTCCTCCAAGTCCATGCGCCAATCCTGGGCGGTGTGGAAAAGATCGGTGATCCGAATCGTCTCGTCGTCTATCCTGAAAACAACGATGTGGCCGGCTCCTCTCGCTACCTTTCGGAAGTTAGCATAGCGCAAAGAGGGATCTGCGGCGACCGGGCGTCCTGGCGACCTTTCATTCCCGAGCGCCTCCACCCACTGACGAAGATCGTCAACGTAACGATCAGCCCACGCGGTGCCGGACTGTTCCACGTTCCAGTCCCATATCCCAAGCACCTTGAGGCTTGCCCGGCGCGACCACTCGACCCTCTTCAAGATGCGACGGCCTTCCGCGCTGTCTTGTGAGCCTGGAGGTTCGCCCAGACCTGATCGGTCGAGTAGGCCTCGCCTCCTGCGGCCATCTCGTCTGCAATCCGATGTTGTTCCGCAATGAACTCCGCGGTAAAATGCCGCCGTGTTTCCGAGTCGCCCATGGCCAAGGCAACGACGAACTCCTCAACCGTCACGCCCCTCTCCGTCGCGTTCTGCTGGATCTCCGCGTACACCTCGTCTGAAACCTCGATCGTCCGCATAGTGCCTCTACTATACGCCCGAGTAACCTTAGGGCGATGGCTGACGGCGAGGCGTGGAAGCGGATGGTCCTTACCGCGTCGCCGCCGCCCGCGTGGCTCGCCCCCGACGCGCCGGGCGGAGACGTCGTCCTCTCGACCCGCTTCCGCCTCGCCCGCAACCTCGTCGGCTTCCGCTTCGTGCACGCCGCGCCCGACGCCGATCTGAGGCACACGATGGAGCTCGTCCTCGCCGCCGCGCGCGAGTGCGATCTCGGATTCGAGGTCCACAAGGGGCTTACCCACGCGGAGCGCGACCACCTCGTCGCCACGCGCCTCGTGTCCTCGGACTACGAGTGGACCCTGCCCGGACGTGCGCTGCTCATCGATCCCGCCCGCGCGGTGTCGGTGATGGTCAACGAGGAGGACCACCTGCGGGTCCAGGCGCTCGTGGCCGGGTGGTCGCCCGGCGCGGCGGAGACGGCGGCGCGAAGGTGCCTCGTCCGGCTCGGCGCGTCGCTCGACTACGCCTTCTCGCCCGAGTGGGGCTATCTCACCGCCTCGCCACCCAATCTCGGCGCGGGCAAGCGCCACTCCGCGATGCTCCACCTGATCGGCCTCGCGGGAACCGAGCGGCTCCCGAAGATCATGGTGGCGTTGGGCGAGGAGGGGATCGCCGTGCGGGGCCTCTTCGGCGAGGCGAGCCGGGCGGTCGGCGCCTTCGCCCAGGTGAGCGCCACCGCCGGGAGCGCCGAGGCGTTCTGCGGCGCGGTGGAGTACCTCGTCGCGGAGGAGCGCGCCGCCCGCGGCGCGCTTGGAATCGACCACCTGCAAGAGCGCTCAGAAGCCGCCCGTGAATTCGCGCAGGGATCGCGCCGACTGGGGCTGGGCGACGCCCTTCGCGTCCTCGGGTGGCTCCGGTGGGCCGCCGTCTCCCAGGGCTCGCCCCTGGGCTTCGGCCCGCGCGACGTCGACGCGGCGCTCGCCACCCTGGAAATCCGCGGCGGCTTGGCGGAAGACGAGGCGGCGCGGGGGCGAGCGGAGAGGATCCGCCGTCTGGTCGAGACATGAACGAACATTCATGCTTTCGTCGGAACGACCCCACCGGGGGCCGCGTCTAGCAGGTGAGCCTCCGCTAGAGAGGAGAGCGAGACACGATTAGCGGCCGGATTCTACGCATGGAGACCGACCGCCTTTTTCGCCCGAACATCGTTCATGGCGCGACCGTCTCCTCCGCCATGAACTCCCGCAGCTCTCGATAGCTGTCCTGTAGCTTCTCGTAAAGCTCCTGTTCACGATCCCGCGCCCGCTTATGCCCGATCGACGCGCCCACCCGGGCTTTCAGGATCGTCGGCACGAACGGCTTCTGCACGAAGTCCTCCGCCCCGAGCTCCAGGCAACGCACCACCGCGTCCGTCTCACCCAGACCGGAGATCATGATCACGGGAAGGTTCTTGAGGGCGTCGTCCGCCTTGAGCCTCTGGAGCGCCTCCCACCCGTTCATCCCCGGCATGAGGATGTCCATCAGAACGACCTCGATCGTCGGGTCCTCGCCCAGCACCCGGAGCGCGTCCGCGCCGTCCGACGCCTGAACCACCGTGTAGCCCTTCTTCTCCAGCGTTCGGGCGAGCACGTCGCGATTGTTTGGGTCGTCGTCCACCACGAGGACGCGACCGTCCGCCGTCTCCTCCGGCGGCGCGAACGCGGTGAGGAAGTCCAGCTCGTCCTCCTCGGACTCCTTGGCCTCCTCGAAGGGCTCGGGCACCGCGCTCGGCGCGATCGCCTCGATCTGGCTCAGCAGGTCCAGCGCCGCCGACTTGATCCGACCGAGGTCCGGCAGCAGGACGTCCGCGCCGGCGTCGCGCGCGTCGTCGGAGACGAGGTCGACGTAGCCGAGAATCTGGTTCAGCGGCGTCCGCAGGGCGTGGCGCATCTCGGACGGGATCACGCGGAGAGGACCACCTTCGCCAAGAGGCCGTTGATCTTCTCCAGCAGCCGCGGCAACTCGACCGGCTTGGTGTCGTAGTCGTCGCATCCCGCCTCGATCGCCTGCTCGCGGTCTCCCGCCATCGCGTGGGCGGTGAGGGCGATGATCGGGATACTTTGCGTCTGGGCGTCGGCCTTCAACGCCCGGGTCGCCTCCCAGCCGTTCAGCACGGGAAGGCTCATGTCCATGAGAATCAGGTCGGGAAGGTCGCGCCGCGCGAACTCCACACCCTCGCCGCCGTCCACGGCGATCGAGACCTCGAAGCCCTGTCGCGCCAACCGCCGCGAGAGCATGTCCCGATTCGCCTCGTTGTCCTCAACCAAAAGTATCTTCGCCATCAGCTCTTCTCCGCCCCGACCGCCTTGCGGATCTCCCGGAGGAGACCGCCGCGATCAAGCCCGCCCTTGGAGAGGACGCGCTGGACGTTGCCGTTCAACCTTTGACGATCTTCGGCGGTTAAAGATCGCGCAGTTAGGACCACGATCGGAATTTCCCGCCAGCGCGCGTCCGAGCGCATCGCCTCGGCGAACTCGAAGCCGTCCATGTTCGGCATGTTGAGGTCCAGCAGGACGATGTCGGGATTGAAGTTGGCGAGCCGTTTCAGCCCCTCGCGGCCGTCCGGCGCCTCCACCACCTCCCACCTCTCCTTCTCCAAGGAGCCTCGCGTGATCATCCTCGCGTCGGGATCGTCCTCCACGAGCAGGACGCGGCAGATCGGCTCCTGGCAGCGGACCCGATCGAGCGCGCTCACCAACCGTTCGCGCGTGATCGGCTTCGTGAGGAAGTCCGACGCCCCGAGCGAGTAGGCGAGGTTCTTCTCGTCGCCGTGGGTCAACATGAGAACGGGGATCTTCTCCGTCCCGTCGTCGGCCTTGAGGTTGCTCAGCACCGTCCAGCCGTCCACCTTGGGCATCAGCACGTCGAGCGTGATCGCGTCCGGGTGGAGCCGACGCGCCAGCTCGAGGCCCTGGTCGCCATCCTCCGCGAGGGCCACGCGGTAGCCCTCCTTCACAAGGGTCCGCGACATGAGATCGCGCTGAACCGGATCGTCGTCGACCACGAGGATCAGCGGCCCCTCCTGCGCGCTCGCGATCTCCCCCGCGGAGGAAGAGAGCGTCTCGACCGGAATGGTCATGCGGAACGTCGACCCCTTGCCCGCGGCGCTCTCCACCGTCACGTCGCCGCCGAGCATCCGCGCGAAGCGCCGCGTGATCGCGAGGCCCAGGCCCGTGCCCCCGTACTTCCGCGTGGTCGAGGCGTCGGCCTGCGTGAACGCCTGGAAGAGGCGGCTCAGCTGCTCGTCCGTCATCCCGATGCCGGTGTCGCTCACCTCGAACTCCGCCCACGCGCGCCCGTCGTGGAGGCTCCGTCGGGCCTTGAGCCGCACCTCGCCGTTCTCCGTGAACTTCGCCGCGTTCGAGAGAAGGTTCAGCAGCGCCTGGCGCAGCTTCGTCACGTCCGTCCTCACCCGTCCGATCTCCGGGGCGACCTCCGCCACGAGCCGGCTGCCGTTCTCCTCCACGAGGCCCCGCACCGTGCCCAGCACCTCTTCGATCGTCGCGCCGAGGTCCACGTCCTCGACGTACACCTCCATCTTGCCCGCCTCGATCTTCGAAAGGTCGAGAATGTCGTTAATGAGCGCCAGCAGGTGTTTGCCCGCGCCGTGGATGCGTTGCAGATCGGGGAGAAGATCCTCCAGGTCCCGATCGACGGCCTCCTCCTGCAGCATCTCCGAGTAGCCGAGGATCGCGTTGAGCGGCGTCCGCAGCTCGTGGCTCAT
>CAXTOO010000085.1:0-14093 GCA_964245875.1 uncultured Fimbriimonas sp. | reverse complement strand
CGCCGAACCGCCGCGTGCGCCCCGTCCCGCCCCGGGTGCCCGCCCCGCGCGTTCAGCGATACGTATCCCAGGGTCGCCTCGGGGAACGCCTCGAAGGCGTGGTACGTGCCGTCGCGGTACGCCGCGAACGGCGTGAACGCCACCGCCTTGCCCCCGAGCCCGCCGTAGCCGTACTGCCAGTCCCCTCGAACCCTCAAGGGTTCGCCCCGGCGCAGGTACGCCACCCCCGCCGCCGTCTCGTCCGCGTCCGGCAGGCGGTCCAGAAGCAGACGGTACAGCCGCCTCACCCGCTGGGCATCGTCCTTCGAGGCCGCGACCTCCGGCCGCGCGGCCAGCGCCCGCGCCTCCTCGACCACCAGGGGCGAGTTCAGGAAGAACAAGGCCTGCTGCGGCACCGTGGTGAAGAACCGCTTCGGGCTCGTCTGGTCGGGCGACGCGAAGTCGAACGTCCGGAACACGCCCGGCAGGTTCTGACGCTCCACGTAGCCGTACACCGCCCGACGAGGGGTGAACGGCCGCGACCAAAGGTCCACGGACGGCCCGCCGACCTTCGAAAGATCCAGCCGACCCGCCGCCGCCATGAGCGAGTCGCGCATCGACTCCAGGTCGAGCCGCCGCCGGTTCATCCGCCCCAGCAGCCGGTTGTCGGGGTCGGCCGTCGCCACCGCTGGGGCCGCCTCCGACGACTGCCGGTACGTCGCCGACAGCACGATCGTCCGGTGCAGCCGCTTGATCGACCACCCGTGGTCCATGAAGTCCGACGCCAGCCAGTCCAGCAGCTCCGGGTGCGTCGGCGGCTCTCCCTGGTGCCCGAAGTCCGAGGGCGTCCGCACGAGGCCGTTGCCGAAGTGGCCCTGCCACACCCGGTTCGCGAACACCCGCGCGGTGAGGGGGTTCTCCTTCGAGGCGATCGCCTGGGCGAGCTCCAGCCGCCCGCTGCCTTGCGTCCAGTGCGCCCGCTCTCCCTTCGACAAGGCGAGCAGGAAGCGGCGCGGCGCCGCCTCGCCGTGAAGGCCGGGGTTGCCGCGCTTGAAGACGACCCCGTCGTGCGCGTCGCCCCGGTCGGCCATCGCCATCGCGAATTCGGGCTTCGGCGGCGGACTCTTCCTCAGCGCGTCGAGCGCCGCTCCCAGCGCCAGAAGCCGAGCGCGCTCGGAAGGATCGAAGAACGGCGCCAGCGCGGCGACCTGCCCGTCGTTCGGCATCGCCCCGACTCCAAACTGCTGCAGGGTCTCCTTGGCCCCTTCCGGCGGTTCCTTCCGCAGCCGCGCCACCTGAGAGAGCAGGATCTCTCGCATGGCCCCTTCATCCGCCGCGACCTTCGCGTTGTACGCCTCCCAAGGCTCCCGAACGGGCTTCGGCGAAATCGCCACCGTCCGCTCGTCCGTCGAGTCGAACACCCCGTACAGCGAGTAGTAGTCCTGCGTCGGAATGGGGTCGAACTTGTGGTCGTGGCACCGCGCGCAGGCCACCGTGAAGCCCTGCAGCCCGCGCATCGTCACGTCGATCCGGTCGTCGATGATCGACGGCTGGTCGTTCAGGAACCGCCGGCCCAGCGTGAGATACCCCAGCGCCGCGAGGTCGCTCCGGTCGTCGCCCCGCCCTTCCGGCATACGATCCGCCGCCAGCTGGTCCTTCACGAACCGGTCGTACGGAAGGTCGTCGTTCAAGGCCTTGATGACCCACGCCCGGTATGTGTAGGCGTTCGGGTAGTCCCGGTCCTCGCCGAAGGCGTAGCCCTTCGTGTCCGCGTACCGCGCCACGTCGAGCCACTGCCGCGCCCACCGCTCGCCGTACCGCGGCGACGCCAGCAGCCGGTCCACCACCCGCTCGTACGCGCCCGGCCTTCTGTCCGCCAGGAACGCGTCCGTCTCCTCCGGCGTGGGCGGAAGGCCGGTCAGGTCGTAGCTCGCCCGCCGAATCAGCGTCCGCCTATCTGCGGAAGCCGCGGGCCGCAGCCCCTTCGCCTCCAGCCCCTTCAGCACGAACGCGTCGATCGGGTTCGCCACCCACCCCCCCATCCGGACCTTCGGCACCGTGGGCCGCATCACCGGCTTCAAGGACCACAAGGGCAGGTCCTGCCGCCGCGCCGGTGCCTTCGTCGCGGGCCA
The DNA here is from genome assembly GCA_964245875.1 of uncultured Fimbriimonas sp. GTDB lineage: Bacteria > Armatimonadota > Fimbriimonadia > Fimbriimonadales > Fimbriimonadaceae > Fimbriimonas. Next base: position 11,982 of record CAXTOO010000085.1, on the reverse strand, counting down.
CGGCGCCCCCATCCGCACCCACGTCTCCAGGTCCGCCACCTGCGCCTTCGGCAAAGGACCGCTCGGCGGCATCTTCACGTCGCCCGCGTACCGCACGACGTGAACCAGCAGGCTCTTCTCCGGGTCCCCGCCGCCCGCCAGCCGCCCCGAGTCCGCGCCTGAGTCGAGCCGCACCCCGCCTTCCGGCGTCGCCCCGCCGTGGCAGGGAAGGCACTTCGTCGCCAGCACGGGCCGCACCTTCGTCTCGAAGAACACCGCCTGTTCCGCGGTCGCCACCGGCGCGCTCGAAGCCGGTGCCTGCGACGACACGTACGACGCCAGCCCGCACGACCCCACCCCCACCGCCGCGAAGAGGAGGAGACCGTTCTGCCGAAGTCGAGGAGAAGGCGTCATGGAGGGACCCAGTCCCATAGTAACACAGCCCAGGCACCATCCAACTGCGGAACTCGCTCAGTGAGGCACGAAGACAAGGAGCGCGCGGCAGCCTCTGCGTGTATCCGTGGGAAAAGCCCGCACGTCGGTTTTCCATCCTAATTGTGCCTTCTCGAAACCAGCCTGACGCGCCCGCACGAAAGGCGAGCGCACCCGCATCCCTGCCCCAAACTCCGTCCAGACACTCCTGTCGTAGAGTAGGTTTCATGGCCGCCCCGCTCGGCTCCGGCCACGCCGTGTTCGACGGCAAGACCTTCGTGCCCTCGGAATCCCTCGACCTGCCCATCGGCACCGTCCTCGACGGCATCGTCAAGCCGCTCACCACCCAGGAGGAGTGGCTGGCCTTCCTCGACAGCGTCGAGGGCGCGTGGGTAGGGACGGACATGGAGGAGCCGGACGAACTCTCCTTCGAGCCTGAGTAGACGATCTTCTGATCTACCTTCTCGAGGCGAACGCCGCAAGCCGCGAGATCGGTCGCCGCCCGTCGAATCTCAAGACGAGGCTGCGCGCCGTGCCGCCTCACGAGCTGCGCCTCTGCACGGTGGTCGAGGCCGAGAAGAGCGCCGACCTGGCGGCGGACCTCCCCCTCTTGGACCGTGCGAAGATCGATTACTGGTTCGTGCTCCACATATTATCGTCCACACGCTTATAGGTCGCGGCGAACGACAGGAACTTGGCGTGGCCGTCGGTGAACGAGTACGTCTGGCCGTTTCCGAACCTCGCCTTTGTGAGTAGAGCCTTCGTCGGATCGTTGTCGACATGGGTCAGGCCGTCGATCCCCTGGTCCCAGGTGAAACCGGTCGGATCGACGGGACCGGTGTAGTCCAAAAGACCGAGTACGCTCGGCGGGGTCGCCTTGCCGTGAGTCCAGTGGTACGGGTTCGCCGTCTCCTGGGCGGTCAGTCCTTTGAACCACGGATTGATGCAGATGTCCCACCAGTCGCTGCTCCAGAAGGGGTCGTTCGGGTCGCCCGCCGGCAGGGGGGATGGCGGAACGATGCCCTGGAACGCGGACCAGTCCGCCGTCCGCGAGGCGTTCAAAATGGTGTTCGACGGCTGGGAGATCGAGGACTCGTTGCGGTGGGTGCCCGTCACAAGGCCGTTGTTGGTGAACGAACCCCACATCGACGGACTGTCTTTGAGAGGATCGGCGGGGTCGTACCATACGCTTCCGCGGCCCGTCTTCGCCCCATCGCCCCCCACCCCGCCGACTCCATTCCTGATGTAGGAATCGAGCGAGCGCTGGTAGCTGTGAGTCGACCAGTAGGAGATAAAGGAGGGTTCGCCCGCGTTTAGGGTGTCCTGAGTACGGGGGAAGGCGCCGTCGTAGTCGCCCGCGTACATTATGATCGCGATGGCGATCTGCTTCTGGTTGGAGAGGCAGACCGTCTTCTTGGCGGCGAGCTTCGCCTGCGCGAACACGGGGAACAGGATGGCGGCGAGGATCGCGACGATCGCGATGACGACGAGGAGCTCGATGAGGGTGAATCCCTTCGAGGCGGAGCGGAGGCAGGGGGGCTTCATTGGTCTTTCCGTCCTCCGGGCCGCTGTGACCGAAGGCGCTTCCGGAATCATGAGATACTACACGCTTGAATGTACCATAGGTTACACTTGTTTTAACTATGTACACCTTAGATCTCGGGCTACATGTTGTGGACGACGCCACAAGGGAAAGCGTCGTCGCGCGTCCCGTCGCCTGCTCAGCGAAGCGCACCGCGCAGGTGTGCCACCCGGGAGGCATCGTGAACGTTGCCTCCAAGCTCGCCTCCGCGAACGAGCCTTAACTGAGCGAACCTCTTGGGTTTCGCTCTCCATAAACTCCGTTTGCTTCCCCGATTTCGCTCGAACCGGCGAACATAGGGCACCCATCGGGAGGCTTTGAGCGTCTCCTTTCCCCTTCTTCGTCCCAATTGGAAGGGAAAATCCCAAACTGGGGAGGAGAACGCCTCCTCGTTCCTTCCAAAGCGTTCCTCGACCGCCTCTCGGAGGTCAACGAGCGCATCCTGCGCGCCCAGGCCGGCGGCTGACTCCGGCCCGTCCTGAGCATGGCGACGCACGGGCTCCATGCCCCTCGACGAGCCTCCCCGACACCGAAAGCGTGGCGTCCGAGGCGAAGCCTTCGCGAGGTCCCACCGTCTGGCCTGCCTGGCGACGGAACGTCGCCGGGCAGGCCTCCGGGTTCCTCCCCTGAGGGAGGGTCCGCCGAGGGAGGCGACGATAGGCTGGGAAGGTTGGGGTCCTTTGGAGTCGCCTCCCAGGTAGAGGGCAGGGTGGGGGTTCGACCTTCGAGTGCGCTGGAGCTTCATGGAAGCGAAATCTAGAAGAAAATCTCTTCGTGTACCGAACTCTATCGAAATCCCCTCGTCTCCCTCTATATGGGACACTTAAACCTCTCTAAGACGACCGCCGCGGTCGCCCTCGCCCTCACCCTCGCGGTGCCCACGCTCCTGCCCGCCACCGCCGCCGCACAGGGCCGACGCGATCGCGCCGACCACCGCCAGGACACCAAGAACAACTGGCGCAATCTCGGCATCGCCGGTGGCGCCGCGGGCGTCCTCGGCTTGCTCACCGGGAACAAGACCCTCGCCGCCCTCGGCATCGGCGGCGGACTCTACTCCGCCAGCCGCTACGAGGCCGACCGCAAGAGCCAGAACAAGGACGAGCACCGCCGCTACGAGCTCTTCCAGCGCAAGTCGTTCGACCACAACGGCCATCACTACGAGCGCCACACGAAGATGGTGAAGGGTCAAAAGCAGTACTACTTCAAGCGCACCCGCTAATCCACGTCGGCGACGAGCGGAAGTCCATCCTCGATGCTCGCCCAAGCATCGAGGACAAGGCAAACTGCGCCGCTACGAGAAAGGTGCGGTACGTTGAGGCCGAAATTCTATGCCCAAGCGTTCCTGGCTGGCCAAGGCCAACTCGGTCCACGATCTCGGGGATCACTTCTACGTCCCGAAGTCGGGTGAGGAGTGGGACGACAGGCGGGACGGGAGGGCAGAGGCGAAGTGGCTTGAACGCCTCCGCAAGCCTCTCCCCGTCGCTGACGCCGACCGGCCTTACTTCGGCTCCGCGATGCACGATGCGACCGTCCTTGAGATCGAGCGCAAGGGCGGCGAGTTGCGGGTGCGCCTCGACGCCATCGATGCCCGCGACCTCGAACGGGAGATGATCAGCGCCTTCGATCTCACGCCGGTAGAGACGATCTGGCCCATCGACCTCGTCATGCACGACGTTCAGCATGTGCGTGCTGTCCGCGAGGCGCGCGGGGGCGGGCTGCGGCTCGCGGAGTGGGAGGGCTTGGGCGAGAGGCCCGGGGGCACCCCGGCGGAGTTCCTCTACGACTGGTTCCACGAGCAGGACGGGCGTCTCCAGTGGATCGCCCAGTTCTGGCCCCACCATGAGCACCGCGAGAACTGTCCAAACGACGTCTACCTGATGGTCGACGGCGCGCGGGCAACCGCCGAGGATCGATGTCCCGAGGCGTTCGAGCGGTCCTACGGCCGAGTAGCGCGCCTGCTCTACGAGGACGCCCGCGCCGGAACCGACGAGCACGAGATCGACTTCAATGTGTGGGACTCCGCCGAGACCGCCCCCTACCTGCGCCGCCGCCTCGCCGCCCGCAGCCTTACGCGGGCGGACTTCCGATGAGTCTCACTCCTCAAAAGCTGATGATCTCCCATCTCCCTTCGCGGGGCCGTACGCCCGACCGACCCTGCAGCGCCGCTCGAGCCGTGCTGGAACTCGAGGACGGCGACTTTCGCCTCACCCTGACCGGCCACCTTCGGCCGGATATCCCGAACGATACGAGGCTCGTCCACGAGACCAAGACCGACCAGAGCGGTCTCAACGCCGCGCCCCTGCCCCTTCGACTCGCACCGTAGCGGTGTGCTTTTTCACGCTCTCCCTACCCTCCAGGGTTGACAACAAAGGGCTGGCGGCAACCGGATTGGACAGCGCCCCCTCCCCGCGGAACTTCCGGGCGCTGCCGGACTTGGAGCTTCGCGAACTCACGCCGCTGAAGGCATTCGCCACGTTGCTCAGAAGGCGGCGGAGGGCCGCTAAGGAGCGGGTATACCCTGGCCGAACCGCGCCGCCATGACGAACGAACCGGCCCTACGACCCTCCGAGTTCCTGGCCTTCCTCCGCTGGGGGCTTCTCGCGTCATGGGTAGGCGGTCTCGCGGGCCTGGCGTCGGCGGGCTTCCTCTGGATCCTGGATCGAGCGCTGGCCCAAAGGGACGCCCATCCCGCGCTGCTCTTCGGGCTGCCCCTCGCGGGGGCGGCGATCGGGCTGACCTACCACCACCTCGCCGGTCGAGCGGCGGGGGGCAACAACCTGCTGCTGGAGGAGATCCACGAGCCGACGGGGCCGGTTCCGTTCCGCATGGCGCCGTTGATCCTCGTGACCACGGTCGTGACGCACCTCTTCGGCGGCTCGGCCGGACGCGAGGGGTCGGCGGTGCAGATGGGCGGGACCCTGGCGGAGGTCGCGACCTTGCCCCTGCGGCTGTCGGCGGCCGAACGGCGCGTGCTGCTCATGGCGGGCATTGCGGCGGGTTTCGGCTCGGTGTTCGGAACGCCCCTTGCGGGGGCGATCTTCGGGCTGGAGGTGCTGACGCTGGGGCGGCTGGAGACGGAGGCGCTGGTGCCGTGCCTCGTGGCGAGCGTGGTGGGCGATCTCGTGTGCCGGGGGGTGGGCATCCACCACCACGCGTACGACGCGCTGCGCGGCTTCGCGGTGACGCCGGCGGTTCTGGGCTGGACGCTGCTGGCGTCGGTGTTCTTCGCGGCGGCGAGCGTGGGCTTCGTGGAACTGACCCACCTCGTCGGCAAGATCGGGAAGGACGTGCGGGGCGCGCCCTGGCTGCGCCCGATCGTCGGGGGCCTCGCGATCGTGGCGATGACGCTGGCGGTGGGAAGCCAGACGTACAACGGCCTGGGCCTGCCGCTCATCGCGGCGTCGTTCCACGGAGGCGGGGTGCCGCCCTACGCCTTCCTGCTCAAGCTGGCCTTCACCGCGGTCACCCTCGGCGCGGGGTTCAAGGGCGGCGAGGTGACGCCGCTGTTCTGCATCGGTGCCACCTTGGGGAACGCCTTCGCCGGAGCAACCGGACAGGATCCGGCCCTCTTCGCCGCGCTGGGGTTCGTCGCCGTCTTCGCGGGGGCGGCGAACACGCCCCTGGCCTGCGCGGTGATGGGGATCGAACTGTTCGGTTCGGCTTTGGCGGTCCCCCTCGCTCTCGCCTGCGTCGTGGCGTATGTACTCAGCGGTCACCGGGGCATCTACGCCGCTCAGCGCGTGCATCAAGGCAGAGGCGAGACCCTCTTCGAGGCGGGTGCATCGCTTGGATCTATGCGAGGCGAGCCCCGGAGGGCGGACTCGAGTCGGCAGTCGGATGCCGAACTTCCGCCGGTCTGAGGCTGGCCTCTATGGGCCTTCTCGCCATATTATCGTCGCCTCACGGGCCTTGAGCCATTTTCGTCTGCCCATAAACAGGGAGGACGGCGATGGCTCAAGGCCCTGCGGCGCTACTTGCGGCGACGTCGGACGAGGGCCAGCGCAGCGAGGCCGAGCGCGGCGAACGCGGACGGCTCGGGCACGGGCGAGGCGCTCGCGTTGAAGGAGGCGTTGTCGACGAAGGCCGAACCCTGGACGCTGCTCGTGCTGCCCCAGTCGCAGAAGATCTGCGCCGAGGTCAGGTTGGTGGTGCCGAAGTTCGCGCTGGTCGTGAACGTCTGCGTGGCCGATCCGCCGGACGTGCCGAGGCCGGAGAACGTGAAGGTCACGTTGTTCGTCGTGAGGCTCCGGTCGGCCACCATCTGGAGGGTGACCCAACGGCCCAGGAAGTCCGCCTTCGTGCGTGCCTGCAGCAGTCCGCCCGTCACGCCGTTGTACGAGGCGTAGCTTCCCGCGCCGCCCCTAAGACCGTTGCCGCCCAGCGCGATGCCCGCGAAGCCGCTGGTGGCCAGCGCCGACGTCCCGAAGCCGACCCCGAAGTAGCGGTCGTCTCCCGCCACGCTCTGGACGAACACGCTTGCCTGGGCCGTCAGGTAGCGGGTCGCGGCCGAGGGCGCGCCCGCCGCGAGCGCGTGACCCGCGGTGAAAAACGTGCTGGCGCCGGTGGCGGTGCTGGTGGCGAGCAGAACCGACTGCGTAGGCGAGAGCGATGCGTTGTTGGTCACCGTCGGTGGGGTGGCCGTGCCGGAGCCGGCGGTCCAGCCGTCCTGGCCCGCCAGGGTCCCGGTCGTGTAGGTGGGAGCGTCGAACCCGGTGGCGAAGCTCGTCTGGGCGGCGGCGAAAGGGGGAGGGCGAGGAAGGCGGAAGCCAAAAGGAAGTTTCGCATGGGAGATCCTGGGAGCCGGACCGCGCGGAGCCCTTCTAGAGCGACCCTTCGCGGACTAAAAAATTGTAATAATAATGCGGTTGTTATCTAATTACTAAGAAGAGGATTGCGCGGTATCGCGCAAGATCCGGCTCTCCCTAGCCCGCAACGAGTGCAGGCGACCGCACTCGTCGGCCAGGAAACGGCCTGGACGCCCTTCCAGAAGGCGAAGGGGCCTCCGTCATCGGCGACCACCGGGGCAACGAGGCCGCGCTTCGTTGGCCTCCTTTCGCGAAGATCGCCAGCGAAGAGGGGGCATCTAGGCGACCTCGCTCCGAGCGTGGGCGGTGTGACGGCGGGGTGGGTCGCCGTAGAAGCGGCGGTACTCGCGGCTGAAGTAGGAAGGGTCGTCGTAGCCCAGGCGCGCGCGCGCGGGCGGCGTCCAGGCCCTCGCCCACCATGAGGCGCCGGGCCTCCTGGAGCCGCATCCGGCGCTGGTACTGGAGGGGCGTCATGTGCGTGACCCGCTTGAAGTGGTGGTGGAGCGCCGACGGGCTGAGGCCGACCTCGCGGGCGAGGGATTCGATGGTCAGGGGCTTGTCGAAGTCCAGCCGCACACGTTCGACGGCGAGGGCGACGGGGTGGGCCGCCGGGCCGGGAGCCGCCTGCCGCAGGCGCGCGGCCTGGCTTCCGGTGAGAAGGCGGTACACGATCTCGCGCATCACGAGCGGTGCCATGAAGGGCTCGTCCCCGGGCGTCTCGAAGAGGCGCGCGAGGCGGATGACCGTGTCAAGGAGGGGACCGTCCAAGGGGCTCGCCTGCATCGCGGCGAGTGGAGGCCGGGGTTCGGCCCCGCCAACCTCCGCCAGCACCTCGCCGACGAGCGCGGGGTCGAGGACGATGGACATCCAGAGGCAGGGCCGGGCCTGCGAGGCCTCGATCACCCTGCCCACGGCGGGCACGGGCACGGGCACGGAGTTCACGAGGAAATGGCCGGGGTCGTAGACGTGCCGCGCGTCGCCCACGATGACCTCCTTGCCGCCCTGCGCGACCACGCAGAGCACGGGCGTGTAGAGCACGTGGGCGGGCGCGCTGGGTGCGGTGGCGCGGAGGGCGTAGACCGAGCCGTGCTGGACCTGTCCCTCGCCCGGCGGGACGACGCGGTCCACGATCCCCGCGAGCTCGCACAGGGCGGGGGCGAGGCTTTCCGATCCGGGCATGAGTGCCTCTACGAGGCGAAGGCGCAGGATCGTCCAGTTTTGCCGGAGGATCGTCCTAGCGACGGCGGACTCATCGAGCGTAGAGCGGATGAGGACTAGGCCCGCGACGCAAAATCGTCCAAGCCCCGGAAGACCAACATGAAGCTCAACGACCTCCGCACCCTCGGCCGCTCCGGCCTGCCCGTCTCGCCCTTCGCTCTCGGCACCATGACCTTCGGCAACGCCGCCTGGGGATCGCCCGACGACGCTTCGTAGGCGATCTTCGACGCCTACGTGGACGCGGGCGGCAACTTCGTGGACACCGCCGACGTGTACTCGTCGGGCCGCAGCGAGGAGCTGGTCGGCCGCTTCATCGCCGAGCGGAACCTGCGCGACCGGATCGTGCTCGCCACCAAGTACGCCTTCAACTTCGACACGAGCGGCGACACGAACGTTGCCCCGAGCCCGCTCCACGGCGGCTCAAGCCGCAAGAACCTGCACCGCGCTCTAGAGGGCTCGTTGAGGAGGCTAGGCACCGACTACGTCGACCTGTACTGGATGCACGTCTGGGACGGCGTCACCCCCGCCGAGGAGATCGTCGGCGCGATGTCCGACCTCGTGCGGGCGGGAAAGATCCGGTACTACGGCCTTTCCGACACGCCCGCCTGGTTCTCGGCGAGGGTCGCGACGCTCGCCGAGGGCCACGGCCTTCCCGGACCGATCGCGATGCAGGAGTTCTACTCGCTCGTCTCGCGCGGCCCGGAGCGCGAGCACGTTCCGGCGGCGCGGGCGCTGGGTATGGGCCTCGTTCCCTGGAGCCCGCTGGGATACGGCATTCTGACGGGGAAGTACACGCGCGAGGACACGAAGAGCGGAGGTCGCCTGAGCGGAGGGAACCCCTTCGGCGACACCCTCTTTACCCAGGAGAACTGGCGCACGGTCGACGCGCTGCGGGAGGTCGCGGGGGAGATGGGCCGCTCGATGCCCCAGGTGGCGCTCGCGTGGCTGCTGGGTCGGTCGGGAGTCGGTTCGATCCTCCTCGGCGCGCGCAAACCCGAGCAGCTGGCGGACAATCTCGCCGGGCTTGAACTCGAACTGCCCCCGGAAACGGTCGCCCGGCTGGACGCGGCGACGGGCTTCGACCTCGGACTCTACGGCCTCTCGGCGCCGGGTTCGCCGATGGCGAGCGCGACGATGTTCGCGGGCGCGCGGGTCGAAGGATGGCGCGGCTAGGGACCGACCTCGACGCCCTTCCAGAAGGCGAAGTGGCCCGCGATCTCCGCGGCGGCGGGCTTGGGGTCGGGGTAGAACCACGCGGCGTCCTTCGCCTCCTTGCCGTCCACGACCACGGTCTTGTAGCTCGCGACGCCCTTCCAGCCGCAGGTGGTGTGGGTGTCGCTCTCCTTGAAGAGCTCCGGCCGGATCGAGTCCGGCGGGAAGTAGTGGTTGCCCTCGACGACGCGGGTGGCGTCGCTCTCGGCGAGGGTCTGGCCGTTGAAGGTGGCTTTCACGATGCGTTCTACGGCGTGCGGCGGTAGGCTGGCGGCGTGGATCGGCCGGTCGTTCTCGTGGTGGGCAGCGCGAACATGGACCTCGTGTTCGAGACGGACGCGCTCCCGCGGCCGGGCCAGACGGTGCTGGGAGGCCGGTACGCGACGCATCCCGGCGGCAAGGGGGCGAACCAGGCGGTGGCGATCGGAAGGCTTGGCGGGGCGGTGGCGTTCTGCGGGCGCGTCGGACGGGACGCCTTCGGAGAGTCTCTCCGCTCCAGCCTTGCCGAGGCCGGGGTGGACCTGCGCTTCCTCCGCTCGGACGACGAGCCGACGGGAGCGGCCGGGATCTTCGTGGACGCGGAGGGACGGAACAGCATCGTGGTGGCGCCGGGCGCGAACGCTTCCTTGACGCCGGAGGACGTTCGGGAGGCGACGACGGCGCTGCGCCCCTCGGTGGTGCTGGCCCAGCTGGAGGTTCCGCTGGCGGCGGTGGCGGAGGCTTCGCGGGCCGCGACCTTCGTGCTGAACCCGGCTCCCGCCCGGGACTTGCCGGACGCCGTTCTCGAACGTTGCGCCGTGCTGACGCCGAACGAGACCGAGCTGGCGAGCCTGACGGGGATCGTCTTGGCCGACGACGAGGCGATCCGAAGGGCGGTGGGGTCGCTGCTCGACCGGGGCGTGCGGAACGTGGTGGTGACGCTCGGCGAGCGGGGAAGCTACTGGCGCTCGGCGTCGGCGGAGGGGTGGTTCGCGGCTTCCAAGGTGGCGGTCGTAGACACGACCGCGGCGGGCGATGCGTTCAACGGGGCGCTGGCCCTCTTCCTCGCCGAGGGCCACGAGCTGGCGGAAGCGATCCCGCTGGCGAACGGCGTCGGCGCGCTGGCGACGACCCGGCGGGGCGCACAGGACGCGATGCCGAGCCGCGAGGAGCTGCGGGCGTTGGCGGGCGAGTTCTAACGAGCCGCGACGGTTGACATTCCCCCCGTCCGGAGCGAAGGGAATGTGACGCTCGATTCCCGGAAGAACTCACCCCCAGTCGAGTTTTCCAATCTGAACAAAATTTCTCGGTTTCGCCCTCGCCGCGTTACGTTGAACCTGAAAAAGAGAAAAATGATAGCACTTTGAGGTAGCTTTGCAAGCATCATAGTGCCATCCGGGCACTTCAAACCGTGCCGGAAGCCCTCGAAGGAAGGGAACGTTCGACGCCGCCACGTCCACCCTGAGCAGGGCGACCCCTTTGTGTCTCCGTGCCTCCGTGAGAAATTGGGAGAGGTGACCGCTACGGAACGGCCACCAGGTTGAACACGCGGCTGGTGTAGGGCTTCATCGCCTCCAAGGGCAAGCCATCCCGGAGGAGCGCCGCATCGTCGAGGGTGGCGTCGAGGCCCTTCGCGCCCGGCGTGAGGTCGAGCTCGCGAACGCGATACGGCTTCATCGGGCCGAGACCCTTGAGGCGCAACGGTGCGGCGACCGAATCGCCCAGCGAGTAGACGAAGGCGGCGGCCCCGTCCCCGCGAACGCTCATGACCGCCGAGCGTGATCCCGCGTACGGAGACTCCAAGCGATACTGGTCGCCGAGTTGGACGATGTCGCGGATCGCCTTGTAGTTGGAGATCGCGGCCTTCGCGAAGGCGTGGTCCTCGGGCGAGAGCTTGTCGACATCGACGTCCATGCCGAGGATGCCGCTCATCGCGACGTCGAACGCGAACTTCATGCCGTGATTGCCCGCATGGGTGACGTGGTTCACCGAGGCGAGGGGCGGGAAGAAGTGCGAGTAGCCCCACTGGATCGGGATTCGGTGCGCCGGGTCGGTCATGTCGCTGGGCCAGTACTCGTGGGCGAAGCGCATCGCGCCGTAGTCCACGCGCCCGCCGCCACCCGAGCACATCATCACCTCGACGCCAGGGGAGCCTTTGGCGAGGCGGTCTATGACGCGGTACAGCGCCTGGACGTAGCGGATCCAGAGCTCGGACTGGCGATCTTTGCCCAGGTGGGGCGAGCCGGGCTGGGTGAAGAACCGGTTGCAGTCCCACTTCACGTAGGTGATGCCGGGGTTCTTCGACAGCGTGTCGTCGAGGACCCCGAACGCGAACGCCTCGACCTTCGGGTTGCTCAGGTCGAGCACCATCTGGTTGCGGGAGAGGTCGAACGGTCGCTTCGGCTGCTGCACGAGCCAGTCGGGATGCTCCTCGAAGAGCTCGCTCTTGGGGTTGACCATCTCCGGCTCGAACCAAAGGCCGAACCGAAGCCCTTTCGCCTCGGCGGCGTCGGTGAGGGCCTTGATCCCGTTCGGAAGCCTCTTCGGATCCGGGGTCCAGTCGCCCAGACCCTTCGTGTCGTCGCCGCGGGGATGCTTCACCCCGAACCAGCCATCGTCGAGCAGGAACAGCTCCATGCCCAAATCTTTCGCGCCGCCGAAAAGCGAGACGATCTTCCGCTCGTCGAACTTGAAGTAGGTCGACTCCCAGTTGTTCAGGAGCACGGCGCGGGGCTTGTCGCCGTCGCGCAGGATGTCCTTGCGGACGTAGCGCCC
>CAXTOO010000084.1:0-14190 GCA_964245875.1 uncultured Fimbriimonas sp. | reverse complement strand
TCGCAGGACAGCATGGGCCGGGGCATCTTCCCAACGATCCTCGACAACATGATCGCCGACCGGCGGGTGCCCACGATGGTCGGCATCATGATCGACTCCGGTGGCTCTGACTCGCGTGGGAGCGAGCGCGGCCTGGAGTACGACGCGGTGAACGGCCACTACGCGGAGTTCATCGAGGCCGAGGTGCTGCCGCGCGTCCAGAAGGAGGCGGGCGTCACCCTCACGAAGGACCCCGACGCGCGGATGGCGATGGGCGGCTCGTCGGGCGCGGCCTGCGCCTTCACGATGGCTTGGTTCCACCCGGACCTTTACCACCGCGTCCTGTCGTACTCCGGCACGTTCGTGAACCAGCAGTGGCCCCCCGACCCGGACAACCTCCGCGGTGCGTGGGAGTACCACCAAACGCTGATCCCCGCCGCGAAGCGCAAGCCGCTGCGCATCTGGCTCCACGTCGGGGAGAACGACCTAAGGCCCCAGGACCCGATCGAGACCTTCCACAACTGGCCGTACGCCGACGACCAGATGGCGAAGGCGCTGAAGGCAAAGGGCTACCCGTACCAGTTCGTATACGCCTACGCCTCGAACCATGTCGACGGTCGCGTGGTGAACCAGACGCTTCCGCAGGCCTTGGAGTGGGTCTGGAGGGGCTACAAGGCGCGCTGAAAAATTTTCCTTTCGCAGGTTGGGGCTTTAGGCCCAACCTCGCGGAGGGTGGTTGACGAGTTTTCCGGAGGAAACACGGGGACACAAAGAAGACACCTTGAGCCTAGCCTTGGTCCAAGTCGTGCGTCGGCACGAAAGCATCCGACGCCTACAGGGTTCGCGTTTGGGACGCGGTTTCGTCAACCATCATCCGTGACGATTTGAGGCGAGGAGGTACGCGCCGCTTCGGTCGACGGCCACCGCCGGGACGACGCGTACGCGTTCGAACGCGTCGTAGATCGGCTTCAACTCCCGCCAGAACGCGGCGTTGCTCGGACTGCGGGCGCAAAGGTCGCCCAAGGTCGCGGCGGACAGACGCGCGGGAAAGACGTGCACGGGGATCGACCGCCGGTTTCCGGCGGAGAAACACAGGGGATAGATCTCGTCGATCAGGCGGTCGGTCATCGCCATGCAGCCCGCGCTCACCCGGTTCCCGTGGATGAAGATGTCGGTGCCGGGCCGGACTCCGCCGCGGATGCGGTCGCTGGCGTTCGGGTAGTCGAGCCCCATCGAGAGATGGAAGCGGCTGTGCGGGTTGAAGCGGACGATCCGGTAGACGCCCTCGGGCACCTGCAGGTCGCCCTCGCGGCGCTTGGGTCCCAGAGTTCCGGACATGGCGGCGACCGGATAGGTCTGGATCAGCGTCATGCGTTCGCCGCCCGCCCAGAGTTCCAGAACGCCCTCGCGCTTGAAGACGCGGAGGAAAACCCGGCGGAACGGAAGGCGCAGCCCGTTCGCCCTTGCCACGGCGGCGACGGAGGTCGCAAGGGGGTCAACGGTCGGGCGGGGAGGGTGGCAACCCATGACCAGAGGGGCGAGGGGGACGAAAAGGCCTAATGCTCCGGCCTTGATTCGACGATCCTTCCCTTCCGGGCTGAAGCCCGGGGTCCTCTTGCAGGCTGAAGCCTGCGGTCCTTTCGTCACGCGGGCAAGATCTCCAGGACGGTGTTCGGGCCGGCGGTGGCGGCGAGATCGACCAGGAGGCGGCCTTTGGAGACGCGCAAGATCGAACCCTCGGCGGCGACCCCGGCGGTGAGGTCACGACGGCGGTTGAGCCTCACGCGATAAGGGCCGTGCGGCAGGGGCAGTTCGAGCCGGATGCGGTCGGTCGTCCGGAAGTAGCGCAGGGCGAGCCGGAGCGAACGCGGCGTGGGGCCGTCGAAGCCCACTCGGTACGGCTCGTTCGGCCGGACCATCGCCTGGTAGCTCGTCGCGCCGCCCTCGTAGGGGTTGCCGCCCATGCGGTGGGCGCGGCCTTCGGCGTCGAGGTGGCGGATCACGCACGAGAGCCGCGCCTTGGGATCGCCCTGCGGCACGTCGATGAAGAGCCGGGCGAGGCGCCCTTGCGTCACGTAGGCGTTCCACTCGGGCTTGGCCTGGGTGTGGCCCGGCACGGCGAGGAAAGGGTTTGCGATGGAGACCGTCGCGTCGGCGGCGCCGGTGAGCGAGCCGTCGCGGTCTTTGAAGCAGAGGGTACGGTACCCGTCGGCGCTCCGCTCGCCCGTGCCGACGGACGGGACGTGGTCGAAGAACACCCGCTTCGCGTTCTCGAAGCGCACCCGTTCGACGTAGTTGTTCGGGTTCACGAAGAACGGCGTGTACCGCAGGCCCGAGAGCGCCCCGGCCTCGCGCGCCTCGCTGGGCACGAAGTTGCGGAAGGTGACCCCGCTCACCCCCACGAGGCCGTCGTAGAACTCGAATCCCCGGATCGGGAAGCGCGGCGCGCCGGGCTTCAGCAGGCCGCCGCCGTTCTCCGTTTCGCCCACGACGAGGGAGTCCCGCAGCACGCTCTCCGACGCGGCGAGGGTGATGCCGATGGGGTTGTCGGCGAGGACCGCGTGGCGGACCTCCAGCCCGGTGCCGCGCATCCAGACGCCTCGCTTGCCGTTCTTGTAGGCGACCATGCCCTCAAAAACGGCCCCGCCCTTGGGGCGGTAGCTCGGCGCCTCGTAGACGCCTTTCGGGTTCGGCGGGCCGTCCACAAAGAGGCCGTTGCCCCGGTTCGAGTGGGCGCGGTTCCCTTCGAAGCGACCTAGCCGGGCGACGCGCGGCAGAACGCGCCGGTATTCCGCGAGGCTCGCGGAAGGACCGGTCGGCCCCTTCGGGAAGGCGAGCCAGAACCCCTCGCCATCCGACGCGGCGGCCACGTCGCCCACGAGGTCGTTGCCGGGGTGGGTCTCCCAGAAGCAGGCGGGACGGGCGTCGGAGTCGAGCAGCCGCCGCCCTTGGGGAGGGGCCATCGCCCGGATCGCCAGGCTGTTCACGATGCGGTTGCCCGTCTCCACGCCGTCCTCCAGGAACACGAGGTGGCCGAAGGAGCGGTAGGCGACGAGCCCCTCGACGCGCAGGTTCTGGGTTCCGTGGATCGTCAGGGCGCGGTTGAAGCCGTCGTGGATCGAGACGTTGCGCACGAGGCTCGCGGATTGGTCGCCCGCGAGGTGAAAGTGCAGGGGGTAGCGCGAGAGCCGCCCGGCCTTGCCCATGCGGTCGAACTCGACGCCGTCGACGACGGCGGTTCCCAATCCGGTGACCATCACGTCGCCGCCCTGGCCCTCGGGGCCGAGGCCGCGGATCGTCACGTTGCGACTGAGCAGGCCGACCTCGGCGCGCTCGTCAGCCCCGTCGGTGATCCGACCGAAGTGCCCGTGCCGAAGAGGCTGGGCGAGGCGAACCGTCGCGCCCTCAGTCGCGGCGACCTCGGCGGTCTCGCACTGGTCCGGGTCGAAGCCGGTGGAGGCGAGCACGATCCGATCTCCCTTCTGGACGGCAATCGGTTCTGTGACGCGGATCGTGGTCGCCCCGGCGGACGCGGTGCCGTCGAGCCGCGTCCAGGTTCGCGCAAGGTCCGCTCCGGCCATCTCCAGACGTCCGATCACGACCATCGCCCCGGCGTCGGGGTTCTTGGCGACGTTCGTCGCGTCGAGCGCGAGGGTGAAGGAGCGTCGCAAGCGGTGCGCCGACGAGCCGGCGGTCAGGCGTCCGGAGACGAGCACGGTCTCGGCGCACAGGCTCAGCCCTCGATCCTCGACCTTCAGCGCGCCCTCGATCTCCAATCGCCCAAGACGAGGCGGGGTGACGTCGAGGAGGACGCGCCGACCCTTGGGGATCACGACGCGGTCGCCCGGCTTCGGCGGGCGACCGTTCCAGGTGGCGGCGTCGGACCAGCGTTCCCAGCGCGGCTCGGAGAGCGTGCGGCGGAGAGCGAGGCCTCCGATGGCGAGGAGGGTGGCGGTGCCCAGGAGAATCGCAGGCTTGCGCATCGGTGGTCTATTATCCGCCAAGTCATGACGGAACGCGATCAATGCCTTGCAGGATGAATCCTGCGATCCCGGTGCAGGCTTAAGCCTTCGCTCCTTGCCGGGTAGTGTGCCATTTTGAACCCGGAGGGACGCCGAGGGCGGTGAGAGAAGGGTGAGTTCCGCCGAGAGACCCTCGGCGAGCCTCCTCTCCCTCCCAGCGATTCGGCGTCCCCTTCGAAAAGGGAGGGTCGGTGAGCGCCTGGGCAAAGTGATGCACCACTCCTTGCCGGATGCGAAGCGTGGATGGGATACGCTAAGGGCATGCGCAAGCTCTTCGCCCTTTCCCTCCTGCTCGCCGTCGGGTGCACGCCCAAGACCGATTCGAGCTCCTCGACTCCGACGGCCTCGGGCGGGGTTGCGCCGATGGGGAGCGGGGCGGCGGGCGGGATGACGCCGGTGGCGGGGAGCGAGAGCGTCGAGGGCTCAGGGAGCGGGGTGAACCAGTCCGCGATGGGCGCGGCAAAGAGGGCCGCGGCGAAGGCGGGCTCCGCGCCGTCGGTGGGCGGGGAGGGTGGAGAGTAAAAACGAAGCCCACGAACATCTCGGTTCGTGGGCTTGAGGGCCGTTCTGGCGAAGGGCGGTCCTCAGGCGGTCTTGATCTCGATGTCCACGCCGCTGGGGAGGTCGAGCCGCATGAGGGCGTCGATCGTCTTGTTGGTCGGTTCGTGGATGTCGATGAGGCGATTGTGGGTGCGCAGTTCGAAGTGCTCCATCGACTCCTTGTCGATGTGCGGCCCGCGGATGACGCAGAACTTGCGAATGCGCGTCGGCAGCGGGATCGGACCCTTGACGCGGGCGCCGGTGCGCTTGGCCTGGTCGACGATCTTCTCGGCGGATTGGTCGATGACGCGGTGCTCGTAGGCACGCAGACGGATGCGGATTCGGATGCCAGCCATGGTGTGTGTTTGCCGCCGCGAAAAACGGACGGACGCTGGAGTCCGTCCCAACCTCTCGGCGGAAGGCAAGGATACCCTTTCCGGCTAGATTTCTCCTCCGTTGCAAGATTCGTCGATCCGCCGGCTGAGCTCGCCCGACAGAACCATCTGCCCGCCTCGCCCTTTGTGGGGTCCTACGCTCGCGGCTCGCTCCGGAAAGCGGTCGCAGGCGGCCGCACCCTGAAACGGAGTCTTGTTCCCATCTCTTAGCCTGTCGCCGGGAGCGAAGTCGGCGGAACGACCGCCGACGGGAGCGCGGGCGTGGCCATCGTCTTCGGCTTGGGGGGCGCGGCGGGGCCGATGGCGACGATGCGGGTGCCGCCGCCGTAGGTGGAGCGACCGAGCGACTGGCGCTCGACGAGCTTGCCGTTGCGGTAGACCAGCCGGTAGGTGTTCACGGCGTGGCCGCGCGAGCCGGGCTCGACGATGCGACGGCCGCCGGGGCGCAGCGAGCGGTCCAGCCTCGTCTTGATCGGCATGTCCCAGGACCGTGAGCCTTCTTGGACGACCTTCACCTTCAGCGAGGGGTCCTTCTTGCCCAGGATGCGGAAGGTGAGGCGGCCGGGCCGATAGGTGTCGACCACCGCGATGGGACCCTTCGTGCTGTTCTCCACCACGAGGTCGAGCGAGCCGTAGTCGACGGTGGCGTCGCGTCCGAGGGGCACGTAGGCGACCGGGAGGGAGTGGTTCGAGCGCTGGCGGATGCGCAGGTTGGCGAAGAGGGAGGCATTGTAGAGGGTGGTGCTCACCTGGCAGATGCCGCCGCCCACGCCGACGTCGTGCTTGCCCGCCTTGTAGACGCCCGCGAGCTTGAATCCGCCGCGCAGGGTGCGCATTCCGACGGTGCCGTTGAAGCTCAGCCGCTCGCCGGGCATGAGGATCACGCCGTTGAGCTTGGAGGAGGCGAGCTTGATGTTCGCGCAGCGGGGACGGTTGGAGGCTGGGAAGTTGGTGGTGTACTCCGAGACGAGGTCCGTCAGTCCGGCGAGGGCCGCGTCGGGCACGCGCTTCTCGCCCGCGACGACGGGCAGGTCGACGGTGCGGTCGCCCTGGAGGGCGGCGATGGTGGCCTCGGGGAGCGCCTTCGCGTCGAGCTTGAGGACGGTGGTCTCGGGGGTGGTCTGGACGGTGCCTCCGACCCATCGGACGGCGGCGGGGCGGGGCGGGGCGATCTTCGCCTTCAGCACGGCCGAGAGGGGGGAGAGGTCCGCGCCGTTGGGCTTGTACTTGGGCGCGACGTCGAGCCGGGGGGGCTCGCCGGTGAGGGCGTCGGCGACGCCGGCCATTGGAAGTTCGGCGACGATCGCGGCGTCGTCAACGCCGACGCCGAGGGCGGTCGGCGTCATGTCAGGCAGGACGGCCTTCGTGGCGGCGCACACGAGGCGAAGCTTCTTCCGGCGTTCGCCCTCCCACCACGCGCGGATCCGCTTGCCCGCCTCGGCGGGCTCGAGGCCACCGACTGGGACGGGGCCGACGAACACGTTCTTGCGCACGACGGGGGTCTGCCGGGCGACGACCACGCCGAGGGCGGTGCCGGTGGCGGTCACGGTGACGAGGGAGGCGAGGAGAATCTTGTTCATCGGGGTCCGGTCCGTCGGGCCGAAAAAGGGGACGGAAGTATTATGGGCCAAATCCTCGTGGGATCGCCGATTTTATTCGGCGGTCTTGGGGAGTATCCTCATCGGATGCCGAGAGTTGTCTGGCTCAACGGGCAGACGATGCCCCTCGAAACCGCGTCGACGAGCGTCGCCGACCACGCCCATCTGTACGGGGACGGGCTCTTCGAGGGCATCCGGATCTACGGGGGCAAGGTCTTCAAGCTCGACGAGCACCTCGCGCGGCTCTACCACGGCTGTCGCTACCTCGGCTACGAGATGAGCATCGGCGTGCAGGAATTGAAGCGGACGGTGCTCGACGTCTGTCGCCAGAACGAGGTGCCCGACGGCTACATCCGACTGAACGTCACCCGCGGAACGGCGCTGGGCCTCGACCCGAAGAAGATCACCGACGGGCCGAACGTGATGGTCATGGTGTCGACGCTCGCGCTGTATCCGCCGCAGGCGTACGAGGACGGCCTGGACGTCATCACCACCTCCCTGCGGGTCATCCCGCCCGACTGCCTCGACCCGCGCGTGAAGTGCATCGGGCGCTATGCCTCGAACATCCTCGCGAAGGCGGAGGCGAACCGCGCGGGGGCGGGCGAGGGACTTATGCTGAACGGCCAGGGCTACCTCGCGGAGTGCACGGGCGACAACCTCTTCCTCGTCCGCGACGGCAGGGTGCGGACGCCTCATCCCGCCTGCGGCATCCTCGAGGGCATCACGCGCAACACGGTCATGGATCTTGCGCGTGAGGCGGGCTACCCCGTGGAGGAGGCTTTCATGACGCCGTTCGACGTCTACACCGCCGACGAGGCGTTCCTCACCGGAACCGCCGCGGAGGTGATCCCGATGGTCTCGCTGGACAGCCGTCCCCTCGGCGACGGCCTTCCCGGGCCGGTGACCCGCGACCTCATCGCCCGCTTCCGCGAGCACACGAAGATCGGGACGCCGTTCATGGAAGGGGCGCTCGCCTGAGCGAGGCGTGCGCTTCCTGCGGCGCGGCGTCCGGCGTCGCCTTCGCGACGGGCGGGGTGCAGGAGCGGCTCTGCCTCGCCTGCGCCGAGCGGCGCGCGGGGGTGCCGGGTCTCGCGGGGCTCGCCCGCGCGATGACCCCGAAGCCCGCACCGACGGAGGCATGCCCCTACTGCGGGACGACGGCGGAGCGGGCGCGCAAGACGGGCCTCGCGGGCTGTCCGCTATGCTATACGGCGATGGCGGAGATCTGGCCCGCCCTCGGCGCGACGCCGGGGCGGTACGCTCTCGGCAAGAACGATGTCTAGCATGAAGAGCACGATCTATGCGGTGGTGGGCGCGCTGGCGCTGTTCGGTTGTGGCGGCGGAGGCGGGGGCAACGACGGTGGTTCGTCGCCCTCGACCGCGCGCGTGGCCTTCGTGAACGCCTCGCCGGACGCGGGCGCACTGGACTTTCGTCGCGACGGCGACACGAAGGCCTCGAACGTCGCCTTCGCGATGGCGAGCGGCTTCTCCACCGTCGGCTCGGGCGACGCCGACTTCTCGGTGCGGACCGCAGGCGGCGGCGAGGACGTGTGGAGCCAGTCGAACGCTCCGGCGGCGGATACGGACAATCTCGTGGTCGGCGTCGGCCTGCTCACCCCACCCTCGGACACGACGGTCACGCCGCCCGTCTCCGAGCTGGGCAAGCGGCTGGTGCTGGCATTCTCCCAGATTGATCGCACCACGCCGACGGGCAACCGTGCGCGACTGATCGTGGTGAACGGCTTCGTCCGGCAGGCGGGCTACGAGACGCCCGCCATCGACTTCCTTACCACCGACACGCCCGCGAGCGTCACGGTCAGCAACATCGCGTTCGGCGCGATCCAGTCGCAGGACGTCGACTCCGGGACCACGACGTTCCAGGTGCGCCAGACGAACACCGACCAGGTGTTCGTCGTCGGCACGCCCCTCACGCTCGCGCCCGGCAAGGTCTACGTCGCGCTGGTCTCCGGCGTCGAGGGCGCAACGGACACGTCCCTCCCCGCGATCCGCCTGATTCCGATCTCGACGCGGGACTAGGCCGCTTCGCGGCGCGGGCATGAGGGCGTCCGCCACGGCGAAGCCCCGGGTCTAGGCGACCGTCACGCTCTCGTCCAGGTAGACGTCTTGGACGGCTTGGATCAACGCGACGCCCTCCGCAAAGGGGCGTTGGAACGCCTTGCGACCGGTGATGAGACCCGTGCCGCCCGCGCGCTTGTTGACGACCGCCGTCCTCACCGCCTCGGCGAGGTCGTGCTTGCCCGACGCGCCGCCGCTGTTGATGAGGCCGACCCGGCCCATGTAGCCGTTCGCCACCTGGTAGCGCGTGAGGTCGATGGGGTGTTCGCTCGCCAGGTCGGTGTAGATCCGCCCGTCCAGCTTGCCGTAGTGCGAGTCGCCAATGTTCAGGGCCTTGTAGCCGCCGTTGTTCTCGGGCAGCTTCTGCTTCACGATGTCCGCCTGGATCGTCACGCCGAGGTGGTTCGCCTGCCCGGTGAGATCGGCGGACAGATGGTAGTCCACGTCCTTCTTGAAGGCGTCGTTGCGAAGGTAGCACCAGAGGACGGTCGCCATGCCGAGCTGGTGCGCGCGGGCGAAGGCGCGCGAGACCTCGACGATCTGCCGGTCGGACGGCTCGCTGCCGAAGTAGATCGTCGCGCCGACCGCCGCCGCGCCCATGTTCCACGCCTCCTCCACAGTGCCGTAGAAGGTCTGGTCGAACCGGTTGGGGTAGGTCAGCAGCTCGTTGTGGTTGAGCTTGACGATGAAGGGGATGCGGTGGGCGTACCGGCGCGCGACGATGCCGAGCACGCCGAAGGTCGAGGCGACGGCGTTGCAACCGCCCTCGATGGCGAGGCGGACGATGGCCTCTGGGTCGAAGTAGTCCGGGTTGGCGGCGAAGGAAGCGCCCGCGCTGTGCTCGACACCCTGGTCGACGGGCAGGATGCTCAGGTACCCCGTCCCACCGAGCCGCCCGTGGCCGTAGATCGCCTGCAGGTTGCGCACGACGGGGATCGGGCGGTCGCTGAGGGTCCAGATCCGGTCGACGAAGTCGGGGCCGGGCAGGTGGAGCCGCTCCTTGGCGATCTTGGGGTCCTTGAAGCCGAGGAGGCTTTCGGCCTCGTCGCCGAGGAGGGCGGGGATGTCGGTGTTCGATGCGTCCATGTCCAGACGGGTTCTACGAGGGGATCGAAGACCTCGAACGCCTCGAACCGGCGGAAGTCACCGACGTTCCGCGTGGCGAAGCGCGTGACGCCCTCAGCGGCGAGCGCGTACGCGAGGCGGACGTCGAAGATCGCCCGGCGGGGAAAGTCAGGCAACGCGGAGACCTTCCAGACCCTTTCGGAAACGTCGAGCGCGCTCCTCAGAACTCTCCAGCGAGGATTTGAACGCAGTTCTTGCACGACGTTCACCGCATCCGGGGTCGAGAGGGCCTTAGGGAATGCTTTCGAGTTTCGCAGAAGATTGTAGAATTCAACGGAGACCAACTCTGAGATGCCGAAGCCAGAATCGTTTTGGTGCTCCGACAAGAAGCGTGCGGCCAACGGATTTTCCGGAGCATCCGTGTTGTAGGCATAGGCCAGAATGTTCGTGTCGCAGCTTGTCACTCAGGCGAGTATCTGTCGTTGGCCAGCTCACGCCACTCTGACACCGTCACCTTGGGCACTCCAAGGCTTAGCGGCGTGAAAGTCCATGGCTTCTTCGGTTCGACGCGCTCCCGCATGATGTCTCCGACCGTCACCCGCTTCTCCTCCGCCTCTCGGGACAGTTCCTCGTACGCCTCGTCCGTCATCTCGACCTCCACGACCTTCATCCTCCCATTCTACGGCACCGGCTGGAAGCCGGTGGAACGAAGGGCCGGCGATGCCTCCTGGAAGGAGGCACCACTTTATCGGCTAAACTTTCTTTCCCCCGCGCATCGTTTCCCGCGCAGAGGTCGTCCCTTCCTATGCCGAATGACGCACTGCGCGACACCCTGGCCGAGCGCCGATGGATCGTCGCCCTCTCCGAGGGCGACCCCAACGCTCTCGGTGGCCTCTACGAGCTCTATGGCGAGCGGATCTTCCGCTACGCCTACCGGATGCTCGGGAACCGCGCGGACGCCGAGGACGCGACGGCCGAGACGTTCCTGCGGGTGCTCCGGCGCTCCTCGGAGCTCCGCGCGGACGGCGCGTTCCGCACCTGGATCTTCCGCATCGCGCGGAACCTCTGCATCGACAAACTCCGGCAGCACAAGCTCATGGAGCTGCCGCCCGACGCCCAGTATCCGGGCACCGAAGACCGCTCGACCCTGCGCGTCACCGTGCAGCAGGCGCTCGAATCGCTCCCCCCGGAGTATCGAGAGCCCCTCGTCCTCTGCGACCTCGAAGAGATGGGCGCACGCGAGGCGGCCGAGCTCCTGAGGATCAGCGTGCCTGCACTCAAGTCTCGGCTCTACCGGGGAAGGCGCGCGCTGCGAGACAAGCTAGGAACCCAATTTGAGAGGACTTATGGACAACACCGACTTCCATCGTAGACTCGTCGACCTATACGCAGGCGGCGAACTCCCCACCGAGCTCGAGGCAGGCCTCGAGGCCGCCGCCCTGAACGACGCCGACCTGAAAATCGACATGATGAGCCTGCGCGGCACCGTCGAGCTCATGCGCGCCGACGACGAGGCCGCCTTCACCGAGGAGTCGTACCAGCGGATTCGCACGACGCTCCTGCTCCGCGGCTCCCACTTCGAGACGGCCTCTCCCGAGCCCGCCCACCTCCAGTACCAGCTGCCCATCCAGGGCTGAATCCATTGAAAACCATGAAGCTCGACGTCCCCCGCAAGGAGTTTTTCGAGGCCGTGAGCGCGGCCGCCGCCGCCGCCTCGGTCCGCACGTCCGTCACGATCCTCCAGAACCTGAAGATCGAGGCGATGGACGGGGGTATCCGGGTGCTGGGCTGCGACGGCGAGATGTGGGTCGAGCGCGACGTGGCGGGAACGGTCGCCGAGGGCGGCGCCCTCTGCCTCCCCGCGCGGTTGCTCAACGACCTCGTGGGCAAGCTGGGCGAGGCGCCCGTCTCGCTCTACACCACCGACGGCACCGGCGCGATGTTGGAGCAGGGCGCGTCCCAGTACCGCCTTCAGACGCTCGACGCCGAGGACTTCCCCGAGCCGCCCGGCTTCGGGGGCGAGGGCGAGCTCACCCTCAAGATGGGCACCCTACGCAGCGCCGTCGACTCCGTCCTCTTCGCCGTTTCGTCGGATTCGCACCGCCAGGTTCTCACTGGTGTGCTGTTCCACTACGACGGCACGACCCTCACCCTCGTCGCCACCGACACCCACCGCCTCGCGGTGCGCAAGATCGACCAGGAGGGCATCGGCACGAACATCTCGGCGGTCGTCCCGGAGAAAGCGCTGAAGGCGATCAAGGCCCTGCCGGTGCCGGACGACGCGGACGTCGCCCTGAAGTTCGGCAGCGGACGCATCGGCGTCGAGGCGGGCTCCGCGAAGGTCGTCGCCCAGCTCCTCGCCGGCACTTACCCCAACTGGGAGCGCGTCGTGCCCGCGGAGACGACGCGGACGTGGTCCGTCGAGACGGATGGCCTTCTGGAGAAGGTGAACCGCATCATGATCCTCGCGCGGGACAACGCGTTCCGGGTCCGCTTCCGGGGCCAGGGCGACCAGATCGTGATCGCCGCGCGCTCCGAGGAGAAGGGCGAGGCGAAGGAGGAGGTGCTGATGATCGCGGACAACGGCGACGTGGAGATCGCGTTCAACGGCAAGTACGTGGTGGACGCGCTCGGGCCGATCGACGGCCCGGGTGTGCGCGTTGAGATGACGGAGTCGTCGCGTCCCGCGGTGTTCCGTCCCGCGGACGACGAGTCGGGCTACTTCTGCGTCATCATGCCGATGGCCCTGGCCTAATTCTGGGGCACCTCTGCAGGCTTAAGCCTGCAGAGGTGCCCCAGACTTTAGCCTGGAACGAACAAGGGGTGAGGTCCGGCAACCGGATCTCACCCCTAGAATTTTGGCGCGCTCGAGAGGACTCGAACCTCCGACCCTTGGCTCCGCAAGCCAATGCTCTATCCACTGAGCTACGAGCGCGTGACGGGGTTCATAATACCCGGATATCTGAACGAGGTGCCCCCTTCGTCAGACGGTCTCGACCCTCTCCAAACTTCCGTCCGCGCAGGCTAGGGCGAGGCGACCATCGGGCGTGAACGCAAGAGAGACCACCGCCGCACCCGTCTCGCGGCGACTTGCGGTCCTGCCGTCAGGTTCGACCAGCAGGACGCCGTTCGCGAAGCCCAGCGCGAGGAGCGGCACGGCGGGATGGTAGGCGATGGTGGGTAGACCGGATTCGACTGGCGTGCGGGCGAGCACCTCGCCCGTCAGGTCAAGCTGCCACGCCTCGTGCAAGGTCCGCACGGCCACGCTTCCGTCCGGCGCGACCGCGAGCCCGTATGAGCGATCGCGCAGCGCGATGCTCTCCGTTCGCCGACGTGCGATCAGGTCGAACACGCTCAGACCGAAGCTGCCGTCTCCGAGCAGAAGACCGCTGGGCAGGAACGCGAGGTGCCGCTGGGTGTCGGCGTCTTGCCAGAGGCCGAGGCACTCGCCCTCGGGAGTCCACGCTCCGACCGTGCCATCGTCGAAGGCCGCGGCGACGATGCCGTCTCGGCGCACGGCGAGGGCAGTCGGCAGGACGACCAGAAAGCCGAGCGTTCGCGGCGGCTCGTGGCTCCACCGCGGCTCGCCTGTCGCACGATCGAGCGCGCAGAGGCCACTCGCGCCGAGGACGTAGAGCGCGTCGCCGGCAGGCGACCAGGCGAGTCCTTGAATACGATCCAGCGCGGCCTTCTTCGGGTCTTCGCTACTGAAGCTGCGTGCCCAGACCTCGCGCCCGCGTTCGAGCACCGCGACGCGCGAGCGGGTGTCGGCGGTCGCGAGAAGCCCTTCGTCCGGACCGAACGCGAGGTGGTTGTAGACCGCCGGGTTCACGCGCCTAGAGTACGTCACTCCAAGGCGGGAGTGGGTGTACCCTCTTGGCATGGTGGCCCTATGCGCGGCGCTTCTCGCCATGAGACTCCAAGACCCCAACGTCGGAGCCGATTCTGACCGGCCCGCCTACCACTTCCACGCGCCCGCGGGATGGATGAACGACCCCAACGGGCCGATCCTCTACAAGGGCTGGTACCACCTCTTCTATCAGAGGACGCCCGAGAGCGACCGCTCGGGAGTCAAGCACTGGGGCCACGCCCGCAGCCGCGACCTCGTCCATTGGGAAGAGCTGCCCCTCGCGCTCTCCCCGGTCGCGGGCGAGGACTCGATCTGGTCCGGCTCCGTCTTTCCCGGACCCGGCGGGAAGCCCATCGCGTTCTACACCAGCATCGGGGACGGGCGCGAGCCCGAGCAGTGGATCGCGACGCCCGAAGACGACGACCTCATCCGCTGGCGTCGGGATCCCGCGAAGATCACGCAGGCGGTCCACGGCGGTCGGCCCCTCGCCGAATGGCGCGACCCCTTCCTCTTCCAGGACTTCGGCCTCACCTTCATGGTCACCGGGGGCGGACACGACGGACATGGTGTGGTCGCACTGTACAAGGCGACTGAGCCGAGCCTGAGGAGCTGGCAGTACCTCGGCGACGTCTTCACCCATCCCGATGCGAACGTGCGGAACATCG
>CAXTOO010000083.1:2746-14206 GCA_964245875.1 uncultured Fimbriimonas sp. | reverse complement strand
CCCAGTTGACGGATACGGGTACTTCTGAGCGGACCAAAGGTAGTTTATCGTGTATGAGCGACTTCAACGACCGTGCGGCACAGACCGCCATGAACGCCTTCGCGACCGACGAAGGCCACCCCACGCAGTCGTTGACGTTCAACGACGTGCCGACGCCTGAGCTGCTGTCGACCCCGCCCGGCATCGATGTGGCGTTTCTTCCTCAGAGGGTCGAGAGGTCCGATGGGCACGAGGAGGTCAACACCGACGACGCGCTCCAGCTGATAAAGATCATCCGAAGCGAAACCGACCTGACGGCGGGCTTCGTCAAGCCGTCGGAGAGGCTGCTGGTTCAGGAATCTATCACCTCTTTTCTTCCTGAGATTTGGATCACCGCTCAGGCCCTCGCTGCTAAACCGAACGCGGTCAGCGTGCTGCTCAACCTGGTGAGCAGCTACATCTACGACAAGGCAAAGGGGGTTTCCAAGTTCAAGGATGCCACTAAGCTGCGACTGTACGTGAACCGTCCCGACGGAGCCACGGTCCAGGTCGAGTACGAAGGAACGCAGGCCGGCCTTGAAGAGGTCGTGAAGGCAGTCGAAGAGATCGTTAACGGGCGATGAACCTACAAGAACTCGTCGACGAATGGTCGGCCGTCAAGGGGCACGCCGAGATTTTCTGCTTCGCGAGCGGGGACCCGGATTTGCGCGTAGGGGCCGTCGAGTCGATCGGGCAAGCCAAAGTCCGATTCGGCAGACTTCTAGAGGCGGCAATCGAGGATCCTGCCGAGCCAGACTCCACGGCCAACACTCTGTTCTGCCTGCTCCAGGTCCTGGACGGAATCGAGTCCGAGCTTAGGATGTGGCAAGCGATTTACGAGCACAACTTCTCAGAGGCTTGGGACTTTCTGGTGGCTGCCCAAGACTCGTGCTCTTTTGCGTCCCAAGGATGCCCGATGCTAACGAGGGTCGACAATCGGCTACGGATGCTCGACTGTCTTGAGAGGATCCTCTTTCCGCCCCAGATATTCAGCAGCCCCGGGATGCTCGCAGAGTTCAAGTGCTCGATCTGCGAGCTGGACATCAAGGACTGCGCGCACATTCGAGGTCGTGTCTATCGGGGAAGACTGTGCTACCACATCGCCACTTCGGTCGAGATCCTGGAGTTCTCCATCGTCGCAGAACCGGCCGACCGACGTCGTCGCATCACCTCATACTCGGAGGGGACCAAGACCATCGACAAGCTGACAAACGGTCCGTCCAAGCAGGCCTTGCACATGCCACCGAACACACAACTGAACCCGTGAAGAGCCAGCCCTCGCCTGGGCTCAATGGACGCTCCGCTTCGGGCCCGACGCCTTTGGGGAACCCGCCCGTGCCTGACGGCGTCGGCCATGCTGCCGCCCACCGACCCCGCGGTTGCGCCCAATGCTCCACGCCAAGAGGCGGAGCCGAGCCTCGGGTAGGTCTCAGGGTCAGGTCTGTGGCTCGCTCAGCTCTTTCTGAAGCTGTTCAATGCTAGGCAGCGCGCCTTGAAGCGTCTCCGGCAGGCTTTCTGTGACTCGGAACTCGGCGACCCCCACCGGCGCGTTGGTGCCCCGCAGCGCGTACTCGGCGGCGACTTGGTTCTTCTCCTTGCACAGGATGAGCCCGATGGTGGGCGCGTCGTCCGGGTGCCGCAGCTTGTCGTCCACCACGGCGAGGTAGAAGTTGAGCTTCCCCGCGTACTCGGGCTTGAACCTGCCGGTCTTGAGCTCGATCACCACGTAGCAGCGGAGCTTCAGGTGGTAGAAGAGAAGGTCGATGTAGTAGTCGTCGCCGCCGACCTCCAGGTGGTACTGGCTGCCGACGAAGGCGAAGCCCGCGCCGAGCTCCAGGAGGAACTTCCGGATGTGGTCGACCAGGCCCTTCTCAAGCTCCCGCTCGGCGGCGTCCGCGTCGAGGGTAAGGAACTCGAAGTTGTAGGGGTCCTTGAGCAGCTCGCGGGCCAGGTCCGACTGGGGCGTGGGAAGCGCCCGCTCGAAATTGGTCAGCGCCCTTCCCTGCCGCTCGTGAAGGCGGCTCGACGGCCGCGCGGGCGTACCAAAGCCTCGTCTCCTGCGTGTCGAGCTTCTCTAACAGCGCGATGTTGTGGTACCAGGGCAATTTTGCAAGCGGCGCTTGCAAAATCGACTCGTCGGGCCAGGCCTTGGCGAAGGCCAGCATGTAGTCGAGGTTCCGGGGGCTGAACCCCTTCATGTCCGGGAACGCCCGCCGAAGGTCCGCCGCGATCTGCGGCACGACCCGCTTTCCCCAGCCCTGCGCCCCTTGTGCGGCGAGGATGCGCGTTCCCACGTGCCAGTAGAGCCCGACCAACTCGCCGTTGACGGCCGCTGCCGCTCGAGTCTGAGCCGCTCGAACCCGGCTCTTGATCTCCTCGAGCATCGGCCCGTATTCGGATGGGAGAAGGCTGTCCATGGGCTCTGAGCTTAGAGTGTTCCACAACGGGCGTCCAGAGCGAAACGCCTTCGGATCCGCTCGACCTCAAAGGACGGCCAACGCCTCCAGGTAGGGGGACATGACGCGCTCGACGCGGTGGAGTCTCGCGTAACGCCGAATCTCGTCTCGCGAGCAGCGGCGCTCCCGCAGGGTCTCCTTGAGGGCCTCGATCGCCACGTCGATCCCGACCTTGTTCCTGAACTTGAACAGGTCGGCCACGGTCTTCGCGACGCCGTAGACCGGCACCTCCACGCCCTCCAGGCGATGAAGCTCGATCCCCTCGCCGTAGGCGGGTCCGCGAGCCACGACGATCCGCATCGGCACGCCTTGGCCCTTGGCGATGCGCGAGCCGTAGGGCACGGCGAGCCAGACTTGATGCGGAAGCTGGGTCCCCAGTCCGTGGAAGGCGAGCGCGGAGAGTAGGCAGACGACTCCCCGAGACTGGACCCGGACCGCCTCGACCAGCGAGTGCGACTCGGTGGTCTCGTAGTCCGCGAGCGTGTAAAGCCCTCGTCCGGAGCGGAGCATCGTGCCCTCTTCCACGAGACGGCTGAGGTAAGTGGGACTCACCCCCAGGGAGGCTAGGTCGCGTGGACGCACCACCCCCTTCTCCCTCGCAAGGGCGACGATGGCCTGCTTCTTGTTCTGCATCTTTCCTCCCGAAACGTCTAACAAGCGTACCAATGTTAGGCATTTCGTGAAAGCGATCTTTTTCGACAGGCCTCGGATACGCCCTCATCCTCACGCCGACCCGATTGTGCAAGAGGCTCTTGCACAAACAGAAGAAGGCAAGTCGTGCGGCAGACGGCTGCGCAGAGCCTCATGGCGCCCAATCGTCCAGCAGCCCGCTGGACGACTGGGCGAGGACAAGGCGGGTTTCCCACAGGGACCGCCCTCGCCTGAGCCCAATGATTGCTCCGCTTCGGGCCCGACGCCTATGGAAAACCCGCCGACGCCCGCTCCCGGACCTTCGGCCCTCGTTAGGGTGGACGCTTCCATAGAACTTCGAGTCCCGCCCTGAAAGATTCTATAAAACTTCCATGGATCCCTTCCCTTCCCCGCCTGGAAGGCCTAAGCTCGCCTCCGTCAAGAAACCGAAGGAGGAAACCGTGTTCCAAGATCCCAAGGAGCCCCTGAGGCTCCCCCAAGCGCCGGAGCTGTTCGAGCTGGGCCGCGTCGTCGGCACCCCCGGCGCGGTCGTCGCGCTCATCGAGAACGACGTCGACGCGAGCGAGCTCGTGATGCGCCACGCCCTGGGATTCTGGGGCGACCTCGAGCCGGAGGACCGGCTGGAGAACGAGCGGGCCCTCGACCGCGGCGGCCGCATCGTGTCGGCCTACACGCTGGCGACCACCGGGACGAAGGTCTGGGTGATCACCGAGGCCGACCGCTCCGTCACCACCCTGCTCCTCCCCGGCGAGTACTAGGAGGCGGCCATGCGGACGGAGCAGGCCAGGGGCCTCATCGACAGGCAGCTGGAAGAACTCGGCGAGGCGCTCGCTGCTGGGAGGAGCGACCGCCTCCGGGCGTTTCTCGCCACCATGGCGCGGTTCCACCGGTACAGCCTGGGAAACACCCTCCTCATCATGGTGCAGCGTCCCGAGGCGACCCACGTCGCGGGCTTCGGCACCTGGCTCAAGCTCGGCCGAGCCGTGAGGAAGGGCGAGAAGGGCATCGCGATCCTCGCGCCCACGCTTCGCGCCAAGTACAGCCCCGAGGGAGACGAGGCGGCCGGGAAGGAGCCGGCGGAAGACGACGAGCGCCCGGTGCGCTTTCGCGTCGCCCACGTGTTCGACGTCGCCCAGACCGAGGGCGAGCCCCTGCCCGAGTTCGCCCGGCCGCAGGGAGAGCCCGGCGAGTACCTGGCCAGGCTTCGAAACCTCGTGGCCGACATGGACATCGCCCTGGAGTACCGCGAGTCGCTGGGCGGGGCGCAGGGCGTGTCCTCCGGAGGGTTCATCGCGATCAAGAAGGGCCTCTCCCCCGCCGAGGAGTTCTCCACCCTCGTGCACGAGTTCGCCCACGAGACGCTCCACAAGGGCGAGGCCCGCGTGGGGACCACGGTGCGGAGCCGCGAGCTCCAGGCGGAGGCCGTCGCCTTCGTGGTGGCGCAGGGCATCGGGGTCGAGTCGACGGCGGCCTCTTCCGACTACATCCAGCTCTACGGCGGGAGCAAGGAGGCTCTCGCGGCTTCCCTAGAAACGATCCGCGACGCGTCGAGGCTCATCCTCGCGGGACTCTTCGAGGACGGCTCCGAAAGACCGGCCCCTTCCCCGCCGTCCGAGGTCGCGCAAAGCCCCACGACGAGCGTCCCACAGCCGAGCCTTTTTGAGTGACGGCTCAGCCGAAACGCATGTTGGAGTTCGCAACTTTGCTTTCTTCCAGGTCGCCATAGACGGGCTACTCTTTGCCCAGGACGAGTAGAATCTGGGCCGTCCAAACATCACCAAAGGCATAGCGAGCGCATGATCATCAGCAAACCGAACAACGGGCTAACTGGATAACGGGCTAACCAGTTAGCTGGTTAACTGGTTAACTGGTGAACCGGCTAACTCCAAAGCACGAAGGAGCGAAGACCGGCGCAACTGCGGGCACAATAGCTGATGGGTGAGTCAGTTAACCAGCGCACCCGTTAACCCGTTAGCTAACTAACCCACCCGTTAGCCCGTTAGACAGCGCGCTCGCTAACGAACGGGTTAGCCCGTTGGCGGGCGGGTTCGTTAGCGCGCTAGCCAGTCCGTTAGTGGGCGGGCGTGTTAGTTAGCTGGCTGTCTTGTCAACCAACAAAGCAAGGGTGGTCGCCATCACCCTTTGGCGATATGTCGTTGTCAATCAACGAGGAAATTTAAAAAGTTTATTGACGCGTGGTGCATATCAAGGCACTCTCTCGTCTACACTCTTGTCAATCAAAGGCCGACTCTATGGAACTATTGACCTACACCGAAGCCGCCGCGCGCGCGCAGGTAAGCGAACAGACCATCCGCCGCCGGGTGCGGGACGGCACGTTCGAGGAGGTCATGGACGGAAACCGCCCAAAGATACGGCTTTCCGACCTGCAAAAACTTTACCCCAGCGTCCGAGGCGGCGAGTTTCGCCGCGAGTGCCGCATCATCGCGTTCGCCAACCAGAAGGGCGGGGTGGGGAAGACCACGACGTGCGCGAACCTCGCCGCCGTGTTCGCCAAGACCTTTCGGGTTCTCGCGATCGACTGCGACCCCCAGGGAAACCTCTCCAGCGCCTTCGGGCTGGATCCGGACACCCTTGAGAAAACGACCTACAACGTCCTTAGCCAGGATCTTCCCATCGGTCAAGCGATCCTGCGCCCCTTGGCCGACATCCCGGGGCTCCAGGTGGTCGGCGCGAACCTCGACCTCGCGGAAGCCGAGCTCCAGCTTATGAACGCGATGGCGGGCGAGCTTAAGCTTCGCCGAGTCTTAGAGCCACTCAAGCACCTGTACGACTTCATCCTCATCGACGCCCCGCCGTCGCTCGGGGTCATCACGACCAACGCCCTCGCAGCGGCGACCGACGTCATCATCCCGGTCAATGTGGGCACGTTCTCGCTCCGAGCGGTCAACAAGCTTCTCGCCATCCTGACCGAGGTTAGAACGCTCAATCCCGACCTCCGGCGCATCCGGCCCCTTGCCAACGAGGTCGACAACACCAACCTGTCGAAGGACGTCATCACGGCCCTTGAGACCGCCTTCGGGGACGAGCTCCTCTTCACCCGAGTGAGGAAGGCCCAGGCGGTCAGGGACGAGCAGGCCAGGGGCCTCCCGGTGACGCTCAAGCAGTCGCAGGGCGCGTCGGCGGGCGCGTCCGTCATCGAAGACTACGAGCAGCTCGCAAGGGAGATCGCGGGCGAGTCCGTGACGGCGGCGGAGGCGGTCAATGGCTAGAAAGCCCCTCATCGACCCCAACTCGCTCAACCAAGGCGGCTCGACGCCCCAGTCGACCATCAGCCGGATCGTGCAGAGAGACCGAGAGACGAGCGGCCGCGCCAATCCGCCGGAACAGGTTCCGGCTCCTGAGTCCACGACATCCAGCGAACCAGTTAGCCAGTTAACTGGTGAACCGGACAACGGGACGACGGGTGCGCCCGTTAGCGAGCCAACCCGCGAACCGGTCGAAGGGGCCGCTCCGCAAGAGTCGGCGACCCCACCGCCTGCGACGGTTCGCACGCCCGACGCCGAAGCCCCGGTGAAGCCGAGGGCGAAGAGGCTCGCGGAGCCGGCACCGAACGCCGAAGGCCGAAGGCAAGCCGCCGAGGAGAAGGTCGAGCAGATGGGCAAGAGCCCCATGAAGCAGATCGGCCCCCGCATCCCGACCGAGTGGGACGAGTGGCTCGAGGACTACGTCTACGCCCGGCGAAAGACGGGCCTCCAGAAACAGGACATCATCCGCGACCTGGTTCGTGGGTTCATCGTGAGCGAGATCGCCCGCGAGGAAGGGGAGGCCTAAGGCAAAGCCATGCGCACGATGATCCCCAACAGCACCCAGATCCCCGACGTCATCCTGGACCACTGGATGGCGGAGCTGTCGGGCGCGGAGTTCAAGGTGCTCATGTACATCGCGCGCAGGACCTACGGCTTCGGCAAGCACGAGGACGCCATCAGCCTCAAGCAGATCGTCGGCGGCATCGTCAAGCGCGACGGCACGCGCCTCGACCGAGGCACCGGGCTCAACAAGGACACCGTCTGCAAGGCCCTGGCCAGCCTTGAGGCGCGAGGCATCGTGCTCCGCGAGCAAAGGGCCGACGAGACCTACGGCGATCTTCCCAACAGCTACTCCTTGAACCTCGCGATGCCCGATCTCGATCCCGAACGAGGAACTCCGGGACCCGTGTCGGAAAATCCGACACGCCCTAGCGGGAAATCTGCCCCCCGGCCTGTCGGAAAATCCGACACGGGGGGCGAGTCGGAAAAAACGACGCGGGGGGTGTCGGAAAATCCGACAGGCGGGGGGTCGGAAAAAACGACTGGGGGGAGTCGGAAAATCCGTACGACCCCTGTCGGAAAATCCGACCCACAAGAGACAGATCAAGAAACAGTTCTACAAGAGACAGCAACAACAGCCCAAGATACGGACCAGGTCGAGGATGCCGCCTTTGCTGCTGCTGCGGAGCCGCCTTCGGCCTTGGAGGGAAATGTTCCCGGCCAGGTCGCGTCGCTCTTGGTGGATGCCGGGTTCTCCCGGCGGGACGCCGAGGCCATCGCCGCCGCCCATCCCGAGGAGGCCGTCCGGTCCCAGGTCGAGTGGCTCGACCTCCGGTCGGTGAAGAAAAACCGCGTTGGGATGCTTCGCCGCGCCATCGAGGAGGGCTGGCCGAAGCCGGAGAACGCCGAGGCGACCAAGGCGGCGGCGACCACCGACGCCAAAAAGGCCCACGAGAGCGCCCAGGACGCCCGCAGGCGAGAGATCCTGTCTGGACTTAGGGCGATGTACTCCCGGCTCCCGAAAGACGCTCCTGAGGCGTATGCGGCCTTCCTCGGACACGTCGAGGAGAGGAAGGGAAGGGAAGCCACCCGGCCCCTCATCAGCCAGAGTCCCAAGCGCCTCCAGGCCATGCTCGAGTCCTACGACCACGAGGAGCGTCAACTCGCCCTCATGGTCGAGTTCTTCGGAGATCGAGAGGCGCCCATTCCCGATTTCGAGCCTCTCCTGTCGAACCTAAAGACCCACCGGCTGCCGCCCATCGAGGATCTCCTGCGATCGGCGATCCACTAGCCAAAGCTCTTCTAGTTTTTTTCGATATTTCGAGTCTATTTCGATAGTTTCTCTTCACACGGCGTCCAGAACGGTCTACCATCTCGGCGTCGAGGGCAGGATACGGATGCACTAGCGCACCCAAGCCTTCGCCGCTAGCGCGGCGAATCGGCTTTCCTGCCCTGCCGGGAGCCCCGATTCGAGGGGCTTTCAAACGAACGTTTGAAACAGAGGAGACCGTGGTCGAGAGCAAAGCGAGAAGGTGGAACTCGGAGCGCTATCCGAAGGCGGTGACGGTGAGGGTCACGCTGGACGAGCACGCCCAGATTAGGGAGCGGGCGGGACGCGCCCGCCTCAGCGACTCCCGGTATCTCGCGCGCTGCGGCCTTGAGAAGAGACTGCCGCCGATGAGCGACCGGACGCCGCCGACCGAGGAGGAGCGAAAGGACCTGGAGTTCTTGCTGTTCGAGCTTCGAAAGGTCGGCACCAACCTCAACCAACTCGCCAAGAGGACGAACTCCGCGCGTCTTCTCGGGCGAACGCCGCCACCCCTCGCCAGGGTGGAGCAGGCCGCCTCGATGGTCGAAGGGCTCCTTCGGCTCATCCGAAAAAGGCTCTAGCCGTGCCGAGCTTCTGTCGGTTCACGGTCGGGGCCGAGGGGACCTCCGCCGCGAACCTTCGCTACGCGTCCAGGCGAGACGCGGTGAGGGAAAGGGGCGGCGGCGCGTTCTTCCGGAACGCCCCTCCGGAGGTGGTGGGGGTCAAGCGCTACGGCGAGCTTCGGGACAACTTGGAGGCCTATGCCTGGGCGCGGGAGGAGAGCGAGCAGGCCCGCCACCGGGCCAGGGGCGGCGGCGGCGTCGCGCGGTCCCACTACCGGACGGTGCTGTCGTTCGAGGGGGCGTGGACCACGCCCGCCATCAGGAGGCTCGTGGAGCCGTGGCTGGAGCAGACGGTTCCGCTCGGCGTGGCCTTTTGCTTCGTGCATCGCAACACGGAGAACGTGCACGTGCACGTGTGGCTGGACGCGCGGGGCGTGGACGGCAGGAAGCTCGACTTCTCGCCCAAGGAGTGGAGGAGCATCGGGGCCAAGTGGGACCGGTTGTACCAGAGGGAGCTCGCCCGCAGGGGGCGGCTCGGAGACAGGATTTTAACGAACGAAGGAGGGAAGGACCGTGACCAACAAGGAAGAGCTGAGGGAGCAGGTGGCCGAGCTCCAGTCGGCGCTTCGGACGTCCCAGCGGAGGCAGGCCGTCTCGCGCCGCAGGAGCAGGCGGCTCGCGAGTGCGCTCAGAGCCGAGGCGCGGCGGTTCGAGGAGCTGAGGAGCTACGTCGAGCGCTTGAGGAGATGGGCCATGGACGAGGAGCCCTCGGGCGCCGAGACCGAGAGCCAGGAGGAAGGGAGCCCGACCGATGAGCGTTAAAGCGTGGCTCAAGTGGCTCGGCCTCCTCGATGCACCCATCCAGCACGGAAGCGCGGGGTGGACCATGGCCGATCCCGCGTGGCTCGGCAAGCGCGGTGTTCTGACGTCAGAACACCCGCGTTTGCGATTGGCCGCAGGAAGCTTCCTCGTCGGGGTCCAGGACGGGCGTCCGGTGGTCCTGCCGCCCATGGAGGCGGCTCGACACGGCGTCGTCGTGGGAGGCTCGGGAACAGGGAAGTCGCGCGGCTACTTCCTCCCGAACGCCGCCTGGAACCTCCAGTCGTCGCTGGTCTGCACCGATCCCAAGAGCGAGCTTTGGCGGCTGACCTCTGGGCTTCGGACGAACGCGGTGCGCTTCGCGCCCACCGATCCAGGGGCGAGCGCCTGCTTCAACTGGGTGCCGCTCTGCGCGGACGCGGCGACGGCCGAGCTGTGCGCGAGGGCACTGGTGGAGTCGGGCAACACCAAGGGCACCGAGCAGGCCTGGCTCGACACCGAGGCCGCGTTCTTCGCCGGGGTCTTCGCCCACGCCGCCACGATGGAGCACCCCACGCCGCTCACCGCCTACCGGCTGTTCACCCGCCAGACCGTCGACTCGCTCATCGGGCAGCTCCTGTCGTCCCCTTCCGAGGTCGCCCGCGAGCAGGGCATGGTGTTCTCCCAGACCCAGGAGAGGATGAGGGGGAGCATCGTGCCGGTGGTCGCCGCGCGCCTCCAGTTCATGAGGGACTCCAAGGTGGCCCGCTTCACGTCGTCGTCCCACGCGCCGCCGGACTTCGGCTCGCTTCGGAAGACGCCCTCCGCGCTCTACTGGTGCCTGGAGGAGAGCCAAATCGTGCGCCTCAGGCCGCTCACATCGCTCTTCTTCTCGCTCCTCTTGGAGCGATTGGCGCAGGGCGGCGAGAACGGAGAGGGGGTGCCCGTGACGATGCTGCTGGACGAGTTCGCGAACGTCGGGGTGATCCCAGGATTCGAGACGACCATCGCGCTCGCGAGGGGAAGGGGCGTCTCGCTCTTGCTTGGCCTTCAGAGCCTGTCCCAGCTCGACGCGCGGTACGGCGAGCACGAGGCCCGCGTCATCCTCTCGAACTGCGGCACCAAGGTGGCGCTGTCGGGCCTCGACGTCGATTCGGCGGAGTACTTCAGCCGTTCGCTCGGCGAGGAGACCGCTCGGGTGGACAAGACCTCGCGCCACGGGCTTCTGAACGCCTCGTACAGCCACTCCACCGCCGAAAACGCCCGGCGGCTTCTGACCGCAGACGAGGTGCGCCGGATCGGCGCGGACGAGGCGATCGTTCTGGTCGGCAATCGAAGACCGATGAGATTGGGGAAGGCGTTCTACGACCGAGCGGAGAATTCGGCGGGGCAAAGGGCGCTCGGACCCGCGAGAGCCTCGGAGGTTGCGAGCGAGAAGAGGCAAGCCCCGCCCCCGATGCCCATGTTCTCCATCGTTAGGCGGCGGCTGGAAGAGCCGAAAAGCTAGGCCGTTCAAGGACTGAAACATCTCTACCGTAAGGTTGCGAACCCCGTTCTCAATGGGGGCCACCAGGGAGCGGCCTATCGTCGCGAAGCCGCCCCGCGTCAAACTTCGCGCCAAGCAAAGCTTGTCACTCGTTCGATGGCTCGCGTGGCTGCCAAGGCGTCGTTGTCTAGACCTAACCAAGCGGTCTCGGGCCGAAAGGCCCGAGCGTTGTCTGATTTTCCTTGTGGACAGGCGGTCGCTTTTTGTCCGACTCGGGGCGAGAACAAAAAGCGCCCCGCCTTCCAAGGAAAGTCCGTTCCTTCGGATTGGGGCGAGGCGCTTCAACCATATAAGGAAACATATGAACGACAAAGCAAATAGGTTGATTCAAGGCGACTGCGTGGAAGTCCTG
>CAXTOO010000083.1:0-2736 GCA_964245875.1 uncultured Fimbriimonas sp. | reverse complement strand
CTGAAAAACATAGAAGCGGGCTCCGTGAACTTCGTCCTCACCGACCCGCCGTACCTGTGTCGCTACCGCTCCCGAGACGGGCGTACCGTGCTGAACGACGACCAGGATGGTTGGCTCCGTCCGGCGTTCTCAGAGATCTACCGGGTGATGGAGGACGACTCGTACTGCGTGACCTTCTACGGCTGGGCGTCGGTGGACCGGTTCGTCGCAGCGTTTCGCGCCGCCGGTTTCCGGCTCTTAGGTCATCTGTGCTTCGCGAAGCGGTACGCGTCGACAACCGGCCACATGAGGGCTCATCACGAGGCGGCGTTTCTCTTAGGCAAGGGATATCCGAGACGTCCGAGCCAGCCGATAAGCGACGTTCGGGAATGGGAGTATTCGGGGAACAAGCTTCACCCGACCCAAAAGCCGGTCGTCGTGATGCGCGAGCTGGTCGAGAGCTTCTCGCGGCCTGGGAGGCTTGTGCTCGATCCCTTCGCCGGCTCCGGGAGTTCGCTCGTCGCCGCCCAGGAGGCGGGCCGGGACTATCTCGGCATCGAGCTTGCCCCGGAGTACCATCGGACGATGTGCGAGAGACTGGGGACGGTACATCGGGACGATGAGCGAAGGCACCATCGGAGCCCCGATCGGAGGGCGTTCTTCCGGCCCCGGACCCTGATTCCGACAGCGGGGTGAATCTCGACCAAGGGGCGCTCGGAAGACCGCCGGGCACCCCTGCTCGTCAGGGCGTCGGGGCGAAGAGCCCCATGCGCTTCAAGGAGGCGTAGCGGCCCGCGTCGCCGATGACGACATGGTCGGGCACCGGGATATCGAGCGGCTCGCCCGCCCTCCGCAGGACGTTCGTCACCTGCACGTCCTCGGGAGAGGGTGACGGATCTCCCGAGGGGTGGCCCGCGATGACGCTCGCGGCGTTGGCCAAAATGGCGGCCTTCAAGACCTCGCGCGGCGAGACCAGGGCGGCGTTCAGGGTTCCGACCGAGACGGTGTGAAGCCGCGATGAGGCGATTCTGAGTGCAGAGCATCATGACGCAGAAGTGCTCACGGTCGGCGTCCTCCAGGTGCTCGGCGAACACGCCCGCGACGTCCTCCGGCCCGTCCATCTCGCGCCTCTCGGCAAGCCCCTCTCGGTTCTCGCGCACGAGTCGCACTCGGAACACCGGAAAGTTGGCGTGGACCAGGGGCGACTCGGCCACAGCGCCGCCGCTCCAATCGGAAGCAAGGGAGAACTGAGTCGGTTGACCCTCGTGGCGCATGGGCGGAATCCTTGAAAAGAAGGCCCTAGCATCGAGGCGCTTCGAGCATAGTTCGATACCGAAAAGACTCAAGGGCCGCTCGAACGAATCTGAAGTTTTTGCTGGACGCTAGGGGCGTTCAGACGCCTGAAAGCCCGCCTCTTATCTTAGAGGCAACTCCTGATCTTGGTCGTCCGCAGGCGAGGAGGCCGCCTTCCTCGTCTCCAACTCGGCGGAAAGGGCGGTGAGGGTGGTCCCGACCGCTGCGGCGAAGTCCATGGTCTCCACGAAGTCGATGCGCTGGAGGGCGTTCTCGACCTTCGCCTCGTACGACTGGGTGCGCCCGAGCCGCTTGGCGAGCGCCCGCTGCGAGAGGCGCGCGGCAACGCGACCTTCCTGGAGCAACTGCGCCAGAGTGTCGTATTCGATTCGGCCTTCGGACTTCAGCAATCCGACTCCGAAGGCGCCGGGAATCACTGATTCTCGAATAGAATCAATTGATTCTATTCTGGAATCGGCGTCCCTGATGAACTCCTCGAACCGACCGAAAGCTTCCGCCCTCGGCGAGCGCGCGATGTCCGTGCTCCTCCTCGCGAGCGAGGGGCATCCCGACAAGGACATCGCTGCTCGCCTCGGCGTCTCCAAGAGCACGGTCGACTACCACTGGCGCAGGATAAAGAAGGCCCTCGACGCCGCCGACCGGACCCAGGCGACGTGCCGCGGCCTAGGGCTCGCCTACCGCGAGCAGTACGCCCAGGTCGTCAGGGAACTGGAGCGGGCCAAGCGGCTAGAGGAGGAGCTTCGTAAGGCCAACGAGCGCCTCATGGAGCAGAGGGCGCACGAGCAGCGGTTCTACGGCAAGTGGCTGGAGAACCAATACTCCGTGTACCAGGATCCCCGCGAGTGGGCGCTCCGGATGCAGTCGCTCCGGTGGCACACCGGGACCGGCACCACCTTCTTCTTCCGGGCAGAGAACTTCCTGCCCATTCGCTTCGTGTTCTTCGACGGCGTCGAGCAGTTCGGGTACCGCGCCGAGGACTTTTGGACCGGCGACAAGACGCTGCTCGATTTCATGCATGAGGGCGACCGCGAGTTCATCTACTCGCACTACGAGCCGATGTCGAACCTGAACGGGCCGAGCGTCGAGTTCCAGTACCGGGCGATGACCACGTGGGGGGACGTCCGCTGGTTCTACGCCCGCGTGGTGTTCGAGAAAGATGAGATGGGGACAGCCAGCTACTACAGCGGGATTGGCTTCGACGTGACCCACAACGTCGAAGAAGGGCGTTTCCCACCACGAGCCTGGACCCGCTACGGCGGAAAAACCTACGAGAACGCGTAGGGCTCGGCAGTCCGAGAGACGGCCGGGAATCAGCGCGCCTACGCTTTAGCTGAGAAGGGTTCCAATCCGTGGCTTTCGCCCGCTAGGATCATGGTCTCACCCACCCATGCTCCAACTCCTCCCTCAACGTAAACCTGAAAGGCGGGCGTCGCGTCTGGCGGC
>CAXTOO010000082.1:0-14223 GCA_964245875.1 uncultured Fimbriimonas sp. | reverse complement strand
CCGCGGGCGGTGCGGGCGGCTTCGCGGGAGGCTCGGTGAGACGGCGCCTGAAAGTCCGTTACGCAGACCCGAGCTTCCTAGGGGCTCAAGCTCAGGCGGACACGGTTGAACTGAAGGAAGGCGCGCACTCGACGACCGTGACCAAGAGCCTTCTGGGCGCGAAGGGCGCGGTCGCGGTGCGGGTCTGGGTCACGGCGATCTCCCAAGCGCACCTGGATCTCCTCCGCAAGGCGGGCCTCAAGGTCGGCTCCAACGACGGCGCGACCCTCGTGTTCGGGACCCTCGACGCGAAGACCCTCCGCGAGGTCGCCAAGCTCGACTTCGTCACCCGGATCGCGCCGCTGCGGTAAGGCCGTAGGGTGCGGCGGGCCGTGCCGTAGACGAAGGGCGGGAAGGTGATCACGTAAGTGTCTGCGGAGCGGGCTACTTTGCGTCCCGCGTAACCAGCGGCCAGTCGTCCGTGCGGAAGGGCACCGCCGGAAAGCCCGTGGCGTTGGTGAGGTTCACCTCCGGGTTATGGCCCCAGGCGTAGCGGACGGCGACCGGATGGGGCACCTCCACCGAGCGCACGACGATGGTCTGCCCCTCCAAGCCGCCGCCCCAGCAGTCCTCGACAAGGCCGACAGGCACCTTCAGGGTGTCCTGCAGCCTCTTGCCGAAGAAGTAGCCCACCGCCGAGAAGCCGCCCCATCCGTCCTGGGCGACGGTGGTCGGCGTGCAGACCTTCCACATTCCGCCGTTCACCGCCTTCGGCGCGTAGCCGATCTGTCGCGGCGCCATGAACAGCCGGATCTGCGGTCGGTCGGCAGAAGCGACCTCGGTGCCGCCGTTCGCCTGCGTCAGGCCGAGCTCCATGTTCGACTGGCCGGTGCAGAGCCAGACGCCGCCCACCAGCACGTCGTCGAGCTCGACCCGCTTGGAGCCGTCGACCACGACCTTGTAGGGACCGCCGGACTTTGGCGGCTTCACGCGCACGAGCCAGCGTCCGTCCAGTCCCGCCTTGCCCGAGGCCTTGCTGCCGTCCACGGTGACGGTCACCGACTCGCCGGCGTGCTGCAGCCCCAGAACGCGTTCGGCTTGTCGCGCTGGAGCACCATGTGCGAGGCGAAGCTGGGGCTGAGGAAGGGAAGATCGGGCGGCGTCGGCAGGATCACGACCTATTCTGCGCCACTGTATAATGGCTCGATGCAGGTTCCGTTCCTCGCGTTCGTCCTCCTGTCCCACCGACCCGACGCGATCGACCGCTGGGTCCAGACGAGGATGGCGCGAGACCACATCCCCGGAATGGCCATGGGGGTCTATCGGAACGGAAAGGCGGTGAAGGTGAAGGCTTACGGGAAGATCGACCTTGAGCACGGAGTCGCCGCGACCAAGGACAGTCCGTTCGAGATCTGCAGCATCACGAAACAGTTCACCTCGGTGGCGCTCCTCTTGCTCGCCGAGGACGGCAAGCTGAGCCTCAACGATCCGCTGACGAGGTGGTTTCCCGATGCGGACGTCTCCTGGAAGGAGGTTCGCATCGCCGACGTGCTGCATCACACCAGCGGCCTCGCCGACCCCCTGAGTGAGGGCGGCTTCGACCGCCCATGGCCTGAGGTGCTGGAAGAGTACGAGAAGCGCAAGCCCATCGCGCCGCCGCGCACGGCCTGGGCCTACAACAACAGTGCCTACTCGCTGATGGGCGATGTGATCCTGAAGGCGTCGGGCGAGCCGATCTGGACGTTCGTCAAACGGCGCATCCTCGATCCCTTGGACATGACGCACACCTTCCCCAACTCGCCCGCGGTGCAGTCTGGACGGGTTCGGGGCTACACCTGGAATGGCAAGGGCTACGTCAACGCCAGACCGCTCGACACGGGTTTGGCGGCGGGCGCGCTCGTGTCGACGCCCGACGATCTCAACCGCTGGAGCGAGGCGTTGCGGAAGGGGACGATCCTTAGGTCCGCGAGCCGCGCGGCGATGCTTGTACCCGCGCGGCTCGATTCGGGCGAAGAGGCTTCCACGATGCTGGAAGGCGGCTACGGTCTGGGTGTGTTCCTTAATATGTCGGACGGCAAGACCATCGAGATGCACTCAGGGGGCTGGGAGACCGCATCCGCGCAACTCACCCGATTGCCCGACGAGGGCATCACGGTCGTGCTTCTCACGAACTCAGGCGGGCAGGAGGAGCGACCCTGGTGGGGCCTGGAGATCGCCGGGATCGTTACCCGGCGCAACCTCCTTCCTTCGTTCGAGGCGGCGACCGATCCCGACCCGGCCCGCACAGCGAAGGTCCGTGCTCAGCTCGAGTCCGACCTCGCGAAGGCGGATCCGACCGCGCCGAAGCTTCGCGGGCTGGCCTTCGTCCGCGCCATCGCACAAGGGGCGACAACGAAGCTGCTATACCGGGGAAATCTCGATGTCCCCATGCTCTTTGTGATCGCAGAACACGGTGGCAAACTGGAACTCGAGGATGCTTTCGCGGTTCCGAAGCCGTGAACGTCAAAAGGCCTCCTTCCTGAAGGGGGACGGAAGGCCTTTCGGAGAGCCCGGAGGCCCATTCGAGGACGAACGGCCCTATCTTCGCACCCTAGCGTTTCATTTCCGTTTCATCATTCCCGGTAGGGAGCTTGCCTTGAGACGTTCAAAGCCGATACCCTTGATACGATGCCAGATTCCTTCGGGCCGAGCTGGCACGCCACGCTCCTGGGCGCGGCCCGGGTCGAGGGGCCGAACGGTCCGGTCGAGCGGCTGCGCACCCGCGCGGCCTTCCTCCTGCTCGTCTACCTGCTTCTCAACCGCTCGCGGAATCACGCGCGGGACGAGCTCGCGGACCGCTTTTGGCCCAACGACGACGCCGAGGCGGCGCGGGGCAAGCTGCGGCTCGCGCTCCATTCCATTCGCGGCGCGCTCGGCCCGCTGGTCGAGGCCGACCGACACGCCGTCTGGGTCGCCCACCCGGAGAGGGTTCGAACCGACCGCGACGAACTCCTGAGGCTCGCGGGCGCGCAGGGTGCCGACCGCGAGGCGCGGCTGGAGAGGGCCATCGCCCTCTACCAAGGCCCCTTCCTTCCGGGGTTCTACGACGACTGGGCGGTCGAAGAGCGCGAGAGGCTGGAGACGACCGTCGCACGCGCCCTGCGCGAGTCGGCCGAGGGCCACGCGGCCGCCGGGCGGTGGTCGCTCGCCCTCGACGCCGCCGCCCGCCTCGTCGCGATCGAGCCGTACGACGAGGCGGCCCACGTCCTCGTGCTGTCGGGCCTGCGCGCGCTCGGGAGGCAGGAGGCGCTGGCGCGAACCCTGGAGTGGATGCGCGAACGGTTCGCGGAGGTGGGGTGCCGTCCGGGCGAGGCGATCGAGGCGTTCGCCCGCGAGACGCCGCCGCCTCCCGAGTCCGACGACGACTCGGCGCTGCTCGGTCGGGAGGCCGATCTCGCGCGCACGCTGCAGGAGATCGAGGCGAGCCCGGTGGTC
Organism: uncultured Fimbriimonas sp.; assembly: GCA_964245875.1. Taxonomy (GTDB): domain Bacteria; phylum Armatimonadota; class Fimbriimonadia; order Fimbriimonadales; family Fimbriimonadaceae; genus Fimbriimonas. The sequence goes on along the minus strand of CAXTOO010000082.1, from coordinate 10,770 downwards.
ACCCTCTGGGGGCCGCCGGGCGTGGGCAAGACGCGCCTGGCGCGCGAGGCCGTCCGCGCGCTGGGCAACCACCCGGCCTTCGTCTCGGCGGTGGGCCTCGCGAGCGTCGAGGCGCTCCGCGGGGCGCTCCGCGGGGCGCTCGGCGGGGCGCTCGGCGGCGACGCGGCGAACCTCGACGAACTGGCGGAGGGCGCCTCGCCCCGCCTGCTGGTGGTCGACAACCTGGAGAGCCTGCCGGACGAGGCGGTCGCCCTGTTCGCCGACCTGCGCCTCCGCAATCCGGGCCTACGGTTCCTCTTCACCTCCCAGCGTCGCGCGGGGCTGCCAGAGGAGGCGGTGGTGCCGCTCGCGCCGCTCGACGTGCCGCCCGAAGGCGCGAGCGCGGCCCAGGTCGCGGCCTCCGTCTCCGTGCGTCTCCTGCGCGAGCGGGTGCGGGAGCGGGGAAGGCGGCTGCGGGTGGACGACGCGAACGCCCAGGCGCTCGCCGCCCTGTGCCGACGCCTGGAGGGCGTCCCGCTCGCCCTGGAGCTCGCCGCCGAGTGGCTCGACGTGATGGGTCCCGCCGATATCCTGGAACGGCTGGACGAGAGCGGTCACCGCCTCGACGCCCGCCTGCCCGGACGCGACCCGCGCCACCGCTCGCTGGAGACCGCCATCGCGGCTTCCGTCGCCCGCCTCGACCCCCTCCTTCGCCGCGCCCTCGCCGACCTCTCGGTGTTCGCCGGAGGATGAGACCTCGACGCCGCCGAGGCGGTGGTCGGCGACGACGCGGCGGCGATCCTGGCGGAGCTCGCGTCCCGGTCGCTCGTCACCGTCGAGCCCTCCGGCGCGGGCGTCCGCTACGGGATGTTAGAGTCGATCCGCCTCTACCAGCAAGCCGCGGCGACCGGGATGGACGCCGCCCGGAGGCGTCACGCGGAGCACTTCGCGCAGGTCGGCTCGGCGATGCAGGCCGATGCGACGAGCCTGGTCGATCGTTACCGCGCCGACGACGAGAACGTCCGCCTCGCGGCGGAGACCATCCTCGAGGTCGAGAAGGACCCGGAGAGGGCGGCGACGGCGATCGGCGGATTCCAAGGCTACTGGCAGAAGCTCGGTCGGTGGGAGCTCGCACGGACCACGCTCGGCCGCGCCCTGGACCGTCTGCCGCCCGAGCCGTCGCTCCTGAAGTGTCGTATCTTCGTCTGGCTCGCCTACGTGGGCTTCAGCACGGACGACCTCGAGCTCAGCGAGTGGGCGTCGCGGATGCGCCACGAGACCGCGGTCGCGCTCGGCGCCCCGCGGGGGATCGCGCTCGCCGGGGCGTCGCTGGGCAACGCGCTCGTCCAGCGGGGCGACTTCGTCGGTGCGCGGCCGCACTTCGAAGGGTTCCTCCAGGCGATGCGAGAGCAGAACCACGGCTTCAACGGCGGGGACCTGCTGATCGCCCTGGAGAACATGGCGACCCTGCGGCTCGCGCTGGACGAGGAAGAGGAGGGCCACTCGCTCCTCCAGGAGATGATCCGCCTCGCCTCGCAGGCCGAGTCCTTCGGCATGGTCGGCGAGGCGTGCCTCGCCCTTGGCCGGGACCTTCGCCTTCGGAAGCGTCCCGCGGCGGCCGAGCCGTACCTGCGCCGGGCGGTGGAGTTGGAGGGGGTCCTCATCGACCCAAGCTCCCGGATGTCCGTCCACGCGCGGCTGGCGGCGACCCTCGCCGACCGCGGCGACCTCGGCGGCGCCCGCGCCAGCCTGGCCTCTGCGCTTTCCGAGGTCGCCTCCACCAGCCGCCCGACCGCGTACGCCGAGGTGTCCGAGGCGGCGGCCTGGGTCGCGGCGGCGGCGGGAGCCGACGCGCCCGCCGCCCGCCTGCTGGGCGCGGCGGGCGCTTGGCGCCGTCGCACCGTCGCCCTCACCCCGCTCCATGCCTGCCGGATCTCGGAGCTTCGAAGCGACCTGCGCGAACGGCTCGGCCCAGAGGCGTTCGCCCGCGAGTGGCTGGCGGGCGAGACCGGAAGCCGCAAGGACGTCCTTGCCGATGTGCGCCGCGTGGTCGGATAAGCGTGGCTCTCGACGGTTCGGAATGCGTACGATGCTTGCAGACCGGGGTGGATTCGCTATCGATTCTGACCCCTTTCAGGTTCCCGAGGGTTCGTTGGGTCGGCGCTCGGAGTTTTTTTGTTCAGATTGGGACTTTCGCGATCTCGGGAGTGACGGGTCATGTCCTGTACTTCCAGGAAGTGGGAAAAAGTCAACCGGCGGGGCGCCGAGAGGGGGCTTTCGGATCGGTTCTCCACACGGCGGCTCCTGGGTTTACGACGTAGAATAAGGACATGGACTCGACGCTCATCCCCACGGAATCCGCTCCGAGTCCCCGTCGCTGGACCCGCGCGGAGTACCACCGCTTGGCGGAAACGGGCTTCCTCGAGGGTGGGCCACGCACCGAGCTGATCGACGGCCTGATCTTGGAGAAGATACCCACCGGAAACGCGCACGTCCTCGCCGTCAAGCTCGTCTTCTACGCACTCGCGGCGGCGTTTGCCGAGGGGCATCACCTCGCGATGCAGACCTCGTTGCCGCTGTCCGACGACGCGGAGCCGGAGCCGGACGTGTTCGTGCTGCGAGGATCGCCGCGCGACTACGACGGGCGCGACCCCGACCCAAGGTCCGACGTGGCGCTGATCGTCGAGGTGAGCGACTCCACGCGGGCGTACGACCGGGGCGGCAAGGTCCGCCTCTACGCCCAGCACGGAATCGCGGAGTACTGGGTGGTGGATCTGCGGCAACGGACGATCGAGGTGAGGCGGAGGCCGCTCGGCGAGGGCTACGCGGAGACGCGGGTGTTCGCCGAGGGCGAGTCGGTCTCGGTCGCAGCTGGCGCGATCGCCGTGGCCGAGGTCATGCCTCAGTCCCCGGAAACGTCCTGAGCGGCGCCCGGCCTTTTCCGCTCTCCAAGAAGAGCCACTTGGAGAGCGGGTTCTTCAGTCCTCGATCTCGTAGCCCTTGGTGGGCGAGTCCTTGGCGCGGCGGCGGACCTGGCCGTAGGATCGGCCGTCGGAGCCAACCACCGCGGCCCCTTCCGACTGCGTCTGGATCACCCGGCTACGATCGGCGTCGCTCTTCGCGAGGTGCTGGAGGCCGAACCGCTCGCCGCGCTTTGCGACCACCCGCTTGTTGATCAGGTACAGGATCGGGGAGGCGTTGTAGATCGAGCTGTAGGTGCCCGAGAGGATGCCGATGAGCATCGCGACCACGAAGAAGCGCAGGTCCGGCGTGGTCGTGCCGAAGAACGCGAGGATCGCGAGGGTGACGATGACCGTCGAGGAGGTGTTGATCGAGCGCGCGAACGACTGGGTGATCGACTTGTCGATCAGGTGGCCGATCTCCTCCTTGCCCTTGGACTTCATGAGGTTCTCGCGGATGCGGTCGAACACGACGATGGTGTCGTGGGTCGAGAAGCCGATGATCGTGAGCATCGCGGTGAGGAACAGCGCGCTCACCTCCCAGCCCGCCAGGAACCCGACGATGGCGGCGAGGCCGACCACCACGACGATGTCGTGCAGCAGCGCGACGATGGCCGACGCGCCGAAGCGCAGGCCCACGCCGAAGCCGCCCACGCCCGTGCCGAAGCGGAAGGCGAGGTAGAGCACGATCAGCAGGGACGAGACGACCACGCCGAGGATCGCGTTCCGGGTCGTCTCGGCCTGGACCGCGGGTCCGATCTGGGTGAAGCCACGGCTCTCGGCGCCGCCCAAGCCTGCGGCGGTCGCGATCTCGGCGACGTTGACGGTGTCCGGCTTGCCCTTGAACCGCTCCAGCGGCGGTACCGTCACGTACGCGATCCGCTCGTTGTTCGACGTGCCGATCTTGACGTTGCTGCCCTTGAGGCCCGCCTTCTCCAGGTTCGCGGTGATCGTGGCCGGGGTGGCGTCGGTCTTCAAGGCGTACTCCGCCTCGTAGCCGCCGCGGAACTCGACGTTCGGCTTGAAGCCGCCGGGAAAGCCGCCGATGAAGAAGAACGGGATCGCGACGACCATCGTGACGATGGAGAAGGCGAACCACTTCTTCGAGGTCTCGACGATGCGCAGGGGCTTCTCGTCGTTCGCGCCGCGCATGAGCTTTCCGAACCAGTCGCGGTCGATGGCGTAGAGCTTCGGGTTGTCCGCGAGGCCCGAGCCGACGAAGAACATCAGGAGCGAGCGCGTGACGGTGACGGCGGTGAAGAGGGAGATGAGGACGCCGATGATGAGCGTCGTCGCGAAGCCCTTGACGGGGCCGGTGCCGAAGTTCACCAGCACGAGCGAGGTGAGGATCGTGCAGACGTTGGAGTCGACGATCGCGGTGAGGGCGCGCTTGAAGCCGAGCTCGATGGCGGTCGCGAGCGACTTGCCGGACTTCATCTCCTCCTTGAACCGCTCGAACACGAGGATGTTGGCGTCCACCGCCATGCCCACCGAGAGGATGAAGCCCGCGATGCCTGCGAGGGAGAAGGTCGCGTTGATGAGCTTCATCACCGTGAGGGTGAAGAGCACGTAGAGGCAGAGGGCGAGGAACGCCACGAAGCCGGGGAAGCCGTAGTAGACGATCAGGAACAGGCTGACGAGCCCGAACGAGATCGAGCCCGCCGTGACCATGCGGTGCAGAGCGTCCTGGCCGATCGTGGCGTCCACCGTCTCGGTGGAGATCGCCTTGAGGTCCACGGGGAGCGAACCGGAGTTCAGGATGTCCGACAGGCGCGCGACGTAGCCCGCCGGGAAGTCGCCGTGGACCACCGCGTTGTCCTTGAGGACGGTGTCGGGGGCGACCGGGTTGATGCTGAGGACCTTGCCGTCGAGCACCGCCGCGATGTTCTCCTGCGGGTGGTTCCGGCTCCAGGTCTCCATCTTCTGCGCGCCCGAGGGGCTGAAGGTGAGGAGCGGGATGTACTTGCCTCCCGACGACCCGTCAGCGGTCCCTTCCGCGTGGGCGAGATCGTCGCCCGCGAGGATCAGGTCCCACCGACCGACGATCTCCTTGTACTTGGGGTTGACGCCGCCGTTGGGCAGGCTGTAGGTGATCGGAGTCTGGTCGCCGTACTTCTGGGTGAAGGAGACCGCGATGTCCTTGGCGTCCTTCACGTCCGAGGGGACGTAGGGACGGTTCTGGTCCAGCGGCGCCGCGACGTTCTTCGCCCAGTAGAACTCGATCCGCGCGGAGGAGCCCATCGTCTCCGCCGCCTTGGTGACGTCCTTGATGCCCGGCAGCTCGACGACGATCTGGTCGAGTCCCTTCTTGGTGACCGTCGGCTCCGTCACGCCCAGGGGGCCGACCGCGCGGTTCTGCATGATGGAGACGAGCCGGTTCTGGACCGCCCCGATCTCCTTGCGCTGGTCCGCCGTCAGCTTGGACGTGTCCATCTGGTAGGTGAACCGCACGCCGCCCTGGATGTCCAGGCCGAGCCGATACTTGAGTCCCGCGTAGCCGATGCCCGAGACGATGCCCAGGATCAGCACGCCGAGAAGGAGAAGGTAACTCTTAGACCGCAACGTCGATATGCCTCGTGGCCGCCGGAGCGACCGTAGCGGGAGAGTTTACTTGAGTGGAACACGAGTCCGGAGATGGTTCCCCTTGGAGCCGCGGCGGCCGCAAGACAATCATGTCCGTCTCTCACCGTGAGCGCAAGGGGGAACCGTGGGGGAGGGGGTGCCCTCAAGCCGCCGATTGCTCTCGATATCTGGCGCGCGGTAGATTCCTCTCGTCACTCCTCACCCATCACCCATCACCTCCGCCATGATCCTCCCCCTCTCAACCCCCCTCGACGCTCCAGCCCTTGACGGCGCGCTCGTCGCCGCCTACGCGACGACCCTCGACGGCAAGCCCGTGTTCGCCCGCAACGAGGCCGTCCGCGTGATGCCCGCGAGCAACCAGAAACTCCTCACCGCCGCGTTCGCCCTGAGCGCCCTCGGGCCGGACGCCCGGCAGGCGACGCGCGTCTGGAAGGAGCCGACGCGGAACGTCGTGCGGGCCGAGGGCGATCCCCTTCTCACCCGCGACGATCTCCTGAGGCTTGACGTGGACCGCGCCAAGCCGGTCTTCGTGAGCGAGGCGTACGCGCCCGGCATCCCCGAGGGGTGGCAGCAGGACTACCTCAAGGACCGGTACGGCGCGTCGGTCTACGCGCTCTCGGTGGACGACGCGGCCTTCGAGCTCTGGGCGAACGACGGCAAGCCCGAGCTGCGGCCCGCGCCGTACAGCGTGGCGATCTCCCAGTCGCCGGGCGAAAGGCTCGACTGGCGCTACGACCCGTTCGCGCGAACCCTCGTCGTAAGCGGCCCTCTGCCGAAGAAGACCGGGAGGCTCGACACCCTAGCGACCCCTCGCGCCGACCTCGCCGCCGCCTCCCTGCTGGGCGTCGATCCGCAGACCACCACCGACGTCCCCTCCCGCCCCGCCGACATCGTCCTGCCGGGCCACACCGTCGCCGAGCAGGTGGCCGCCTGCCTGCCGCCCAGCGACAACAACATCGCCGAGCACCTCCTCCTGAACGCGGCCCACGCCGAGGGCGAGAACCCCTACCCGGCGGCCGAGGCGAAGCTCCAGGCCTTCCTCGAAGGCACGGTCGGCCTGCTCAAGAACGACGTCCTGCCCCGCGACGGCTCTGGCCTCGGACGCCAGAACCTCGTGACCGCGAGGGCGATGGTCGGCCTGCTGCGCTGGGCGGACCGCCAGCCGACTCGCGAGGTGTGGCGGTCCGCGCTCGCGAAGGCGGGCGGTCTGGGAACGCTGAAGAACCGGCTGGTCGATGTCTCCTTCATGGGCAAGACCGGCTCGCTGAACCGCGTGCTCGCCCTGAGCGGGTACCTCAAACGGCGCGACGGCACCGAGATCGCCCTCAGCGTGATCGTCAACCACTACGCCGCGCCCGACGCCGACGTGCGAGCGGCGATGGACGCCTGGGTGCGGACTTTGGTTGTTAGTTGAGGGTAATTGGTGTCGGCTCCAAAAACCAATCACCCTCAACCAACAACCCACCTCATCCCATCGCCGGCGCCAAATCCTTCTTCAGCAATGCCCGCGCGCGGAAAAGCCAGCTCTTGATCGTGCCCTCGGGCTTGTCCAGCGCCGCCGCGATCTCCGTCACGTCCATGTGCCGAAAGTGGCGCATCAGGATGATCCGCCGGTACTTCTCCGGCAATCGGCCGATCGCCTCGAGGATCTGCCCTTGCTGGATCTGCCCCTCCGCGCGGTCGTCGACGCCCACCGCCTCCCGCAAGAGATGCTCGTGACCGTCGAGATTCTCCCCCTCCCGACGGCGAGAGCGCACCGCGTCGACGCAGCAGTTCGCGCAGATCCGGCAGAGCCAAGGGCGCAGCGGGCGGGCGGGGTCGAAGTCGCGGAGCGCGCGGAACGCCTTCACGAGGGTGTCCTGGACCGCGTCGTTCGCGTCCTCCGGGTGGCGGAGCATCCTCAGCGCGAGGCTCGCGAGCGCTGGGCGGTGCGCCGCGCAGAGCAGACCGAACGCCTCCTCCTCACCCGCCGACGCGCGCACGATGAGGTGCGACTCCCAGTTCGTATAGCGCTCCCGGCTCATCTTCTCGGCGTGCCGACGTTTCGCATCGGTCTTCGCATTGTATGCCCGGAACCCTCCAGTCGCCAAACGGATAGGCCGAAATACCCTTAGGTGGTCGGAACGGAACGGCCCCGCCGCCCGTCTTGCCTTCAGGGCAGGCCGACGCCCTCGAACGCCATGGCCCTCAAGACCGAGTATCTCGCCTCCGAGAACGCCGCCGCCGAGCGGCGCTCGCGAGCGTTGCACCGGTTCATCGTCGGCTCGCCGATCTTCCTCCTCCTGGCGGTGGGCCTCGTGGGCCACGTCCACCCCAAGCCCTACGCCCACCCGGCGTCAAATGGCAAGTACGACCGTCAGGTTCTGGCCTACCGGGAGCGGGTGGCGACCGTGGAGGCGATGATGGCCGGGCCAGACGCTTCGACGGATGCGCTCGAGTCCGAAGCGGCGCGCTGGGTCGCGGGCTACGACTCGGGAAGCCTCGTCGCGGTCCCCCCGGCGGTCTACGAGGACCACATGCGCGACGGCGTGCGCGGCCAGATCGTGCGCGCGGGCCTCGCCCTCGCCAGCGCGCTGAACCTCCGGGCGGAATCGTCCCTGCGGAGCGGCCGCTTCGAAGACGCCGGGCGGGACGCCCTCCTCGCCGCGCAGACCGCGCACGGTCTGCGCGGATTCGAGGTCCAGGCCTTCCTGCAGTCCCTCCTCGCCTCGCGCCGTGGCCTCGGCCTCCTCGCCGAAGCTTGGCCCCACCTGCCCCCGTCGGAAAGGACGGCGATGCGGGTTCGGTTGGAGACGCTTTCGGTCGACGGAGGCGAGATCGGCGCGCTGGTGACGAAGGACCGACAGCAGGCCGAGGATTACCGCCTCCGCCAGCGGATCACGGACCCCGGTCCCACGTTCGCCAACATGGCCAGGGTGAGCGTCGCCGCCGCGACCCGCAGCGCCCGGATGACCGACGACCGGATTCGCTCGCTGGTCGACGGCTCCCCGTAGTCGCGGGATGGCTCGTGCCCGCGCCGCGAAGCGATCCGCTAATCTCCCAACCCGAGCAGCGGCAACAGCTCGCTCAGGTGCGCGATCTCCACGTCCGGCGCGGGCGAACCCTCCGGGCGACGCTCCGGCTCGGGGGAGAGCCGCGGATCGATGCTCGGCGGAACGTCGCTGGGACGGCGGACCCACGCCGTCCTCCAGCCCGCGCGGATCGCGGGACGGATGTCGTGGCCGTACGAGTTGCCCACGAAGAGCAGACGATCCGGCGACTCGCCGACCGCCGCCGCCGCGCTCGCCAGCACCCGCTCGTCCGGCTTGCCGTAACCGACCTCGCCTTCGATGTAGATCGGGTCGAAGTACCCGCCGATCCCGAGCGTCTCGACCTCCTGGCGCTGGATGTCGGCGGGACCGTTCGTGACGAGGCCCATCCGCAGCCCAGCGCGGCGGATGCGTTCGAGCACGTCCCGCACGTCCGGGAAAAGGCGAAGGTGGGCGTTCCGGCGCTCGCCGTAGTGCTCGCCCAGGGCGAGCGCGAGCTCCTCGTTCTCGACTTCCAGCAGGGTCAGCGTCCGCCGCATCTGCTCGGCGCGCGTGTGGCTGCCCGACTTGAGGTACCCCTCATAGAACCCGAGGTCGCGCAGGCTGGGGGCGAACTCGCGGAACGCCTCCGCCCAGCGGCAGACGAGCGTCTCGGCGTCGTGGTCCCCGATCTTGTGCCCGTGCGCCTCGAACGTCTCGCGCAGCGCGGCCTTGCAGGCGTCCCAGTAGCAGCACAGGGTGTCGTCGAGGTCGAAGAAGACGGCGCGGACTTCGGAGAAGAGGGGCATAGGGGACAAGGAACAGGATACAAGGGACAGAACGGATCCCGCCCTGTCCCTTTACGACTTGTCCCCTGACACCTACCCCCCAATCTGCAGCACGTTGCCGTCCATCATCGCGACGCTACCATGGCCGTCGAGGCCCTGCTCGGCGGCGGCGCGCGCGTCGCCGCTCTCGAAGCTCCAACGAACCGGCGTCATCGGCGCGAGCCCCTTCACCACCACCGGAACGCGGTAGGCGTCGGCGAGGGCCGAGGCGAGCTCGCCCAGCGTCCCCGAGCCCGCGTGGCGCGCGGCGGGACGGGTGCCGGGGACAGCGACCGTGGCGAAAGCGTCCCCGCCCACCGCGATGCGGAAGCGCCGCGCGGCCGGATTCGGGTTGCGCAAGGTCAGCTCGAACGGCTGGCCGGAGGCGAGGCGGTAGTCCTGCGACTCGCCGCCCTCGGCGGCGACGGCCACCTTGTGGTCCTCGCCCGGCGCGAAGGCGGCCAGGACCGCCGTGCCGTCGAGGCTCCAGCGAACGGTCTCGCCACCCGAGCCGACGACGCCCGCCTCGCTGGTGCCGGCGACCCGCAGGCCGCGCAGGCCGACGGCGGCGACCAGGAACGCTCCCGCGGCCCCCATCGCCCACCCGTAGGAGGGGCGGGGCGAGAGGAGCGTCTGCCAGAAAGGGACCTTCTTGGCGTCGAGCACCGGATCGAGCCGGGAAGCGATCCGGTCGCTCAGATAGGTGGGAATCTCGATCGCCTCATGGCGGAGGGCGTCGAGCGAGTCGACCGTCGCGACGAACGCCGCGAACTCCGTCTGGAGCTCGCCGTCGGCCTCCAGCTTGCGCTCCAGGGAGGCGCGGAGGCCGTGCTCCAGCGTTCCCTCGTGGAACGCGGAAAAGAACTCGCGGGCTTTGTCGTTCGTCATCGTCGGTCTCGGGCCAGGGGCATGGAAGGCGCTCTCCTTTCGGAAGATAAAGTACCAATAGTGGGCGAGGGACCCAGCCCTTTGGACGACCTACTTGCGGAAAAGTTCCTCGTGTTTGAGAAGGTGGTCGCGAAGCGCGAGCCGCGCGCGGTTCAGACGGCTCTTGACCGTGCCGACCGGGAGGTCGAGCGCCGCCGCCATCTCCTCGTAGCTCATGTCCTCGGAGTGGTACATCACGATCATCGCGCGCTGGTACTCGGGCATCGTCGCGAGGGCGGCCTGGAGCGCGTCGCCGCGGGCGCGCTTCTGGGCGATCTCCTCGGGACTCGGCCCTACGTCTGCGATCTGCGGGCCGGCCTCCCCCTCGCCGGTGTCGAGCATGGTGTCGAGCGAGCCGTGGGGTCGTGCCTTCTCGCGCTTGCGCAGGTCGAGGTAGCAGTTGGTGAGGATGCGGTAGAGCCAGGTCTTGAAGGAGCTTTGCCCCTTGAAGTTCGGGAGCGCGTTGTGGATCCTCAGGAAGGCCTC
>CAXTOO010000081.1:8039-14227 GCA_964245875.1 uncultured Fimbriimonas sp. | reverse complement strand
AGCTTCTCGGAGGCGAAGCGCATCGCGGTGCGCTTCTCCGCCTCGACCCGCGCCCGGAAGTTCTTGAAGTCGGCCATCGCGCGCAGGACTTGGTCGCGCAGCTGGTCGCGCTCGTCGGTCAGCTTCTGGACCTGGTCGTAGACGTCCTGGATGTCGGTCTCGACCTGCTGCCCCGCTTCGGCTTCGACCGTCGGCTGTTCGAGGGGGGTTTCAGGATTGACGTCGCTCATGGGGAGAGTTTACTTGGCGAGGGGTTTGACGTTAAGGGTTAGGTCCTCACGAAGCCAGCATCCTGACGCCTAACGCCTCTGTATAATGCGAACGGACGCCGTACGGTCCGGCGTCCTCCCTAAAGCCCATGTTGAACGAGAACTACGCCGCCGCCAATTTCGGCGCGGGCAAGCGCTTCCGCCTGATCCTCCGCGAGAGCGGAACGACGCGCGACATGGGCGGCGGCGAGGACGGCTCGCACGCCGTGCAGATCGTGGACAGCATCATGATGCAGGCGCTCGACACGGGCACGAGCGACATCCACCTCCAGCCCGAGCGCGACCAGATGAAGATCCGGTTCCGGCAGGATGGTCTGCTGATGGAGAACGGCCAGCTTCCGCCGGAGCTCGCCAGCAACGTCATGGCGCGTCTGAAGCTCGCCTCCGGGATGCGGATCGACGAGAATCGCGAGCCGCAGGACGGGCGCATCGACATGGAGTACAGCGGCCGCCGCCTCTCCGCCCGCGCCTCGTGCATCCCCTGCCTCAACGGCGAGAAGTTCGTCATGCGCCTCCTCGACCCCGAGCGCATGAAGGTGGACCTCGCCCGCCTTGGGATGCCCGAGGACGTGCTGAAGAAGTGGAGCCGCGCGGTGCAGTCGCCGTACGGGCTGATCCTCGTGACCGGCCCGACGGGTTCGGGCAAGACCTCCACGCTGTACGCCTCGCTCCAGACGCTCGACTCGAAGAACCGGAACATCGTCACCGTCGAGGATCCGATCGAGTACGAGTACGAGAAGAACATCGCGCAGGTGCAGGTGTCGGAGAAGATGACCTTCCCGCGGGTCATGCGCACGTTCCTGCGCCAGGACCCGGACGTGATGCTGGTGGGCGAGATGCGCGACGCCGAGTCGCTGGGCATTGGCATCCAGGCGGGCCTCACCGGCCACCTCGTGCTCTCCACGCTCCACACGAACAACGCGATCGAGACGATCGGGCGCATGGTGGACATGGACGCCGAGCCGTACCTTGTGTCGGGCGTGGTGGTCGCGATCCTCGCCCAGCGGCTTGTGCGTCTGAACTGCACGAAGTGCCGCGAGGGCTACCGCCCGACGGTCGACGAGCTGGAGGTACTGAGGTTTGCGCCCGAGGAGCTAGAGAAGGCACGGTTTGCCAAGGGCAAGGGCTGCCCCGAGTGCCGCGGCACCGGCTACAAGGGCCGGATCGGCGTGTTCGAGCTGATCCTGGGGACGCCCGAGTTCCGCGCGGGCATCGCGAAGAACGCGAGCATGGCGGAGCTCCAGGAGATCGCCCGGCGGCAGGGCTACCGGACGATGATCGAGGACGGCAAGGCGAAGGTGCTGGCGGGTTGGACGACGCCGGACGAGGTGATCAAGGCGGTGTACACGCAGACGGTCGAATAGGCTGTTGGTTAGGAGTTGTTGGTTGTTGGTCCGGAACTAAGAACCAACAACCAATCACACTCTCTTAACCTCCCGATTACATTTTCTTAACATTCGTATGGGCACCCTCTCCGGCACATGCGAAAGGCGTTCACCCTTATCGAGCTGCTGGTGGTCATCGCGATCATCGCCATCCTGGCGGCAATCCTGTTCCCGGTCTTCGCCCAGGCGAAGGAGGCCGCGAAGAAGACGTCGTGCCTCGCAAACCTCAAGGAGGTCGCGACCGCCGGCTATATGTACGCTGGCGATAGCGACGACACCCTGCCCCAGACGACCTGGGAGAACGACGTCGCGCACCCGTACCAGGTGAGCTGGACCTACCTGATGCAGCCCTACATCAAGAGCTGGGACATCTTCCGCTGCCCGAGCGACTCGGCGCCCATCGAGCCCGCCACCAAGTGCCCCAACGGCCTCGCCGACCTCGGCAAGATGCCGATGGTGTGCGACTGGCAGGCGCCGAAGTACTCGATGATCCCGAACTACAACCTCATCCCGCCGCACGACTGGCTGCCGGTGAGCATGACCGTCCTGCCCGCGCCCGCCGACACGATCATGGTCGCGGAGCGCCGCGCGAAGATCGACACGCCCGGCCTGAGCGCGAGCAACGCCACCATCGGCCAGCACAAGGGCGTCTCGGGATTCGTTCCCGCCCAGCCCTGCGCCGCGCGCGCCTTCGTGACGCCCGGCACCAGCACCGGCTCCACGGGCTACACGTACTTCACGCCGGCCCAAGCGAAGCTGCTGCCCACCACCGCCACCAACGACAAGCAGGACCTCGTGCGCGTCAAGTGGGACCGCCACACCGGCGGCTCGAACTACTCGTACGCCGATGGCCACGCGAAGTACCAGAAGCTGGAGCAGACCCTCAACCCCGATCGCTACGGCTACGGCGACAAGTACTATCCCTCCCCCGCGCCCTGGAAGACTGGCGACCCCTGCCAGTAGGGGGGCGTAAAGGGGTCAGGAGCGTGAGCCCTCCTAACCCCTGTTCGACCTTGACCACGCCCATTTGACCAACTCGGTCGCTACCCTTGGGATCTATGTGGGCATCCGGCTCGGTTCTGCAGTTTGGCGGGCAGTCTCGTTACCACGCCCGCGCGTCGCCGGGCATGAGGTGCTCTTGCAGGGTGCGGCTGTGGGCTGGGTCGAGCTTGCCCGATGCGTCGAACGTCAGCTCGACCACCCGGTCGTAGACCGAGTCAGGCCACTTCCCTTCGGGCACGAAGGTCCTCGCGTCGCCGCCTAGGGCGGCGAGTAGCTCTGGGATCTCGCCGTGACGCCAGGCGACGAGGATGCGGGTGCCGTAAGAATGGGTGCGGAGCTCCCGCACGAACGGCTCCGGCTCCTTGTCGGTGAAGCGCAGGTCGATCTTCTGACCGTACGCCTTGGCGAGCGGCTCCAAGGTGAGGCGCGGGCGAAAGCTCTTCCGGCTGTCCTTGGCGGCAAAGACGTGGCTCAGGCGCAGGGTGCTGCCGTCGAGCGGGTCCTTGCGGAAGTAGGCGACGTACGCCTTGGCCCGCGCCTCGCCCGCGGGGGTGAGTCCGGTGCCCTCCAGGGGCTTCTCGGCGTGGCGGACGATGTAGAGGCGGGCGTGGGCGAGCGGCGGCAGGGGGGCGAGGAGGAGGGGGAGCATCCTTGTGGACTATACGCCAAGACGGAGGCGGTTCCGCTCCGACCAGGCGTTCATCCCCAAGGACAGGACGATGAGGCCGACGCCGTAGACGTCGGGGAGGGCGAGGTTGATGCGGGCGAACTGGAGGACGGGACGAAGCAGATAGAGGTCCCACGCGGACATCCCCGGCTGGTCGAACGTTTCGTGCGTGAACGCGGAGAGGAAAGGGACGGGCAGGAAGACCAGCACGACGAAGGAGGCGACGACGGTGGTGCGGGCGGCGCGCAGGCCCATGCCGTAGCCCGAGGCGACGCGCCCGATCGCCCAGAAGAGCGACCAAAAGCCCATCGTGTAGAGGACGTACGCCGCGAAGGTCGGCGAGGGCATGGCACCTCGGGCGGCCACAATGCCGAGGAGCCCGGTGACGACGGCGGTCGAGATCAAGGCGGTGATGTAGGGCAGGGATCCGGCGGGGGAGCCGTCCAGAGCACGGCGCAGGCGAAACCACCCGTTCGCCCGCTGGCGCTGCGCGCCGTCACTCCCATAGGCGGCGAGCACGGGCAGGACGAGGGCAAGGGGACTCAGGAGCCAAAAGAGGCCGTAGCCGAGCATCACCGCGAGGGGATCCACGCCCTTGAAGGGCGAATCGTTGTTTGGAAAAGCCTCGGGAGATGCGAGCTGGGCGTAGGTGCCCGACGCGGCGAACCAGTACGTGAGGCCGAACGCGGCGATGGCGGTGACGGCGATCCAGTGCAGACGGAGGTTGACCGTCTCGCGCCCTTCGCTAAGCACGGAACCCGCGCCGAGGAGGCACAGCCGGACGGCGAGCAGGATGAACACGCCGCCGACCACGAGGTTGGGAACCGCGTGGCCGAGCAGGGTGGTGTAGGTGCCGACGGCGAAGAGGGCCGAGAACGGGCTGAGGGCGATGGCGAACGGCGCCTCGCCGTCCGCGACGCCGATCATGTTCCCGTAGTGCACCGCCGAGTACGCCGCGCCCGCCGCCGCGCCGCTGGCGGCAAGGTAGCCGGCGACGGCGACGTAGGTCCAGACGACGGCGGAGACGGGCTTGGTGGCGAGGCAGGAGACGAGCAGGCCGATGGCGGCGCAGAGCAGGCCGTGAAGCGAGAGGAGGCAGTAGGCGGTGACGACATCGCTCCAACTCGCGCCGCCGAGGACCACGCAGGCGGCGGTCACGGGCAGGGAAAGGACCAGGAGCATCCAGATGTAGCGGTAGGCGGCGATGGCCTTGCCGACGAGCAGGTAGCGCGGCTCGACGGGGGCGGAGAAGACGAGGTCGAGCGAGCGCCGCTGTCGTTCCAGGACGATGGCGGTGGCGGCGAGGCCGGGCGTCACGATGGAGACCATGCCGCCGAGCAGGTAGATGACCAGTCCGTAGAAGTCGCGGAGCTGGCGCTGGGCCTGGACGACGGAGATCGTCGTGTCGTAGGCGATGGACGCGTACTTGAAGAAGCCCACGCCGATGAGGATCGCGAGGTACAGCCCGAACAGCAGCATCGAGCGGTTGCCGCGAAGCTGGACGCGGTAGTCGCGCTGCGCCGCCGCGTTGCCGAAGTAGGTCCTTCCCGTCTGCCGAAGCCAGTTTGCCGCCGTCGCCGTCATGTTAGTTCACCGCTCCCGTCGTGAGTTTGAGGAACACGTCCTCAAGGTCTGCCTGCTGCTCACGGAAGGCAAGAAGGCCGTGGCCGCCCTGCACGAGCGCCCGCGCGACCTCCGCCTGCGCCTGCGGATCGCCGCTAAACTCGATCCGCAGACGGTCGTCCTCCGCCGTCGCGCCGAGCACGCCGGGCATGCGGACCACGATCTCCGCCGCCGCGGCGGCGTCGCGCAGCACGCGCGCCTCCAAGGCCCGCGTGGGATGGAGGTCGCGCACGATGTCGTCCACGCTCCCAAAGGCGAGCATCTCGCCGCGCTCGATGATGCCGACGGTGTTGCAGAAGTCGGCGAGCTCGGGGAGGATGTGCGAGGAGACGATCACGATCTTGCCCATCCGTCCGAGCTCGACGATGAGCTCCTTCAGCTCCGCGCGGGCGCGGGGGTCGAGGCCAGAGGCGGGTTCGTCGAGGAGGAGGAGCGTCGGATCGTGGACGAGGCACCGCGCGAGGCAGAGCCGCTGCTGCATGCCGCGCGAGAGCGACTGGACGAAGGCGTCCTTCTTGACCGAAAGGTCGGTGAGCTCCAGGACGCGGTCGATGATCGAGGCGCGCTCGCGCGCCGGGACCTCGTAGATCGCGGCGAAGAAGTCGAGGTATTCCCATACCTTGACGTCGTCGTAGAGGCCGAAGAAGTCGGGCATGTAGCCGAGCATCCGCCGGACGGCGAGGGCGTCCTTGCGGACGTCCTTGCCGTTCAGGGAGGCGGAGCCGCTCGTCGGTTCGAGGAGCGTGGCGAGCATCCGGATGGTGGTGGTCTTGCCCGCGCCGTTCGAGCCGATGAAGCCGAACACGTCGCCGGGCTGGAGCGTGAACGACACGCCCTTGACCGCGGTCAGTCCGCCGTACTCCTTTCTGAGGTTCTTGACTTCAAGCATGGTGGTGCCCCTTGGGGATGAACTTCACGTCGTTGTCGGGGAAGTGCAGCGTCTTCTCGGCGTAGGCGAGCAGGCAGGCGGTGAGGCCGAGGTAGACGAAGAGCTGAGGAAGGCCATAGAACCTCGCCGCTACGAACGTGCCTTCCGCGAAGATCCGGTGGTTCGGCTCGGAAACGGAAATGAAGGTCGCGAAGGGGTTGAGGTAGAGGACGGCCTCGCTGCCGAGTCGGTCGCCGCTGGAGAGCGACGCGAACAGGAGGGGCATGACCCCGAGGCCGCCTTGGCCCTGGTAGCCCGTGTGCTGGAGGGCCTGCAGGGGCTGCCGCAGGGGCGCTACTTGCTGGCGCATGCCC
>CAXTOO010000081.1:0-8029 GCA_964245875.1 uncultured Fimbriimonas sp. | reverse complement strand
GTCAAGTTTTCGTTTGAAGGCCAGGCGGCTCACGCAGCTGCGGCTCCCTGGCGGCATGACCCCGAGGCCGAGGGCGAGGGTGCCGAGGGACGCTCCGAGCGCCATGAAGGGCCGCTTGACCCGCGAGGAGAGGAAGATCGTCCACGCGCAGACTAAAGCGCAGAACGCGAGCGAGACCGCCTCGGCCAGGACGAGATCGTACGCGCCCGTCTTGCCGTAAGCGACGCCCGCGATCCCGATGGGCAGCGCCATCGCCACCGCACCGAGGCCGAGCGCCGCCACCGCCCCCATGAACTTGCCCGCCACGATCTGCCCCTTTGAGATCGGCGCGACGAGCAGGAGGTCCCAGCTCCGCCGCTCCCGTTCGCCCGCGATCGCCCCGTGGAGCATCGCCGGGCCGAAGAAGCAGAAGAGGACGGTCTGGAACTCGATGAGGGCCACCGGGTGCAGGTCGCCCCTCATGTCGATCACGAGCATGACGATCCCGACGTAACAGAGCGCCACGAGCGAGAGGATCGCGCTCGTCAGCCCCGAGCCGCCGAAGCCGAGGAAGCGGCGGCGGAAGCGGGCGATCTCGATGCGCATCGGATTGTCGAGGACCAGACGGTCGAAAAGGCCTCTCATCGTGCGTTCTCCCCGGCGAAGGCGATCACGGTCACGCTGTTGCGGACCTCGCTCCCGATCTGCGGGCCTGGCCGGAAGCCGGTGATCGTGCCGCTCAGGGCGATGCGTCCGTCGCCCTGGCCGCTTCCGTCGGTGAATCGGTGGGCGCTCGTCGCTGACCAAGTTTCACCGGATTTGAGTGTCTGGGAACGGCCCGCGTCTATTATCTTCGTCTCGCCCGGACGGAGCGACAGGGGTGCGCTCTGGCGCCGACCCCGGAAGAGGTACCCGTTGAACGGGTACCGCGACCGGTTCTCGACCCTCGTGTAGACGGCGTTCAAGGGTTCGATCCGGAACCAGTCGCCCGCCTTTACGCGCTGGACATAGCTCATCTCGCGGAACGCGAGGTTGTTCGACTCCAGCCGCGGCACCTCGACCACGCCGGAATCGACGGGATTGAAGCCCGCGAGCGCATCGGAGCCATAGTCGCTCGCGCCCCGGACCGTGTCCAGATGGTCAACGCCCTTCAGCCTCAGGTCGTAGACGCCGCCCTTGGGGAAGAACATCTGGCTCGTTCCGTAGAACATCGCGTCGGGCTGGCCCTGCTGGAGCACGACCACGCCCTGCGAGGCGGTCGAGAGTGCGGAAGAGTAGAGTCCGGAGGCCGACCGGAAGAGCAGGCCCGCGAAGCCGAGGCTGAGCAGCGGCGCGGTGATCCAGGCCAGTTCGCCGCGCTTCAGCTTCCGCAGCACGAGAAAGCTCACCGGCACCACGAGGACGAAATAGCCGACGAGGATGCCGAACACGGTCGCGGCGGGCGGGAGCTTCGTGCTGAACGGATCGCCCACGCCGCTCGAGCCGCCGGAGACGGTCTGGCCCGTGTAGGCGTCGAGGAAGGCGGCTCCGTTGATGGACGAGCCTCCACGGATGAAGCGGGCCAGCAAGCGCGTACGGCCCTCCCAGCCTTGGAGCGAGCCTTCGAAGGGCGAGTAGCCGAGAGCCACCACCCGGCCGAGACCGAAGCCGCGTTCGGTGTCGAAGATGGAGGCGCCGCCCGGACCTTTCAGCGCGGCCGCGCCGGGGGCCAGCTCCTTCGGCTCGACGACGGTGAAGCCGCCCGGGGGGACTTGCGTCCCAAGGCCGTCCAGGGGCCGCGGGGAGACCCTTCGGGAGCGCCAACCACGTCCGGGCAGGACGTCGGCCCAGCGCGCGTCCTCCAGGAGTTCGGGGTTGGAGCCTCCGAGGAACACGAGCGTGCCGCCGCCCAGCGCGTACTCCTTCAACGCCCGCACGGCATCGTTGCCGATGCCGATCGCCGCGGGGCTGAGGAACACCGCGTTGAAGCCGCGGTAGGCCGCCGCGCGGTCGGGCGCCCGCGCCGGCCTGACGTAGGCGTCCTTCAGGCCTACGCTTTGATCTCCCTCGGGCCGCAGAAAGGCGACCGAGCGATTGTCGTCGCCTACGAAGAGCGCGGAGCCGTCGAGGTTGCGGCCATTTTCTCGCCACACGGCGGGCATCTCCTGCACGGCGCGGCCTTGGTCCGTGTCCAACACGAACCGAAGGGTGCCCCAATTGGAGATGCCGTTCAGGGTCAGAACCGTTCGGCTCTCCCCGCGCGGCAGGCTGACGGGATAGATCGTCCCGTTCTCCGCGCCGAGAACCCTCAAGGTGCCATGGGCGTCCGGGCCGTCGTTCTCCAGGGTGACGGTGACCGCGTTGGTGTCCGACGCCGGGCCGTCGAACGTGGTCCGCACGTCCATGCGGATCGGGTCGGCGGCCCATGCCGAGGCGGCGGCGAGCGACGCGGCGAGAAGGGCGAGGCGGCGGACGGTCTTCATGGCGGTTCGTGGTCGACAGCCCGGAGACGGGGCCACCCTCTATTTTCGTGCGAACTTTCGGCGCGGCAGGACTTTTGGCGGAAATCTGCCGTGTTCCACAATGAGACCATGATCCGCGAAGAGATGGCCGACCGTCTGCTTACCGACCTCCAAGCCGCGCCGGAGACGGGCCTCGCCCTGCGCCAGCGCGCCATGGCCGCGCTCGACGCCTTGCCGGGCTACGACTGGAGCGGCGTGTACCGGCTGGAGGGCGACACCCTCGTGCTCGACGCCTACGTCGGCGCGGCGACCGACCACACCTCCATCCCCGTCGGACGCGGCGTGTGCGGCACCGCGGTCGCGGAGGATCGAAATCAGGTTGTTCCGGAGGTGCGCGAGTTGGACAACTATCTCTCCTGCTCCGCGTTCACGCGGAGCGAGATCGTCGTCCTCATTCGCGACGAGAACGAGATCCTGGGACAGATCGACATCGATGGCCACACGGTCGGGCAGTTCGACGCAACCGATGAGGCGATGCTGGATGGGATGGCCGCGATCCTTGCGGCCCGGTGGTAACGCCTTCCTTCCCGGCTGCGGGCGGGGCGCCCGCGCCACAATAGAGACCATGCGGTACGACGTGGTCGTGGTCGGAGCGGGTCACGCGGGCGTCGAGGCGGCGCTCGCGTCGGCGCGGATGGGCCAACGTACCGCGTGTGTGACGCTTCGCTTGGATCGGGCGGGCTACCTTCCCTGCAACTGCTCCATCGGCGGGCCGGCGAAGGGCCACCTCGCGCGTGAGATCGATGCTCTAGGGGGCGAGATGGGGGTCGCGACGGACAAGGCGACGACCCACCTGCGGCGCGTCGGCACCGGGCGCGGCCCCGCGATCCAGACCCTTCGCGCCCACGTCTGCAAGGAGCTGTATCCGACGACGATCTTGAGGGCGCTTCGGGAGGAGCCGAACCTGGATCTCGTCGAAGGCGCGGTCATGGGGATAGAGGTTCAGGGGCAGCGTGTCGGCGGGCTTTGGGTCGATGGGTCTAGGATCGAGTGCCGCGCGGTCGTGCTGACGGCGGGCACGTTCCTCAACGGCGTGTGCCACGAGGGGCGCACGAAGAGCCCGGCCGCACGGCGGGGAGACGCCGCCTCGACGGACCTTGCCGCTTGGCTGCGTTCGATCGCGCCGCGGATGCTGCGCTTCAAGACCGGCACACCGCCCCGCGTGAGCTTCCGGGGCATCGACTTCGCGAAGACCGAGGAGACGGCCGCCGAGCCGGGGGCGGGGCCGTTCTCCTTCCGGCACGCGCGTCCGCTCGTCGACCGCCCTCTCTACGCCTGCTGGCAGACCCGGACGACGCCCGGCACGCACGACCTCGTTCGGCAGAACCTCGGCGAGAGCGCGATGTACGGCGGGCGCATCGAGGGCACGGGGCCGCGCTACTGCCCCTCGGTGGAGGACAAGGTTGTGCGCTTCGCGGAAAAGGAGTCGCATCCTGTATGGCTGGAGCGAGAGACGTGGGACGGCGACTCGGTGTATGTGCAGGGGCTGTCCACTTCCCTTCCCGCGTGGGTCCAGGAGGGCATCCTGAAGACGATCCCGGGGCTAGAGAGGACCGAGATGCTGGTGGCAGGCTACGCGGTCGAGTACGACGTGTTCGACCCGCAGGGGCTGACGCCCGCGCTGATGTCCAAGGCGGTCGCGGGGCTTTTCCTCGCGGGCCAGCTGAACGGAACGAGCGGCTACGAGGAGGCGGCAGGTCAGGGCATCGTCGCCGGGATCAACGCCGCGCAGTACGCCGCGGACGAGCCGCCGGTGGTGCTTCCCCGCGACGGCAGCTTCCTCGGCGTAATGATCGACGACCTCGTGACGAAGGGCGTCGACGATCCCTACCGGATGCTCACCGCCCGCGCGGAGCATCGCCTCCTCCTGCGCCACGACAACGCCGACCGGCGCCTGACCCCGCTCGGGCGGGAGGTCGGACTGGTCGGCGAGGCTCAGTGGATGCGCTTTTCCGAGAAGGTCAAGGCGATCGAGGCGGGCCGCGAGGCTTTAAAGGAGGCGTCCTTCTCCTCTGCGGACAACCCGGTGTTCGAAGACCACGACGAGCCGCCGCTCTCCCAGCGTGTCTCCACCCACGAACTGATGCGGAGGCCGTTGGTGGACGTGGAGCGCGCGACGCTCCTCGCCGCCGCCTGCGGCCGACCGCTGGAGGTCACCGAGGATCGTGCGGTGCGCGAGGCGCTCCGCCTGGAGGCGGTGTACGGCGGCTACCTGGAGCGCGAGGAGCGGATGGCCGCCGAGTCGCGCCGAGTCGAGGGCCGCGCGATTCCCGAGAGCTTCGACTACGGCTCCGTTTCGAGCCTCAGCCACGAGGGCAGAGAAAAGCTCCTGCGTGTGCGCCCCATCACCTTGGGACAGGCAGGGCGCATTCCCGGCGTGCGACCGATCGACGTCGCCCTCGTCGCGGGTCACTTGGCGAGGCAATCCCTTGGCGAAGACGGTGTTTCGGCGTACCCTCTCGCCATGAGCGCCATCACCGCCCGATCTTGGATGGACGTGCCGCCGGCGCCGGATGTCGAGGAATGAATGGGGAGTGACGGGTGACGTATTATCCACCCGTCACCCTAAACTCTTCTCCCATTCGCGCAGAGCCTCTCCGGCGGTGAGGCGGGTGGGGGGGAGCAGTTCGAGGACGGCGGTGCCTTCCCAAACGGCCAGCTCGAAGCCGCCCTCACGAGCCTCGAAGAGCGCACCGGGAGCGCCGTAGCGGTCGCCGCTCACGGGCGGATCGCCCATCAGAGCGTTCTGGGCGCAGGCGATGAGGAAGCGGCCCGCGAGCACGATTTCATCCGGCAAGAGGTTCTCGATCTCCAGCTCGGGCATTCCGAACTTGGCGAGGCCGCGCGTGGCGATGTGTTCGCGACCCTCGACGCCACGCTTCTCGATGCCGATCACCTCGCGGGCGTCCACGCGCGGATCGAGGCGGACGGCCTGCCGAAGCTCGTGCGGCAGGAGGTACCGCCGGGACAGCGGGTCGGCGATGGCCCCGTCGGTCAGATAGCCCAGACGCCCGGCGACGTCGACGAGGAAGTCGATGGCCGGGTAGACCTCCGCGTCGTGGGACTCGAAGGTGAGCTGCGCGACGGTCCAAGTCGCCTTGAGGCGCAGGAGAAGCTCGTCGCCTAGCCCAACCGCCAGGGGACTCCTCAGGAAAGCCTCGGGATCGAAGCCCGCCTCCTCCTTGCTCAGGACGCGCATCTTCAGGGCGGTCTTCCGGTCCTTCGTGACGAGGCCGTACACGCCGCGACCCATCGGACGGCCGAGGTCGGCCTTCTCCGCGCTCTGGGCGAGCGGCACCCCGAAGCCGACGATCGCGCCTCCCTCGCCCTTGGGGTTGACCAGCTCGCGGATGGGCGGCATGGGCGTGCGGGTGGACAGCACGGAGAGATAGAAGCCCGCGTCGATGCCGAAGCCCGGTCCTTTCGGTCGGCGGAAGCGAATCAAGCCGCCTCCACGCAACCGAGCTGGATCCGCTTCCAGAGGGTCGGCACGACGAGGAAGATCCAGGCTCCGGGGGCGCGATAGGCGACGCCCCGGAAGGGATTCGACCGCTTGCCGTTGTCCTTCTTCGCGTCCCAGCCCAGGTCTCTTTCGCGCGGGTGGGCGTTGGGCAGATAGCGGACAAGGCCGAAGGGGTCAACCGCCTTCAGAAACCGTTCGCCGGTCGGCTTCAAACGGACGCCCGGCGGCAGGTAGACCTCCAGTCCCATGAGCGGCCACAGACGCTCCCCGAGACGTCGGCAGTAGTCCGCGACCTCCTCGCCCTCGAAGAAGCAGACGTAGGCGCTGATCATCAGGAACGAGAAGAGCGGGATGTTCATCGAGTACTCGATGAATGCGTGCAGGAGGACGCCTGCGAGGAGCACGTACTTGCGCAAAGGCCGGAAGAACACGAGCGTGGCGAGCGAGAACTCGACCGCCATCGTGCCGTAGGTCGTCACGTAGACCATTGGCAGGTCGTTGGCGAACTTGGGAACCGGGAAGCGGTAGAACTCTGCGAGGCGGGCGGGGTACCAGGTGGCGGTGCCGTTGCGCCACTTCTCCCCGAAGAGCTTCGCCCAGATGGTGGTGAAGTAGATCAGGGCGACGTTGAACGCCACGAGGCGCTGCCCGTAGAGCGGCACCTCTTCCGGTCCCGTCTCTTCGCCGCGTCGAAGGCGGAAGAGCCGGTCGAGCGAGCAGGCTCTTCCGCAGGGCGACACGGCGAGGTAGCAGACGGCGACGCGCATCACGGTGTCGCCGCCGTGCAGGATCGACGAGTTGCGGTGGTCCAGGGACACGAGGCAGATCGCGAGCATGAAGGCGGAGAACCGCGTGACCAGCCCGAGGGCGGTCATGACCGCCATCAGTGCGGTAAAGGCGAAGAAGGCGACGGCGAGGCGCGGGTCGGTGACGCCCGCGGCGACGCTGAGCCTTGGCAGGTCGAATCCGAGGCCGGTGGCGACGCTCCCACCCAGCAGATTCCGCCCCAGCCACGCGGGCATGAAGCCGTCCTCTCCGAACCACGCGCCCCAGTCGCCGGTGAGCATCATGAGGTTGAGGAAGACGATGGTTGCGAGCAGGATGCGGTAGACGCCGAGGCTCGTAGGCGAGCCGAAGCCGAACCACCAGCGGTCGAGCCCGCGCAGCATCGGCTCTTCGGTCCCGACCGCCGCGGGCTTCGCCTTCATCGATTGACTCCGAGACGACGAAGCTGAGCTTGGTCGACGGCATAGTCGAAGTACTCTTCAACGTCGTACTTCGTCGACTGCCGCTGTCCGGGGTCGGCGATCCGCAGGGAGAGCGCCTTCAGGCGGACGACCATCGGCGGGTTGTTCGGGTCGGTGTAGCCCAGGTGGGCCATGGTCTGCGCGAAGGGGGGCCACATCGCCGAGAGGTCGCGGTTGTGCGCGCGCTCGAAGAACTTGCGGTACCGCTCCTTCACGTACTTCATCGGGATGGGCAGGTCGTTCATCCGCGGGTACGGGACGGCTTTCGTCGTCCCGTCCTTGTACGTCACGTCGGCGGCGCAGTACCAGTCGGTGTTCGACGGGTCGGGCGCGAACATATCCCAGTACTGCCACGTCCCGGTGCTCAGGACGTAAGCCTGGACGGGCCGCAGCTCCTTGAGGTAGCGGGAGTTCCAGAAGAGGAGCCACCCGGTTCCGGCGGGCTGGACGCGGCCCGCCCGCACGGCGTCGGCGGGCTGGGGGAGCGCCCAGACGGTGACGGCGAACACGTGGAGGCCGACGAGGAGCTTGATCCAGACTGGCACCGTCCGATAGGTGCCAGCCTCCTTCGCCCCCGCCGTCTTCACCCTTCGATTTCGTCCAGGATAGGGTCGACCTGCGCCCGGTTGGGATCGCCGACCAGCGCCTCGCGGATCTGCCGCGCGAGGCCCTTCGCCTCGTCCACGTGGCCCGCGCGTTTGGCGGCGAGGCCGAGGTTCAGGTGGATCGGCAGGGACTGCGGGTTGTTCGCGGCGGCGAAGCGCATGAGGTTGTAGGCCTCCTCATGCTTGCCCTGGCCGGTGAGGGCGGTGGCGAACTCGCCGAAGGCGGGCTCGCAG